>NZ_QTQA01000101.1:0-204 GCF_003853825.1 Burkholderia sp. Bp9012 | reverse complement strand
CCTCGCGAGTTCCGGCGCTCAATGGATTCTGCAACCTTAGTGTGACGCTGTGTCCGGGATTACAGGGTCAACTCCAACGGCGGCCAACTTGAACTCTGCCGTGTACGACTGTTTCGGTACCTTGAACTGGACCGGCCAGCCTTTCGTAGACATCTTCGAGCCATAATTTACGGCAACCGAGGAGGTCAGTATGAGCGGCAAGCG
>NZ_QTQA01000100.1:0-209 GCF_003853825.1 Burkholderia sp. Bp9012 | reverse complement strand
GGCGGCAATCCGGCTGGTGCGTTGACCGGTGCGCTGGGCACGGTCACGGGTGCGCTGGGTAACGTGGGTGGCGGTTCAAACCCGCTGGCGCCGGTTCAAGGTGTCGTCAATCAAGTGACGGGCGCGCTCGGTGGCGGCAATCCGGCAGGTGCGTTGACCGGTGCGCTGGGCACGGTGACGGGTGCGCTGGGTAACGTGGGTGGCGGTTC
>NZ_QTQA01000099.1:0-222 GCF_003853825.1 Burkholderia sp. Bp9012 | reverse complement strand
ACGTATCGGCTGTCGTTCTTTAACAATCTGGAAGAAGTAAGTAATTTGGATAGCGGAAGCGTCTTGAGATGGACGTGGAAACTATCCGGGTTGTGATTGTATCGATGTATCTCAAGATGATTCGAACTCTATGTTCGACTCGATTTTGGAATACGGCACAACGCGAGAACTCAACCTGTAACGAGACAGACTCGTTATAGGGTCAAGCGAACAAGTGCATGT
>NZ_QTQA01000098.1:0-229 GCF_003853825.1 Burkholderia sp. Bp9012 | reverse complement strand
GCACTTGTTCGCTTGACCCTATAACGAGTCTGTCTCGTTACAGGTTGAGTTCTCGCGTTGTGCCGTATTCCAATTGAGTCAAACTTAGAGTTCGAATCATCTTGAGATACATCGATACAATCACAACCCGGATAGTTTCCACGTCCATCTCGAGACGCTTCCGCTATCCAAATTACTTACTTCTTCCAGATTGTTAAAGAACGACAGCCGATACGTACTACGTATCCTC
>NZ_QTQA01000097.1:0-263 GCF_003853825.1 Burkholderia sp. Bp9012 | reverse complement strand
GCCTGGCTGTGCTTGGACAAGCGCCGCCCAAGCGCGTCGTAGGTGTAGTCGACCTTCAGGCGCTCGTCTTCGTAGTGCGTCAGGCGGTCAAACAGGTCCCAGGTGAAGCGGCCTTCCTTACCGTTGTGCCAACGCTGCGTGAGGTTGCCGCGCGTGTCGTACTGGTAGTGGGTGCCGGCGTATTGTTTGAGCAGGTTGTCCAGCGCCTTGATGCGCGGCATGCGCTGGCGCTCGGCTTCGCGCTGCTCGGCCGGGTCGATGAG
>NZ_QTQA01000096.1:0-263 GCF_003853825.1 Burkholderia sp. Bp9012 | reverse complement strand
CCGTATCGGAAGGTGCGGCTGGATCACCTCCTTTCCAGAGCTTCTCGCAAAGTTGAGCGCTCACGCTTATCGGCTGTTGATAAAGACAGAAAGACTGTCTGTTAGCGGTTTAATCGGTTATAATGCCGGTCGCTTTCGATAATCCTCAATGACAAACATTCGAATGAAGTTTGGTTCGAGTTTTTCTCATTGGCGATTGAGCCAGTCAGAGGATACGTAGTACGTATCGGCTGTCGTTCTTTAACAATCTGGAAGAAGTAAGT
>NZ_QTQA01000095.1:0-335 GCF_003853825.1 Burkholderia sp. Bp9012 | reverse complement strand
TGATGCCGGTCGAGGTCGACGTGGACAGCGACGAGATCGAGCTGGTTGCCGACGAGAGGCCGGTCGACGTGGAGGTCGAGAGCGAAGCCACCGAGCTGTCGGTCGAGCTGAGGCCGGTGGACAGCGAGCTGATGCCGGTCGAGGTCGACGTGGACAGCGACGAAATCGAGCTGGTTGCCGACGACAGGCCGGTCGACGTGGAGGTCGACAGCGATGCCACCGAGCTGTCGGTCGAGCTGAGGCCCGTGGACAGCGAGCTGATGCCGGTCGAGGTCGACGTGGACAGCGAGCTGATCGAGCTGGTTGCCGACGAGAGGCCGGTCGACGTGGAGGTC
>NZ_QTQA01000094.1:0-335 GCF_003853825.1 Burkholderia sp. Bp9012 | reverse complement strand
GCCACCGAGCTATCGGTCGAGCTCAGACCCGTGGACAGCGAGCTGATGCCGGTCGACGTCGACGTGGACAGCGAGCTGATGGAGCTGGTTGCCGACGAGAGGCCCGTCGACGTGGAAGTCGAGAGCGAAGCCACCGAGCTGTCGGTCGAGCTGAGCCCCGTGGACAACGAGCTGATGCCGGTCGAGGTCGACGTCGAGAGCGACGAAATCGAGCTGGTTGCCGACGAGAGACCGGTCGACGTGGAGGTCGAGAGCGAAGCCACCGAGCTATCGGTCGAGCTCAGACCCGTGGACAGCGAGCTGATGCCGGTCGACGTCGACGTGGACAGCGAGCT
>NZ_QTQA01000093.1:0-359 GCF_003853825.1 Burkholderia sp. Bp9012 | reverse complement strand
CCACGTCGACCTCGACCGGTATCAGCTCGCTGTCCACGGGCCTCAGCTCGACCGATAGCTCGGTGGCTTCGCTGTCGACCTCCACGTCGACCGGCCTCTCGTCGGCAACTAGCTCGATCAGCTCGCTGTCCACGTCGACCTCGACGGGCATCAACTCGCTGTCCACGGGCCTCAGCTCGACCGACAGCTCGGTGGCTTCGCTCTCGACCTCCACGTCGACTGGCCTCTCGTCGGCAACTAGCTCGATCTCGTCGCTCTCGACGTCGACCTCGACCGGCCTGTCGTCGGCAACCAGCTCGATCTCGTCGCTGTCCACGTCGACTTCGACCGGCATTAACTCGTTGTCCACGGGCCTCAGC
>NZ_QTQA01000092.1:0-387 GCF_003853825.1 Burkholderia sp. Bp9012 | reverse complement strand
CCAGTCAGCCGCATACCCACCTGGGCACTCTGGTGGACGAGGCTGGCCGCATCACCGGCCTGTGGCTGATGGGCGAGGACGAACCCCTGCGCCGCCTGAGCCTGTACCGCTATGACGAAGCGGGCGACCTCATCCTGGCACAAGACGAGAATGCTGCCGCGTGGACCTACCAGTACCAGCACCACCTGATTACCCGCTACACGGACCGCACCGGCCGCGGCATGAACCTGCAATGGCAGGGCGACGGGCCGGACGCCAAGGCCGTGCGCGAATGGGCCGACGACGGCAGCTTCGACACCCGCCTGGAATGGGACGAGAACATCCGCCTCACCTATGTCACCGATGCCCATGGCCAGGAGACCTGGCACTACTACGACCACCTCGGCT
>NZ_QTQA01000091.1:0-422 GCF_003853825.1 Burkholderia sp. Bp9012 | reverse complement strand
CGCGAGGACCGTGATACCTCGGACTGGGCGATCGCAAGCATCAATCTGATCGGTCTGATGCCGGCCCCGGCCACCGCTCCCGCCCGCATGACGCTGCGGCCTGCACTTTTTCTCGCGCGACAGGAACTGACTGGCGAAAAATCCCTGGTCAGCGAGGCCCTGCTCAACACGTTGACGGTCAATCTGAACAGCAGCATTCGGGGCGAGTTGGACGACTTTGTAAAGCAGACCCAACAAAGGCTACCCGGTTTACTGGATGAAGCCGCCACCTTTGGCGAAAGCCTCATACTGGACCTCGCCAGCGGTCTGGAGACCCTGAGTCAGGCGAACAACGTTGTCGGCACGGCGCCCGGCAAAAGCGAATCAGGGAAGTCGTGGCGCGACCCCTCCGACTTGTTTTCCAACCTCTATGACGCGGCGCT
>NZ_QTQA01000090.1:0-428 GCF_003853825.1 Burkholderia sp. Bp9012 | reverse complement strand
TGGACGACGTTCTTCGCCTCATCGCGGAACAGCCATTCCTCACGCTGATCGGGGTGGATGATGCGGTACGTGTAGCCGAGGTGGTCGTAGTAGTGCCAGGTCTCCTGGCCATGGGCATCGGTGACGTAGGTAAGGCGGATGTTCTCGTCCCACTCCAGGCGGGTGTCGAAGCTGCCGTCGTCGGCCCATTCGCGCACCGCTTTAGCATCCGCGCCCTCGCCCTGCCACACCAGGTTCATGCCGCGGCCGGTGCGGTCCGTGTAACGGGTGATCAGGTGGTGCTGGTACTGGTAGGTCCACACGGCAGCATTCTCGTCTTGTGCCAGCGTGAGGTCGCCCGCTTCGTCATAGCGGTACAGGCTCAGGCGGCGCAGGGGTTCGTGCTCGCCCATCAGCCACAGGCCGGTGATGCGGCCAGCCTCGTCCAC
>NZ_QTQA01000089.1:0-464 GCF_003853825.1 Burkholderia sp. Bp9012 | reverse complement strand
CTGCAATGGTTCCACGACCCGGCCGGTAACCTGGTGCGCGAGCACCAGCACTACACCCGCCTGGGCCAGCCGCTGGTGGGCGTGTGGCAGCACGAATACGATGCGCTGAACCAGCGCATCGCTACCGTGCGCCCGGATGGTCACCGCGTCAGCTGGCTCACCTACGGCAGCGGCCACCTGCTGGCGCTGCAGCTCGATGAGCGCGAGCTCGTCAGCTACGAGCGCGACGACCTACACCGCGAGGTCGCGCGCCTGCAAGGCAACCGCCTGCTGCAAACGCAGCAGTGGGACGCCATGGGGCGGCTCAGCGAGCAGGTGCTGACGCGCGACACGCCTGCGCCCACACGCACTGGCGGCGGTAACCGTCTGCTGGTGCGGCGTTACCGCTACGACGCCAGCGGCCAGCTCACCGACATCAACGACACGCGGCGCGGGCAGCTCGCCTACCGCTACGATCCGGTGGG
>NZ_QTQA01000088.1:0-532 GCF_003853825.1 Burkholderia sp. Bp9012 | reverse complement strand
GGCAAGCCTCTCGAGTCGTCTTCGGCCTTCAACTTACACCCCGCCTCAAATGCCACTCGATCACGTGATGGCACAAAGCAAAAAGCCCGCTTGCTGTCGCAGAGCGGGCTTCGCAGTTGGTTGCGGGGATAGGATTTGAACCTATGACCTTCGGGTTATGAGCCCGACGAGCTGCCAGACTGCTCCACCCCGCGGCCGCGATTGTAGGCGAACTGGCGCATCACTGCAATCAAAAAAGCCCGCTTGCTTTCGCTTGCGGGCTTCGCTTGGACGCACCTCGCGCCCGACGTCGTCAAAATAACGAAACGCGAGCGAGTTTACAACCCCCAAGTTAATTTACTCTTGGATCAGGAATCGATTCCGATTCTTGGCATCCTTAATCCAAGCCGGCGCACGGCCACGGCCCGACCAGGTCGCGCCGGTCTTCGGGTCGCGGTACTTCGCCTCCGTTGGCGCCTTCGTTTGCGTTCCTGACTTGCCACGACGCGCACCAAAAATGTCTTTCTCGGTAATGCCGTACTCCGCGACCTTG
>NZ_QTQA01000087.1:0-608 GCF_003853825.1 Burkholderia sp. Bp9012 | reverse complement strand
CAGCGCGACGGCCGCGCGATAGCTGTCCACCGCCGCGTCGAACTTGCGCTGCGTCGTCAGCACGTTGCCGAGATTGTTGTACGCGTCCGCGTAGCGCGGATCGTGTTCGATCGCCTTGCCGTATGCGAGCACCGCCGCATCCGCCTGCCCCAGATCCTTCAGCGCGTTGCCCAGGTTGTTGTATGCCTGCGCATAGTCCGGCCGCAGCGCGATCGCCTGCGCGCAGTGCTGCATCGACGCATCCGGCTGCCGCGCCTCGCGCAGCGCATCGCCCAGGTTGTTGTGCGCTTCCGCGTAGTCCGGCTGCCGCCGCACCGCTTCGCGGTACTGCGCGATCGCATCGTCGAGCCGGCCCCGCTCGCGCAGCGCGTTGCCCAGGTTGTTGTGATAGATCGCGCTCGGATACGCGTCGATCGAGCGGCGCATCAGCGCGATGCCTTCTTCCGGCTGCCCTGCCTGACAGGTCAGCAGTCCGAGGAAATGCAGCGCGTCCGGATGCGCGGGCTCCCCCGCGAGCAGCTGCTCGTAGCCCGCCTTCGCGTCGCCCAGCCGGCCCGCCTGGTGATGCGCCAGTGCGGCGCCGAGAATGTCCGTGGTCTGTTGCATGT
>NZ_QTQA01000086.1:0-633 GCF_003853825.1 Burkholderia sp. Bp9012 | reverse complement strand
CCGTATCGGAAGGTGCGGCTGGATCACCTCCTTTCCAGAGCTTCTCGCAAAGTTGAGCGCTCACGCTTATCGGCTGTAAATTTAAAGACAGACTCAGGGGTCTGTAGCTCAGTCGGTTAGAGCACCGTCTTGATAAGGCGGGGGTCGTTGGTTCGAATCCAACCAGACCCACCATTGTCTGGCGGTAACACCTGAGGCAAATCTGTACTCATGGGGGCATAGCTCAGCTGGGAGAGCACCTGCTTTGCAAGCAGGGGGTCGTCGGTTCGATCCCGTCTGCCTCCACCAATCTTCAATGACAAACATTCGAATGACGATTGTTCGAGTCTTTGTCATTGGCGATTGAGCCAGTCAGAGGATACGTAGTACGTATCGGCTGTCGTTCTTTAACAATCTGGAAGAAGTAAGTAATTTGGATAGCGGAAGCGTCTTGAGATGGACGTGAAAACTATCCGGGTTGTGATTGTATCGATGTATCTCAAGATGATTCGTAAACTACTCCCTTCGGGAGTGGGGCCAGAGTAAGCGCTAAAGCGCTAACTCTAGCCGACATCAATTGGAATACGGCACAACGCGAGAACTCAACCTGTAACGAGACAGACTCGTTATAGGGTCAAGCGAACAAGTGCATGT
>NZ_QTQA01000085.1:0-722 GCF_003853825.1 Burkholderia sp. Bp9012 | reverse complement strand
ACCAGCGTGAGGTCTTCGATGCGATCTTCATGGAACTGTCCGACCTTGGGCAGCGGGTAGTCGTGGCTGCGGCCGTCGGCGCCGTGGTAGCGCAGGCCTTCGCCCCGCACGTCGAGGCGCGTGGTGTACGGCGTGATCCAGCGCGCGCCCAGCACGCCATCGTCGAAGGCACCCAGACTGGAGCGGTAGGTACGCGTCCAGGCGATGGGAAACGGGCCGGGTAGCGTGAAGTCGGTGTGGCTGAGTGTTTCGCTGCCCGTGGCAAAGCTGATACTGCTGCCGGTGCCTGACGGCGCTCCGATCTTGCACACGTTGGCGTCTTGGTCGGCCGGGCGTTCTTTGACGCGTGCCTCAAGTGATTCGCCTGGATGGAGCGATCCAGCCCGGCTCGTCGTATCGGTCTTGACATTGGCGGCCAGGTAACGGCTCGGCCCTCGCGCTTCGAGCGACCGATGCAATCCGGCGACGATCCACCCGACACTACCTTGCGTCGACGGATTGGCCTGCGCGCGTACCTGGCTGGCCAAGAGCGCGGCGAACTGGCGCAGTAGCTGGGCGTTTGCGGCGATCTTGGCGCGCGTTTCTTTTGAAAGGCTTTGTGCCGGGGCGTTCGGGCTTGTGGTGGCGGCATCGCGCTGAAACTGAAGCGCCGCGTCATAGAGGTTGGAAAACAAGTCGGAGGGGTCGCGCCACGACTTCCCTGATTCGCTTTTGCCGGGCGC
>NZ_QTQA01000084.1:0-755 GCF_003853825.1 Burkholderia sp. Bp9012 | reverse complement strand
CCGTGGCTGACGACGAACGACTGGCCCGTGAGCGCGGCGCTCGGGAACGCCGACAGGAACAGCACCGTCTGCGCGACGTCCTGCACCGTCGTGAACACGCCGTCGACCGTGTTGCCGAGCATCACCTTCTTCACCACTTCCTCTTCGCTGATCCCGAGCTCCTTCGCCTGCTCCGGAATCTGCTTGTCGACCAGCGGTGTGCGCACGAAGCCCGGACACACGACGTGCGAGCGCACGTTGTGCTTCGCGCCTTCCTTCGCCAGCACGCGCGCGAGACCGAGCAGCCCGTGCTTGGCAGTCACGTACGCCGACTTCAGCGGCGACGCTTCGTGCGAGTGCACCGAGCCCATGTAGATCACCACGCCGCCGCGATCGTCCTTGTACATGTGCTTGAGCGCGGCCTTGGTCGTCAGGAACGCGCCGTCGACGTGGATCGCCTGCATCTTCTTCCAGTCGGCGAACGAATAGTTTTCGATCGGGTTGACGATCTGGATGCCCGCGTTCGACACGAGGATGTCGACCGAGCCGAACGTTTCGGCCACCTTGTCGATACCGCTGTTGACCGCTTCCTCGCTGGTCACGTCCATCGCGACGCCGATCGCCTTGCCGCCTGCCTTGTTGATCTCGTCGGCGACCGCGTTTGCGCCGTCCTGGTTCAGGTCGGCGATCGCGACGGCCGCGCCCGCCTTCGCGAGCTCCAGTGCGATTTCCTTGCCGATGCCGCTTGCGGCGCCCGTGACGACTGCGGTCTTGCC
>NZ_QTQA01000083.1:0-816 GCF_003853825.1 Burkholderia sp. Bp9012 | reverse complement strand
CCAGCTGCCGAGCTCGAGCCCCTTCTTCGTCGCCTCGCCGGTCTGGCGCGCGGTCATCTTCGCGTAGATGTCGTCGACGAGCTTGCGGAAGGCCGGGTCAAGGCGGTTGCGCGGATGCTTGAACGGCACCTTGATCTCGGCGATCACACGGCCCGGGTTCGACGACAGCACGAGAATGCGGTCGCACATGAACACCGCTTCCTCGATGTTGTGCGTGACGATCAGCACCGACTTGATCGGCATCCGGCCTTGCGTCCACAGGTCGAGCAGGTCGGTACGCAGCGTTTCGGCCGTCAGCACGTCGAGCGCCGAGAACGGCTCGTCCATCAGCAGGATCGTCGGGTCGACCACGAGCGCGCGCGCGAAGCCCACGCGCTGACGCATGCCGCCCGACAGCTCACGCGGGTAGGCGTTCTCGAAGCCGTCGAGACCGATCAGGTCGATCGCGGCGAGCGCGCGTTCGCGCCGCTCGCGTGCGCCGACGCCGAGCGCTTCCAGCCCGGCTTCCACGTTCTGCAGCACGGTGAGCCACGGGAACAGCGCGAAGGTCTGGAACACCATTGCGACGCCTTCGGCCGGGCCGGTCAGCGGCTTGCCGAGGTAGGTCACTTCACCGCCGGTCGGCTCGATCAGCCCCGCGATGATCCGCAGCAGCGTGGACTTGCCCGAGCCGGAGCGGCCGAGCAGCCCGACGATCTCGCCTTCGCGCAGCGACAGGTTCGCGTCGTCGAGCACGAGCAGTTCGCCCTGCGTCTTGTTGAAGCCGCGGCAGACGTGATCCACGCGCAGGATTTCCTCACCGAGGCGCGGCGGCTG
>NZ_QTQA01000082.1:0-1042 GCF_003853825.1 Burkholderia sp. Bp9012 | reverse complement strand
GCACGCTCGACCGCCGAATACCGCGCGCTCGACGCCGCGCACCACATCCACCCGTTCTCGGACATGGGCGCGCTCAACCGCGCGGGCAGCCGCGTGATCGTGAAGGCCGACGGCGTCTATCTGTGGGACTCGGACGGCAACAAGGTCATCGACGGGATGGCCGGCCTCTGGTGCGTCAACGTCGGCTACGGCCGCAAGGAACTCGCCGACGCTGCGTATCGCCAGCTCCAGGAACTGCCGTTCTACAACACGTTCTTCAAGACGACGCACCCGCCGGTGATCGAGCTTTCCGCGATGCTCGCGGAAGTGACGCCCGCTGGTTTCAACCACTTCTTCTATTGCAACAGCGGCTCGGAAGGCAACGACACCGTGCTGCGCCTCGTGCACCAGTACTGGCGCGTGCAGGGCAAGCCGCAGAAGAAATACGTGATCTCGCGCAAGAACGGCTACCACGGCTCGACGATCGCGGGCGGCACGCTCGGCGGGATGGGCTACATTCACGAGCAGATGCCGTCGAAGGTCGAGCACATCGTGCACATCGACCAGCCGTATTTCTTCGGCGAAGCGCAGGCCGGCGAGACGCCCGAGGCATTCGGCCTCGCACGCGCGCAGCAGCTCGAGGCGAAGATCCTCGAACTCGGCGCGGAGAACGTCGCGGCATTCATCGGCGAGCCGTTCCAGGGCGCGGGTGGCGTGATCTTCCCGCCGTCGACGTACTGGCCGGAAATCCAGCGGATCTGCCGCAAGTACGACATCCTGCTCGTCGCCGACGAAGTGATCGGCGGCTTCGGCCGCACCGGCGAATGGTTCGCGCATCAGCACTTCGGCTTCGAGCCGGACCTGATCACGATGGCCAAGGGCCTGACGTCGGGTTACGTGCCGATGGGCGCGGTGGGCATTCATGAACGCATCGCGCGCCCGATCATCGACAACGGCGAATTCAATCACGGCCTCACGTACTCGGGCCATCCGGTCGCGGCGGCGGTGGCGGTCGCGAACCTGAAGCTGCTGCGCGACGAAGGGATCGTCGAGCGCGTGAAGC
>NZ_QTQA01000081.1:0-1061 GCF_003853825.1 Burkholderia sp. Bp9012 | reverse complement strand
AACCGCCGCCAGGAAGAGCACATCGAGCTGATCGCGTCGGAAAACTACACGAGCCCGGCCGTGATGGCCGCACAGGGCTCGCAGCTCACGAACAAGTACGCGGAAGGGTATCCGGGCAAGCGCTACTACGGCGGCTGTGAATACGTCGACGTGGTCGAGCAGCTGGCGATCGACCGCGTGAAGCAGCTGTTCGGCGCGGAAGCGGCGAACGTGCAGCCGAACTCGGGTTCGCAGGCGAACCAGGGCGTGTTCTTCGCGATGCTCAAGCCGGGCGACACGATCATGGGCATGAGCCTCGCGCACGGCGGCCACCTGACGCACGGCTCGCCGGTGAACATGTCGGGCAAGTGGTTCAACGTCGTGAGCTACGGCCTGAACGAAAACGAAGACATCGACTACGACGCAGCCGAGCAACTGGCGAACGAACACAAGCCGAAGCTGATCGTCGCGGGCGCGTCGGCATTCGCGCTGAAGATCGACTTCGAGCGTCTGGCGAAGATCGCGAAGTCGGTCGGTGCGTACCTGATGGTCGACATGGCGCACTACGCGGGGCTGATCGCGGCGGGCGTGTACCCGAACCCGGTGCCGCACGCGGACTTCGTGACGACGACGACGCACAAGAGCCTGCGCGGCCCGCGCGGCGGCGTGATCCTGATGAAGTCGGAATACGAGAAGCAGATCAACTCGGCGATCTTCCCGGGCATCCAGGGCGGCCCGCTGATGCACGTGATCGCGGCGAAGGCGGTGGCGTTCAAGGAAGCGCTGTCGCCGGAGTTCAAGGCTTACCAGGAGAAGGTGGTCGAGAACGCACGCGTGCTGGCTGAGACGCTGGTCAAGCGCGGGCTGCGGATCGTGTCGGGCCGTACGGAAAGCCACGTGATGCTGGTAGACCTGCGCGCGAAGAAGATCACGGGCAAGGCGGCGGAAGCGGCGTTGGGCGCGGCACACATCACGGTGAACAAGAACGCGATTCCGAACGATCCGGAAAAGCCGTTCGTGACGAGCGGGATCCGTCTGGGTTCGCCGGCGATGACGACGCGCGGCTTCGGCCCGGCGGAAGC
>NZ_QTQA01000080.1:0-1142 GCF_003853825.1 Burkholderia sp. Bp9012 | reverse complement strand
ATGACGGACGTAGTGATCGTATCGGCCGCGCGGACCGCGGTCGGCAAATTCGGCGGTTCGCTCGCGAAGATCGCGGCACCAGAGCTGGGGGCGACGGTGATTCGCGCGGTGCTGGAGCGTTCGGGCGTGAAGCCCGAGCAGGTGAGCGAAGTGATCATGGGCCAGGTGCTGGCGGCGGGTTCGGGGCAGAACCCGGCGCGCCAATCGCTGATCAAGGCCGGCCTGCCGACCGCGGTGCCGGGCATGACGATCAACAAGGTGTGCGGCTCGGGCCTGAAGGCCGTGATGCTGGCGGCGAACGCGATCGTGGCGGGCGACGCAGACATCGTGATCGCGGGCGGCCAGGAAAACATGAGCGCGGCGCCGCACGTGCTGCCGGGCTCGCGCGACGGGTTCCGGATGGGCGACGCGAAGCTGGTCGACACGATGATCGTGGACGGCCTGTGGGACGTGTACAACCAGTACCACATGGGCATCACGGCGGAGAACGTCGCGAAGGAATACGGGATCACGCGCGAGGAGCAGGACGCGTTCGCGGCGCTGTCGCAGAACAAGGCGGAAGCCGCGCAGAAGGCCGGGCGCTTCGATGCGGAGATCGTGCCGGTGTCGATTCCGCAGCGCAAGGGCGAGCCGCTGCAGTTCGCGACTGACGAGTTCGTGCGTCACGGCGTGACGGCGGAATCGCTGGCGGGGCTGAAGCCGGCGTTCTCGAAGGACGGCTCGGTGACGGCGGCGAACGCGTCGGGGCTGAACGACGGTGCGGCGGCGGTGCTGGTGATGTCGGCGCAGAAGGCGGCAGCACTGGGCCTGACGCCGCTTGCGCGGATCAAGGCATACGCGAACGCGGGCGTGGATCCGAGCGTGATGGGCATGGGTCCGGTGCCGGCATCGCGCCGCTGCCTGGAGCGTGCGGGCTGGACGCCGGGCGACCTGGACCTGATGGAAATCAACGAGGCATTCGCGGCGCAGGCGCTGGCGGTGCACAAGCAGATGGGCTGGGACACGTCGAAGGTGAACGTGAACGGCGGGGCGATCGCGATCGGTCACCCGATCGGCGCGTCGGGCTGCCGGATCCTGGTGACGCTGCTGCACGAGATGGTCAAGCGCGATGCGAAGCGCGGGCTGGCGTCGCTGTGCATCGG
>NZ_QTQA01000079.1:0-1231 GCF_003853825.1 Burkholderia sp. Bp9012 | reverse complement strand
TGGACCGGCCAGAGTTTCATAGACACTCACGAGCCGTTTAGCGCGTAGCGCCGCTCAAACTCTACAGGTGACAGGTCGCCGGCGGAACCATGCCGGCGAATCGGGTTGTAGAACATCTCAATGTAGTCGAATACGTCCGTGGCAGCAGTAGCCCTGTTCGGGTAGATGCGCCGCTTAATTCGCTCCTTTTTCAATGCGCTGAAGAAGCTTTCGGCAACGGCGTTGTCGTGGCAATTACCGCGACGACTCATGCTCGGCACCATATGGTGAGCCCTCAGGAATGACAGCCAGTCATCGCTTGTGAACTGACTGCCCTGATCCGAATGCACCAGAACGCCGGGGCCCGGTTTGCGTTTCCAGACTGCAGCCAGCAAAGCCTGCAATACCAGGTCGCTGGTCATCGTTGATCGCGTGGCCCAGCCGACGATCTGACGCGAGTACAGATCCATGACCGCCGCCAGATACAGCCAGCCTTCATAGGTTCGGATATACGTGATGTCGGTAACCCAGACCCTGTTCGGCGCGTCGGGGGCGAACTCCCGATTTAGGACATTGGCCACCACGCCGACCGGACCGCCACGATAGCGCGGCTTGCTGCCGTAGCCAACCTCGGCGCGCAAACCTTCCGTCCGCATTAACCGGAGCACGCGGTGACGGCTGCACGTCTCGCCCGATTCTCGCAAATCCACCGTGATTTTGCGGTAACCGTAGACGCCGCCGCTGCTCAGCCAGTGATGTTTGATCAGACCCAGCAGCCGGTCGTCCTCGCGCTTGCGCGCACTGCCTGACTGACGTTGCCAAACGTAATAGCCGCTGCGATGAACACCGAGCACCCGACACATCGTACGCAGACAATGCTCGTTGATATGGGCTCGCATAAATGCGTACCTTGCCGTCATCCCTTTGCAAAGTACGCGGCGGCCTTTTTTAGAATGTCTCGCTCCTCGGTCACCCGCTTGAGTTCGGCCTTCAATCGCCGCACCTCGGCGCTCTGGTCTAGCTCCACCTGCCGCACGACATCTGGCTTATCGAACTTCGCTCGCCAGGCATATAGGCTGTGCGTCGTAATGCCCAGACGCTGGGCCACATCTGCAACCGAATGACCACGCTCGGTGACTTGCTTGACTGCTTCGATCTTGAACTCATCCGTGTACCGCTTGCCGCTCATACTGACCTCCTCGGTTGCCGTAAATTATGGCTCGAAGATGTCTACGAAAGGCTGGCCGGTCCA
>NZ_QTQA01000078.1:0-1243 GCF_003853825.1 Burkholderia sp. Bp9012 | reverse complement strand
TTCGTGCGCATCGAAAACGTCGTGAAGAAATTCGGCGACAGCACGGCCGTCGACAACGTGAACCTGACGATCGCAAAAAACGAATTGTTCGCACTGCTCGGCAGCTCGGGCTGCGGCAAGTCGACGCTGCTGCGCATGCTCGCCGGGCTGGAAACGGCCACCTCCGGCAAGATCTTCGTCGACGGCGAGGACCTCGCGTCGCTGCCGCCGTACCGCCGGCCGGTGAACATGATGTTCCAGTCGTACGCGCTCTTTCCGCACATGTCGGTCGAGTCGAACGTCGCGTTCGGCCTGAAGCAGGAAGGTACGCCGAAGAACGAAATCAAGGAGCGCGTGGCCGACGCGCTTGCGCTCGTGCAGATGAGCAAGTACGCGAAGCGCAAGCCGCATCAACTGTCGGGCGGCCAGCAGCAGCGCGTCGCGCTCGCCCGCTCGCTGGTGAAGCGCCCGAAGCTGCTGCTGCTCGACGAGCCGATGTCCGCGCTCGACAAGAAGATCCGCCAGAAGACCCAGCTCGAACTGGTGAACATCATCGAGAAGGTCGACGTGACCTGCGTGATGGTCACGCACGACCAGGAAGAAGCGATGACGATGGCGAGCCGCCTCGCGGTGATGAGCGAAGGCAAGATCGTGCAGATCGGCTCGCCCGGCGAAGTGTACGAATTCCCGAACAGCCGCTTCTCGGCCGAATTCATCGGCTCGACGAACCTGTTCGAGGGGCGCGTGGTCGAGGACGAACCCGATCACATCTTCGTCGAGAGCGACGACCTCGAGGCACGCATGTACGTGAGCCACGGCGTGACCGGCCCGCTCGGCATGCCGGTCGGCATCTCGGTGCGCCCGGAGCGCGTGCACGTGTCCCGCGAAAAGCCCGGCTCGCATCACAACTGGGCGCGCGGCGTCGTGACCGACATCGCGTACATGGGCGCGTATTCGCTGTATCACGTGCGCCTGCCGAGCGGCAAGACGGTGGTGTCGAACCTGTCGAGCTCGCACCTGATGCACGACAGCGCGCCGGCGTGGAACGACGACGTGTTCGTGTCGTGGTCGCCGGCCAGCGGCGTCGTGCTGACGCAATGAGGGCGACATGATGAGAACTTCCGCTTCCACGCCTTCCGCGCCGGTGCCGACCGGAGCGACCGCTACGACTCAGGCCGCCAAACGCCGCAGCCGCTTCGCCGCGCTGTCGCGCTTCCTGCCGTCGGGCCGCGGCATCGCGATCGGCGTGCCGTTCGTGTGGCTC
>NZ_QTQA01000077.1:0-1273 GCF_003853825.1 Burkholderia sp. Bp9012 | reverse complement strand
TCCATGACGATACTCCTATGAACGGTAACGTCAGCAGTTACGATACGCCTGCCGGAGCAGTCCATACCATTAACTGGCGGCAACATTTCGGCGGCCTGGAAGCCGCCGATGTGAAGAGGTTGAAGCAGCTTGAGCAGGAAAATGCCCGGCTGAAAAAGATGCTGGCCGAGCGCGATCTCGAGCTGGACGTGATGAAAGAGATCAACGCAAAAAAGTGGTGAGCGCGCCCGCTCGACGCCAGCAGGTCACCTACGCGAAAGCACGGGGCCTGTCAGAGCGGCGTGCGTGCGCGCTAATGTCGGTCGCCCGATCGGCGCTGCATTACGAATCGACGCTGGCCGTGCGGGACGCGCCGGTGCTGGCAGCGATGAGCATTCTGTCGGCACAATATCCGCGTTATGGTTACCGCCGCATTCAGATCTTTCTGGAGCGGCAGGGTCACTCGATGAGCGTTGATCGGGCCTGGCGGCTGTGGCGTCTTGCCGGGTTGCAGGTGCCGCGCAAGCGACCCCGCCGACGCGTATCTGTCCATCGCCCTCGGCCGCAGCCAGCGACGGCGGCACGGCATGTCTGGGCGTACGACTTCGTATTCGACGCGTGCGCCAACGGCCAGCAGTTGAAGTGTCTGACGGTGATCGATGAGTACACGCGTGAATGCCTGGCCATCGACGTGGCCGGATCAATACGCTCGGGGCGAGTCATCGAGGTTCTGTCACAACTGATTAGCCTGCACGGCGCACCGCGCTATCTGCGCTCGGACAACGGGCCGGAATTCGTGTCGCGCGCCATCCTGAAGTGGGCGGCGCAGAATGGCATGGACATGGCGCTCAGCGATCCCGGCAAGCCTTGGCAGAACGGCGCGGATGAGAGCTTCAACGGCAAGTTCCGCGACGAATGCCTGAGCCTTGAATGGTTCCGCACCCGCACGGAAGCGAAAGTTGTGATCGACCAATGGCGGCGTCACTACAATGCTGTTCGGCCACATTCGAGTCTGGCCTACCTGACGCCCAACGAGTTCAAGCAGCGATATTGTTCAACTGAAGCAATCGAGGCCGTTCTCCAAGATTGAAATGGTCCGAAGAAGTCAGGCAGGTCACAGCGCCTGGTCTGCCACCAACCGCTTGAGCCGCTGGTTTTCCTCTTCCAGTTGCCGCAATCGTCGTGCTTCCGATACATCCATGCCGCCGTAGCGGCTACGCCAGTTAATGGTATGGACTGCTCCGGCAGGCGTATCGTAACTGCTGACGTTACCGTTCATAGGAGTATCGTCATG
>NZ_QTQA01000076.1:0-1317 GCF_003853825.1 Burkholderia sp. Bp9012 | reverse complement strand
CCAGTTAATGGTATGGACTGCTCCGGCAGGCGTATCGTAACTGCTGACGTTACCGTTCATAGGAGTATCGTCATGGAAATCATTCGGTTCCTTGCCATCGATCTTGCAAAGAATGTCTTCCAACTGCACGGCGTGGATGCCGCAGGCACGCTTGTGCTGCGACGTCGCGTTGGCCGCGCCCAACTGACTGAACTGGTTCTTCGACTTGCACCATGCACTATCGGGATGGAAGCCTGCTCAAGCGCCCATCATTGGGCACGGCAGTTTCAGCAGCAAGGCCACACGGTAAAACTCATCAGCCCGCAATTCGTGAAACCTTTCGTGAAGGGCAACAAGACTGACGGCAACGATGCTGAGGCGATCTGCGAGGCATTGCAGCGACCATCAATGCGGTTCGTGCCAATCAAGTCCGTCGAGCAACAAGATGTTCAAAGTCTTCACCGCGCTCGTAGTCGCCTCGTGAGCAATCGGACCGGGCTGGTGAGTCAGATGCGCAGCATTCTCGCAGAGCGAGGCATCGTATTCGCGCAATCGATCACGCGTGCGCGCCGGGAGATTCCGGCCATCGTCGCAGACATCACGAACGCCCTAACGCCACTCGCGCGCGAGATACTGGCCGATCTGATGGACCAGTTGCGCGAACTGGACAAACGCATCACCGGATTCGACAGACGTATCGATGCAGTGTTCAAGGCCAGCGAGACCTGCCAGCGCATTGCGCAGATTGAAGGAGTTGGTCCCAAAACGGCGACCGCCATCGTTGCTGCCGTATCCGATCCAAAGGACTTTAAGAACGGCCGCCACTTTGCTGCCTGGCTCGGCCTCGTTCCCCGTCAGAGCTCAAGCGGTGACCGAACACATCTCCTCGGCATCAGCAAGCGAGGCGACCGACATCTACGGACCTTGCTCATACACGGTGCACGCGCAGTACTCCGAACTGCTCCAACCAAACACGACAGAAAGCACGCCTGGGCTCTTGCGTTGCAGGCCAGGCGAGGCGCAAATCGAGCCATCGTGGCGATCGCGAACAAGATGGCCCGTGTCATCTGGTCGATGCTTGCAACCGGCCAGTCGTATCAGAAAGCAGTGTAGCAATGTCACCAACGATGCGTTGACGAATTGACGAATGGCACTCCGGTCGATCCGGCGAGCAGGGAACCTGATTTTTATAACGGCCCCCGAGGTCTTCCAGTTGTTGAGGCCTGCACGCGCGGAATTCCAGTTGGGCGCTGGGCTCTGCCCTGACGCCGGATATATGTACGCAATCGACTTCCGTGTCCGTCAACTTCCGTTTGCTATTGGGAGCAGTCCATATAT
>NZ_QTQA01000075.1:0-1338 GCF_003853825.1 Burkholderia sp. Bp9012 | reverse complement strand
CTGGAGCAGCCCCCTGAAACGCCGGACACAGTCACCCACTTACAATAACGGGTAGACATAAGACTGTGTTGTTGACTAACACCAGGCAGGAAGTGATGGAAGTGTTGACGGGCCCGGAGCGCCGGCGGCGCTGGACGGCGGAGCAAAAGCTGGCGATGGTTCGCGAGAGTTTCGAACCAGGGAAGTCGGTTTCGATGGTCGCGCGGCAGCACGGCGTGAACCCGAACCAGCTGTTCCACTGGCGCAAGCTGTACCAGGATGGGAGCCTGTCAGCGGTCAAGGCTGGCGAGGAAGTGGTTCCGGCCTCAGAGCTGGCCGACGCGCTCAAGCAGATTCGTGAGCTGCAGCGGATGCTTGGCAAGAAAACTATGGAGAACGAGATTCTCCGCGAAGCAGTCGAGTATGGCCGAGCAAAAAAATGGATAGCGCACTCGCCCTCGCTGCCGGAGGACGACCAGTGAAACTGGTTTGTGAAGTTCTCGGCGTGTCGCGCTCGAACGTTTCGGCACGACTGTCGCGTCCGGCCACATGGCGAGATGGGCGGCAATCCAGGCAGACCGACGATGCGGTGGTGGTCGAAGAAATCCGCCGGGTTGTCGCCGATTTGCCCAGCTATGGCTATCGCCGCGTCTGGGGCACGTTGCGTAATGAACGCGTTGCCGCCGGACAGGTGCCGTTCAATGCGAAGCGCATCTATCGCGTCATGCGCACGCATGGTCTGCTGATGCAACGTCGTCCGACTCCGCCTCGGCAGCAACGCCGGCACGATGGCAAGGTGGCCGTGGCGTGCAGCAACCAGCGTTGGTGTTCGGACGGCTTCGAGTTCCGCTGCGACAACGGCGAACCGCTGCGCGTGACGTTCGCGCTGGACTGCTGCGACCGGGAAGCCATGAGCTGGGCGGCCACGACGGCAGGCCACAGTGGTGACATCGTGCGCGACGTGATGCTGGCTGCAGTGGAAAATCGGTTTGGCAACGAGCTGCATACACCGTCCGAAATCGAGTGGCTGAGCGACAACGGTTCGGGCTATACGGCCGACGATACACGCCGGTTTGCAGCGGCCATCGGCCTGAAGCCATTGACCACGCCGGTGTGCAGCCCCCAAAGTAACGGGATGGCCGAGAGCTTCGTGAAGACAATGAAGCGCGACTACGTTGCCTTCATGCCGAAGCCGGACGCAGCGACTGCTGCACGCAACTTGGCCATCGCGTTCGAGCATTACAACGAGAAGCATCCCCATAGCGCGCTGAAGTACCGCTCGCCTCGCGAGTTCCGGCGCTCAATGGATTCTGCAACCTTAGTGTGACGCTGTGTCCGGGATTACAGGGTCAACTCCAA
>NZ_QTQA01000074.1:0-1338 GCF_003853825.1 Burkholderia sp. Bp9012 | reverse complement strand
AGAGAGAATCGATGATCTCCCAATCCATCTTCAAGGCATATGACATTCGCGGTGTGGTCGGCAAGACGCTCGACGCCGACACGGCGCGCGGGATCGGCCGGGCATTCGGCAGCGAAGTGCGCGCACAGGGCGGCGACGCGGTCGTCGTCGCGCGCGACGGCCGCCTGTCGGGGCCCGAGCTCGTCGGCGCACTTGCCGATGGCCTGCGTGCGGCGGGCGTCGACGTCGTCGACGTCGGCATGGTGCCCACGCCGGTCGGCTATTTCGCGGCGAGCGTGCCGCTTCCGCTGAAGGGCGGCGAGCGTCGCGTCGATTCGTGCATCGTCGTCACGGGCAGCCACAACCCGCCCGACTACAACGGCTTCAAGATGGTGCTGCGCGGCGCGGCGATCTACGGCGAGCAGATCCAGGCGCTGTACCGTCGCATCGTCGACGAGCGCTATGAGACGGGCAGCGGCTCGTACGAGGCATTCGACGTCGCCGACCAGTACATCGAGCGCATCGTCGGCGACGTGAAGCTCGCGCGCCCGCTGAAGCTCGTCGTCGACGCCGGCAACGGCGTCGCCGGCCCGCTCGCGACGCGCCTGTTCAAGGCGCTCGGCTGCACGCTCGTCGAGCGTTTCACCGACATCGACGGCACGTTCCCGAACCACCATCCCGATCCGGCACACCCGGAAAACCTGCAGGACGTGATCCAGGCGTTGAAGGACACCGACGCCGAGCTCGGCTTCGCGTTCGACGGCGACGGCGACCGCCTCGGCGTCGTCACGAAGGACGGCCAGATCATCTATCCGGACCGCCAGTTGATGCTGTTCGCGGAGGAAGTGCTGTCGCGCAACCCGGGCGCGCAGATCATCTACGACGTGAAGTGCACGCGCCATCTCGCGCAGTGGGTGAAGGCGAAGGGCGGCGAGCCGCTGATGTGGAAGACGGGCCATTCGCTCGTGAAGGCGAAGCTGCGCGAGACGGGCGCGCCGCTCGCGGGCGAGATGAGCGGCCACGTGTTCTTCAAGGATCGCTGGTACGGCTTCGATGACGGTCTCTACACGGGCGCGCGCCTGCTCGAGATCCTCGCGAAGACGGCCGATCCGAGCGCGGTGCTCAATGCGCTGCCGGACGCGATGAGCACGCCGGAGCTGCAGCTCTGGCTCGACGAAGGCGAGAACTTCCGCCTGATCGAGAAGCTGCAGAAGGAAGCGAAGTTCGACGGCGCCGACGAAGTCGTGACGATCGACGGCCTGCGTGTCGAGTACCCGGACGGCTTCGGCCTCGCGCGTTCGTCGAACACGACGCCGGTCGTCGTGATGCGTTTCGAATCGGAGACGCAGGAAGGGCTCG
>NZ_QTQA01000073.1:0-1342 GCF_003853825.1 Burkholderia sp. Bp9012 | reverse complement strand
CCTGACGCCGGATATATGTACGCAATCGACTTCCGTGTCCGTCAACTTCCGTTTGCTATTGGGAGCAGTCCATATATGTAAAACATTGCGTCGCTAATCCCCATCTTGCGGTGGCCTCCGCGACCGGCGTGCCCAGCTCGGCCTGCTTCAACGCATAGGCGATCTGCTCTTCGGTGAACTTGCTCTTCTTCGCGGCATGACCTCCAGGTCCCGATGACATCGTCATGCCGGAATTTTCCACTTCTAAGTGGGGCCATATTGTGGGCTAGGGTCAAAGCTCAACCTGCTTCGGCGTCATGCTGCCGCTCATACGCGACGATCTGCTCCCGCACCCCTGGCTGCCACGTCGACTGCGCGTCACCGTCGCGGCGAACGTGCAGCGGTGCAGCCCGCATTGCATCGGGCCTTCGTGCAAGCTTATCAACGTGAGCGTCAGGTCAAGCTATCGCAGCGGAGGAGGCGAACGGCGGCGCTATATCCGGAATCCGGTGTCGGTGTCCCCGAGGCCCCTGCGGACAACGCGGCAGCCCCGGGCCGGGCGATATGCTGACGTCACCGTCAATCGGCTTCAGCTGGTCCGGAAGTTTGCCGGATGCCCCCGCAATTCCCGTCGGCATGGAAATTGCAAATTTTTTGCATCTACCCGCTTGGCATTATCCGCGGGAGGTCGTATCATGGCGGTCTTTCGTTTTTAGCGAAGATGCAAATCGACGCTGAAGACGGAGTCTGACGAAGATGTGGCGCCGATCGGCCTCCTCTCGTGCTTGCCTCAGCCGGGTGAGCGTGAGTGTCGGGTGGGTCGGCAAGTGCTCTGGAAGAGAATGAAAATAATCTTTCAGATGTGCTTGACAAGAGTGCGATGCACCCCCATAATCGTCAGTTCTCTACGGAGGGGTGCCCGAGTGGCTAAAGGGGGCAGACTGTAAATCTGTTGGCTTACGCCTACGTTGGTTCGAATCCAACCTCCTCCACCAGAACATCAACGCAAAGAGCGGTAGGGAATCGTTAGTGGCCCGTGCGGGTGTAGCTCAATGGTAGAGCAGAAGCCTTCCAAGCTTACGACGAGGGTTCGATTCCCTTCACCCGCTCCAGTCCGTGTAGTTGAAGCGCAATAGCGCCCATGTGGCTCAGTGGTAGAGCACTCCCTTGGTAAGGGAGAGGTCGGCAGTTCGATCCTGCCCATGGGCACCAGCAGTACAAAGTCAGTGTCTGTTTGCGCGCGGCGCAACATGTGAAATTCCTTTTGGGAGTTGAAAATGGCCAAGGAAAAGTTTGAGCGGACCAAGCCGCACGTCAACGTTGGTACGATTGGTCACGTTGACCACGGCAAGACGACGCTGAC
>NZ_QTQA01000072.1:0-1368 GCF_003853825.1 Burkholderia sp. Bp9012 | reverse complement strand
GAGCAAGCGGCCCACCGGATCGTAGCGGTAGGCGAGCTGCCCGCGCCGCGTGTCGTTGATGTCGGTGAGCTGGCCGCCGGCGTCGTAGCGGTAGCGGCGCACCAGCAGGCGGTTGCCGCCTGCAGTTTGCCCGGGCGGCCCCTTGGCTTCATGGGCAAGCACCTGCTCGCTGAGCCGCCCCATGGCGTCCCACTGCTGCGTTTGCAGCAGGCGGTTGCCTTGCAGCCGTGCGACCTCGCGGTGCAGGTCGTCACGCTCGTAGCTGACCAGTTCGCGCTCGTCGAGCTGCAGCGCCAGCAGGTGGCCACTGCCGTAGGTGAGCCAGCTGACACGGTGGCCGTCCGGGCGCACGGTGGCAATACGCTGGTTCAGCGCATCGTATTCGTGCAGCCACACACCCACCAGGGGCTTGCCCAATCGGCTGTAGTGCTGGTGTTCGCGCACCAGGTTGCCGGCCGGGTCGTGGAACCATTGCAGGCGGCTGTCGGCGTTGGTCGCCAGCGCGAGGTTGCCGTTGAGGTCGTAGGCGAAGCGTTCGACCTGCCAGTCTTGCTCGCGCGGGGCTGCGTCGCCGGTTTGCAGCGCAGCGCGTCGCTCGGTGAGGCGGCCCATCGGATCGAAGGTGTAGGCGGTGATGCGCTGCCCGTCGATGGCGCGCGCCAGTTTGCCGGTCGCCTCCTCGTACTCGTAGCGCGTGATGGCACCGTCGAAGCCGGTTTCCGCCAGCAGACGGCCCACCGGGTCATAGTGGAACTCGGCATCGCGCCCGTTCTCGTTGCGCAGCGCGGTGAGTTGGCCGAGCTTGTCCCACTGGTAGCGCAGGGACTGGCCGGCGGCGTCCACCCGCTTGGCCAGCAGGCCGGCCTCGGTGTAGTCCCATTCAGTGCGCCGGCCCAGCGCATCGATGTGGCTCAGCAGCCGGCCCTCTGCGTCGCGCTCGAAGTGCTCTTCGGTATCGTCCGGGTAGCGGATCGCGGCGAGCTGGCCGGCCTCGTGGCGGTAGCGGGTGACCTGGCCCGCTGCGTCGGTGAATTGCACAAGCTGGCCGCGCGCGTCGTAGGCCCATTCGCTGGCCTTGGCCGAGCAGTCCACGTAGCGGGTGAGCTGGCCGCTGCTGTTGTACTCGAGCTGCCTGGTCTTGCCGCTGGCATCGGTGATGCCGATCGGCAACCCCATCAAGTTGTACGCATACTCCGTCTTGTTGCCCAGCGGGTCGATGGCCTCCGTCAGGCGGCCGCGGGTGTCGTAGTCGCGCAGCCAGAGGCCGCCCTCGGCGTCGCTGATCTTGATGAGCTGGTCTTTGCTATCCCACGCGTAATGCACGGTGGTGCCGTCCGCGCGGATGTGCTCCAGCAGGTTGCCGTTCTC
>NZ_QTQA01000071.1:0-1484 GCF_003853825.1 Burkholderia sp. Bp9012 | reverse complement strand
GGCCCCGCCGGGCTGTCGGCGGCGATCCGGCTCAAGCAGCTGGCCGCCGAGAAAGGCACCGAGATCGGCGTGTGCGTGCTCGAGAAGGGTTCCGAGATCGGCGCGCACATCCTGTCGGGCGCGGTGATGGACCCGCGCGCGATCACCGAACTGTTCCCCGACTGGAAGGAACAGGGCGCACCGCTCACCGTCGAGGTGACGGAAGACCGCTTCCTGTTCCTGTCCGAGAAGAGCGCGATCACGACGCCGAACTGGGCGCTGCCCGAGAACTTCAAGAACCACGGCAACTACGTGATCTCGCTGGGCAACGTCACGCGCTGGCTCGGCCAGCAGGCGGAAGCTCTGGGCGTCGAGATCTTCCCGGGCTTCCCGGCTGCGGAGATCCTGTACAACGACGACGGCTCCGTGAAAGGTGTCGCGACCGGCAACATGGGCGTGGGCAAGGACGGCGAGCCGACCGAGAACTTCCAGCTCGGCATGGAGCTGCACGCGAAGTACACGCTGTTCGCCGAAGGCTGCCGCGGCCACCTCGGCCGCCAGCTGATCTCGAAGTTCAAGCTCGACGCGAACGCCGATCCGCAGGCGTACGGGATCGGCATCAAGGAACTGTGGGAAATCGATCCCGCGAAGCACAAGCCGGGCCTCGTGATCCACACGGCCGGCTGGCCGCTGAAGTCGGACACGTACGGCGGCTCGTTCCTGTATCACATGGACAACAACCAGGTCGTGGTCGGCTTCGTGGTGGGCCTGGGCTACACGAACCCGTATCTGTCGCCGTTCGAGGAATTCCAGCGCTACAAGACGCACCCGTCGATCCGCGCGTTCCTGGAAGGCGGCAAGCGCGTGTCGTACGGCGCGCGGGCGATCACGGCCGGCGGCCTGCTGTCGCTGCCGAAGACGGTGTTCCCGGGCGGCGCGCTGATCGGCGACGACGCGGGCTTCCTGAACGCATCGCGGATCAAGGGCAGCCACGCGGCGATCAAGACGGGCATGCTGGCGGCGGACGCCGCGTTCGACGCGCTGCAGGCCGGCCGTCAGAGCGACGAGCTCAACGCGTATCCGGACGCCTTCAAGCAGTCGTGGCTGCATACGGAGCTGTACCGCGCACGCAACTTCAAGCAGTGGATGGCGAAGGGCCTGTACCTGGGCACGCTGATGGTCGGGCTCGAGCAGAAGGTGATGGGCGGCAACGTGCCGTGGACGCTGCACCACAAGCATGCGGATCACGAGATGCTGAAGCCGGCCTCGCAATGCACGCCGATCGAGTATCCGAAGCCGGATGGCAAGCTGACGTTCGACCGGCTGTCGTCGGTGTTCATCTCGAACACGAACCACGAGGAAAACCAGCCGGCGCACCTGACGCTGAAGGATGCGAACGTGCCGGTGAACGTGAACCTGCGGACCTACGCGGGGCCGGAGGGGCGCTTCTGCCCGGCGGCGGTGTACGAGTTCGTGAAGAACGACGACGGCAGCGACCGGCTGGT
>NZ_QTQA01000070.1:0-1545 GCF_003853825.1 Burkholderia sp. Bp9012 | reverse complement strand
TCCATGACGATACTCCTATGAACGGTAACGTCAGCAGTTACGATAC
The DNA here is from genome assembly GCF_003853825.1 of Burkholderia sp. Bp9012. Taxonomy (NCBI): domain Bacteria; kingdom Pseudomonadati; phylum Pseudomonadota; class Betaproteobacteria; order Burkholderiales; family Burkholderiaceae; genus Burkholderia; species Burkholderia sp. Bp9012. The sequence continues at coordinate 1,499 of NZ_QTQA01000070.1, read as the reverse complement.
GCCTGCCGGAGCAGTCCATACCATTAACTGGCGGACGAAATATGGAGGACTGTCGCCCTCGGAGCTGCGCCGGCTGAAGCAACTTGAGGAAGAGAACGCGAAGCTCAAGCGGCTCGTGGCTGTCTGTCGCTGGAAAAGGCCATGCTGCAGGACGTGCTGTCAAATGGGCTTTGAAGCCTTCTCGGCGCCGAGATCTGGTCACGGACTTGATGCAGCGTTTCGGGGCGAGCCAACGGCAGACCTGCGCGTTGTTGCAGCTTTCTCGCACGGTCTACCATCACGACTCGGTCGCGCGGGATCACAGCGCACTGGAAATGCGCATCAAGGAGATCATGGAAGTGCGGTGGCATTACGGTGCGCCCCGCGTGTACGTGATGCTTCGCAGGGAAGGCTGGAGAGACAATCATCAGAGAGTAGAACGCGTGTATCGGGAACTGGGCCTTTCGTTGTGCCGCAAGCGAGCCCGTCGAAGCAAGTCTTACCGGCGCCGGCAACCGACGCAGTCAGTGAGCGCGATCAAAGAAAGCTGGAGTAAGAACCTCGTCGCTGATGCGCTGTTTGATGGTCGACGCTTGCGCACCCTCACGATCGTGGTCAACTATCCGCGGGAATGCTTGGCGATTGAAGTCGGCGGCTCGTTGGGTGGCGAGCACGCGGTTGCCGCGCTGACCAGGCTTGCGCAGCATCGCCCGCGTCCACGCTATATCAAGGCAGACAATGGCAGCGAGTTCATTTCGAAGGTGCTCGACAAATGGGCGTACGAGAACGGCGTGGAGATTGATTTCTCGCGTCCTGGCAAGCCGACCGAATACGCGAAGAATGAATCCTTCAACGGACGCTTTCGGGAGGAATGCCTCACCGCGCATTGGCTCTCGTCGCTTGAAGAAGCCAGACGCAAAATCGAGGTCTGTCGCGAGCACTATAACGAGGCGCGCCCTCACTCTGCGCTGCAGTGGATGACACCGGCGGAATTCGCCCGCCAGCGCACCGATCGGGCCTGGGCGGCCCACCCCGAAGTACCGGAATTTTCGAGCTAAGACCGGGATGGAAATTGGGCCAGCCTCATTGAGCAACAACCGGAGAGGTTCGATTGCCTGCACTCGCGCTTTTCGCTGCTCAAATGCAAAAACCCCCGCCTTGTCGGGCGGGGGTTCTTGGCTTAGGGAGCCTGACGATTACCTACTTTCACACGGGAATCCGCACTATCATCGGCGTAGAGTCGTTTCACGGTCCTGTTCGGGATGGGAAGGGGTGGGACCGACTCGCTATGGTCATCAGGCAAAGAGGGTTGTTCTGCTGGCGTGGCCAACAGAACCAATCTGGGAAGAAGCAGTAATTTTGAGTTGTGTGTATCACACACGAGAATCCAACTTGTCGCTCTGGATCGCGGCCGGTGCTGTCGCACGGCGCAGATCTACAAGGCAGACTTGTTATAGGATCAAGCCTTACGGGCAATTAGTATCAGTTAGCTGAACGCATTACTGCGCTTACACACCTGA
>NZ_QTQA01000068.1:0-1660 GCF_003853825.1 Burkholderia sp. Bp9012 | reverse complement strand
GTGTAGTAGCTTTCTAGAAATGTCGTGTTCTAGCCATTTAGAAATGTCGCGTTTGGACCTCGGTAAGCTTGCCGGCTCCCTGTCAGATCATGGAGCCGGCGATGCACCGAACAGCACTGGTGACATTGAACATGCGAGAACTCGACCGTCTGAAGGTAATCCAGGCTGTAGTGGATTTGGGCCTGAAGCCTGGCCGCGCGGCCGAACGACTGGGCCTAACGGTCCGGCAGATCGAACGGCTAGTGATTCGGTACCGGGAATCTGGTGCGGCTGGACTGACGTCGCGCAAACGTGGTCGTCCGGGGAACCGGCGATTGGACGAGGAACTGGCTCGGCGAGCGCTGACGATCATTCGCGAGCGCTACGCGGATTTTGGCCCGACGCTGGCCTGCGAGAAGTTGTCCGAGTGCCATGGCATCCAGTTGGCCAGGGAAACGGTACGGCGGCTGATGACGGATGCCGGTTTGTGGGTGCCACGCCGGCAGCGTCCACCTAAGGTCTACCAGCCGCGAGCGCGCCGGGCGTGCCTCGGTGAACTGATCCAGATCGACGGCAGCGATCATCGATGGTTCGAGGAACGGGCGCCCGCCTGCACGCTGCTGGTGTACGTCGACGACGCGACGAGTCGGCTAATGCATCTGCACTTCACGCAGACCGAATCGACCTTCAGCTACTTCGAGGCGACGCGGGCGTATCTGGAGCGTTACGGCAAACCTGGAGCGCTCTACAGCGACAAGTACAGCGTGTTCCGCAGTCCGACCGCGGGCAGGACCGGAAGCAGCGTGACGCAGTTTGGCCGGGCCATGTATGAGCTGAACATCGATACGTTCTGCGCGAACAGCAGCTCGGCCAAGGGCCGTGTCGAGCGAGCGCATCTGACCTTGCAAGACCGGCTCGTGAAGGAACTGCGGCTGCGCGGGATCAGCACGGTAGCCGAGGCCAATACGTATGCGCCCTCCTTCATGGCAGCCTACAACGCACGCTTCGCGAAGTCGCCGCGCAGCGACTTCAATGCGCATCGGCCACTGCGAGACGACGAGGATCTGGATACGTTATTGACGTGGCGTGAAACACGTCGGGTATCGAAATCGCTGACCGTGCTCCACGACCGAGTGCTTTACTTGCTGGACGACACGCCGGTCAACCGCAAGCTGATTCACCGCTACATCGATGTATGGGAGTACCCCGACGGGCGGATCGAAATCCGAGCCGATGGCAAGGTTCTGTCTTGCCGTCTTTACGACAAGCTGGCGGAAGTCGATCAAGGTGCAGTGATCGAGCAAAAGCGATTGAGTCACGTGCTACAAGTTTCGCAAGCGCTTCAGGCTCAGCGCGACAACCGTCGAACCTCCGGATCGCCGTCGCGAACCAATCAAGGTCAGGCCGTCCGCGGTTCAAAGCAACCCGTTGGCACGAAGAAGCAACGTGCATTTACGCAGGCCGACGTCGAGCAGGTAATCGTGGATCTCGCCGAACACCGACAGGCACAGAATCAACCTCGCAAACCTGGCCGACGGTCTGCGAAGGCCAACGCAGTAAGCGTAAGCGCCCTGCCCGATCAGGACCAGCTCTTCGACACGGCGTGATCTGCAGCCCATGAGAAACAAATCCTGAACCCCTGAAAACACGACATTTCTATTTAGCTGGCGCCACGACATCT
>NZ_QTQA01000067.1:0-1797 GCF_003853825.1 Burkholderia sp. Bp9012 | reverse complement strand
CCCAATTAGCCGTCAATTCATGAAGCAGTCGATCAAAAAACCTCCCCCGAAGTTGGCACCGATCGCGTTCGAGTTCTGCGTTCGCAGAACTGGTCACACACCAAGGCTCACCGGCGCAGCCCGAATACGCCGTGCCAGAGAGCGCTGAAAAAGTCCGTATGCGCGTGTTCGCCACTCCTTCGTGCGTCGCTCTTTGACGGCTGCGCCGATGCCGCCTGTGTCGCCCTCTCGTCGCATTGCGGCATCTGCTCATCACGCTCCCCGTCCCGCGATGCGCCCGGCTGGCGCGACGCATGCAACTCGACCACGCTACCGGCTATGCGCTCGGCGAGTTGAACATCGCAATCACGGCCGAGCAGAACACCGAACACGACGTCGCGGTTGTGCCCTTGCTCGGCGAAGCGCATCGCCCATGCCACGAACCGCGCATATTCCGCTTCGCGCTCCGCGTTCAAGCGCTCCTCTTCTTCGCGAAGTCGTGCGTGACGGAGCATTTCCTCTGCGTAAGCGGTGTCATAGACGCGGCGCAGCTCCGGGTCCGAGAGAATCGCGTATGCCTCCTTGATCTCCTGAAATCGCGCATGCGCGTCCGCTTCGCACCCGACGTTGCGGTCGGGATGCGCTTTCATCGCCGCCTTTCGGTAGCCTCGCTTGATTTCCTCGTTGGTCGCGTTCTCGCACACACCGAGCAATTCATACATTGTCGTCATTGTGCGTCGGGATGAAAGTCGGATCGCGTTGATCGTAGCATGTCGCCGCAGCGCCAATCCGTCGGGTTGAGAATTCACCGGGTTCTGAACACCCTGAGTGCAGCTCAGGAGCGCTTTGGCAGATGACGGAGTCTGAATCATTCTCATCGGAACGGCCGTCTGCCGACTGGAGCGGTCGCTCGACTGTCCGAATGTGCATGCAGGCGAACGGCGCTTCATGGCCGAACGCGGCCGGCGGCCGGCCGCCGCCCTGCAACGCGCGACCGACGCAGGTCAACCCAGAGCTGATCCTCGAGTTGCAGGGTAGCGGTCATTCGCACTTGTGGCGCACTCAGCCTTGATGATCATAAATATCGTTGACAATCAGATAGCCCACCGCCCGCTCACGTTCGAGAACCTCAATCCTCTGTCCGATTTTTACGTGTGCGGAAAGTTGTGCCCAACTCGCGAATGCAATGTCAGCTTTCAGGGTTTCTCCCGGGTAGTGCAGGTCATTGTCTACGTAGGAATGGTGTCCACTGAACAGATAGTCAACAAACGATAACTTGTGATGAGGTGCGTACCCGCTACGCACACCACGAAACTTCGGCTCGGCGACGTCCGTTGAAATATGGAACGTTGCACTTATGTTGCTCAATGTGCCTCCCTTCGTGATAGATCTGACTCAGTTTTCTAGCTATGTACCACACACGGTACAAAGGCTCGCAATTGGCGTCCGAAGCGGTTTGCTGCAAGTAGTGCACGGAGGGCATATAGCTTGAGTTGGTGATACATCAACGCATACGCATTGGTTTCACAGAATCCCGTAATCCGTTCATAGGCCGCTGGAGCTGGAAGACCCTTATTGATCTGATAGGCCTCCGCTAAAATTACCCCAGTTTCTTTCTGATACTGTTTGATTTGCTCGAACACCGTTTCGGGATTGACCAATAGCCATTCGTCTTCCGAGAGCATCGGCACATCAATCTTGCAGCGCTAACAGTAGATCGTTTGTGGCATCTATTTAGCTGCTTCCAAAGTCAAGGTTGCTCGCTGACGTGAGCAAAACGTCCTGATATTGTCGACGAATGAGGCCCATATGTCGACT
>NZ_QTQA01000066.1:0-1835 GCF_003853825.1 Burkholderia sp. Bp9012 | reverse complement strand
GCGAGCGAGCGCAGCAGGCGCCGCATGATCTTGCCCGAGCGCGTCTTCGGCAGGTTGTCGCCGAAGCGGATGTCCTTCGGCTTCGCGATCGGCCCGATCTGCTTGCCGACCCAGTCGCGCAGCGTCTTCGCGAGCGCCGCCGCTTCCTCGCCTTCCGGACGCGAACGCTTCAGCACCACGAACGCGACCACCGCCTCGCCCGTCGTGTCGTCCGGGCGGCCGACCACCGCCGCTTCCGCAACCAGCTCGTGCGAAACCAGCGCCGACTCGATCTCCATCGTGCCGAGCCGGTGGCCCGACACGTTCAGCACGTCGTCGATGCGGCCCATGATCGTGAAGTAGCCTGTGTCCTTGTCGCGCACGGTGCCGTCGCCGGCCAGATAGAGCGTGCCGCCGAGCTCCTCGGGGTAATAGCTCTTCTTGAAGCGCTCCGGGTCGCCCCAGATCGTGCGGATCATCGAGGGCCACGGACGCTTGACGACGAGAATGCCGCCTTGCCCGTTCGGCACGTCCTGGCCGGTCTCGTCGACCACCGCGGCCATGATGCCCGGCAGCGGCAGCGTGCAAGACCCCGGCACCGTCGGCGTTGCGCCCGGCAGCGGCGTGATCATGTGGCCGCCGGTTTCGGTCTGCCACCACGTGTCGACGATCGGGCAGCGCTCCTGGCCGACGTGCTTGTGGTACCACATCCACGCTTCCGGATTGATCGGTTCGCCGACCGTGCCGATGATGCGCAGGCTCGACAGGTCGTAGCTCTTCGGATGAACCTTGTCGTCGGCCTCGGCGGCCTTGATCAGCGAGCGGATCGCGGTCGGCGCGGTGTAGAACACCGTGACCTTGTGATCGTTGATCATCTTCCAGAAGCGGCCGGCGTCCGGCCAGGTCGGCACGCCTTCGAACACGACCTGCGTGCCGCCGCACGCGAGCGGGCCGTAGGTGATGTACGTGTGGCCCGTGACCCAGCCGATGTCGGCCGTGCACCAGAACACGTCGGTCGGTTTCCAGTCGAAGGTCCACTTCATCGTCTGCGCGGCCCACAGCAGATAGCCGCCGGTGCTGTGCTGCACGCCCTTCGGCTTGCCGGTCGAGCCCGACGTATAGAGGATGAACAGCGGATGCTCGGCGCCGACCCATTCCGGTGCGCACGTGTCGGGCTCGCCGTCGGCGATCTCGTGCATCCACAGGTCGCGCCCGGCGTGCCAGTCGATCTTGCCGCCGGTGCGGCGATAGACGATCACGCTCTTGACTGCTTCGCAGCCGCCCATCGCGAGCGCCTCGTCGGCGATGCTCTTGAGCGGCAGCGTCTTGCCGCCGCGCGCCTGCTCGTCGGCGGTGATGAGGGCGACCGCGCCGACGTCGACGAGCCGCTCGTTCAGCGATTTCGCGGAGAAGCCGCCGAACACGACCGAGTGCGTGGCACCGATGCGCGCGCAGGCCTGCATCGCGACGATGCCCTCGATCGACATCGGAATATAGATGACGACGCGATCGCCCTTGCCGATTCCGCGTTTCTTCAGCGCGTTCGCGAAGCGCGATACACGTGCCAGCAGATCGGCGTAGGTGACGCGCGTGACGGTGCCGTCGTCGGCCTCGAAGATCACCGCGACGCGCTCGCCGTTGCCGGCTTCGACGTGACGGTCGAGGCAGTTGTACGACGCGTTCAGCTCACCGTCGTCGAACCACTTGTAGAACGGCGCATTGCTCTCGTCGAGCACCCTGGTGAACGGCTTGTGCCAGCTGAGGCCCTCGCGCGCGAGACGCGCCCAGAAGCCCTCGTAATCCTGCTCGGCCTCGGCGGCAAGCGCCTGGTAGGCCGGCATGCCGGAAATGGTCGC
>NZ_QTQA01000065.1:0-1918 GCF_003853825.1 Burkholderia sp. Bp9012 | reverse complement strand
TTTGCGATCGTCAGGTTCACGTTGTCGACGGCCGTGCTGTCGCCGAATTTCTTCACGACGTTTTCGATGCGCACGAACGCGTCGTTCTTCGAGCGGGCCGGGGCGGCCGGTTGGGTCTGGCGTGCAGCAGCGGAAGAGGGTATCGATTGCATGGGAGTCACCATTCGTTCTTCACGGATTGCAGGCGTGAGCGTCCCCGCGCGAGACGCGCAACGCGACTCGCGGACAACGGCTCGTGCCGGATGGAACAGGGCGCGCGGCGCGCGCAGGCGGACGGCGGTCCGCGTATCTCAGGCGCGCAGGCGTGAAGCGATGCCTGCGCCGCCGTGATGCATGGCGATCAGTGGCCGGTTTTCAGTTGTGCCCACAGACGGTTCTCGAGGCGCAGGATGTCGGCCGGCATCGGCTTCATCAGCACCATCTTCTTCAGCACGTCTTCGGGCGGATAGACGGTCGGATCCTGCGCGACGGCCGGCGTCACGAACTGATGCGCGGCCTTGTTCGCGGTCGGGTAGAACACCGTGTTGGTGATCGCCGCATTGACCTTCGCGTCGGACACGTAGTTGATCCACTTCAGCGCGGCCTCGGGGTGCGGTGCATCCTTCGGAATCACCATCACGTCGAACCACAGCAGGCCGCCTTCCTTCGGATTCGAGAACTTGATGTCGTACGAGCGCTTCGCCTCCGACGAGCGGCGGTGCGCGATGCCGATGTCGCCCGACCAGCCGAGCGCGACGCACACGTCGTTGTTCGCGAGGTCGTTGATGTAGCCGGACGAGTTGAACTGGGTGATGTACGGGCGGACTTTCTTCAGGACTTCGAAGGCAGCCTGATAGTCGCCGGGGTTCTTGCTGTTCGGATCCTTGCCCATGTACTGCAGCGTGGCGGCGAACACATCGACGGCCTGGTCGAGGAACGACACGCCGCAGCCCTTCAGCTTTTCCATGTTGGCCGGGTCGAACACCAGCGCCCAGCTGTCGACCGGCGCCTTGTCGCCGAGCGCCTTCTTCACTGCCTGTACGTTGTAGCCGATGCCGTCGGTGCCATACGCCCACGGCACGCCGTACTGGTTGCCCGGATCGGCATCCGCGATCATCTTCATCAGCAGCGGATCGAGATTCGCGAGGTTCGGGATCTTCGACTTGTCGAGCTTCTGATACACGCCGGCCTGGATCTGCTTGGCCATGTAGTTCGAGGTCGGCACGACGATGTCGTAGCCCGAGCTGCCCGCCAGCAGCTTCGCCTGCAGCGTGTCGTCGCTGTCGTAGTTGTCGTACTTGACGTGAATGCCCGTCTGTTTCTGGAAGTTCGGAATCGTGTCGGGTGCGATGTAGTCGGACCAGTTGTAGACGTTCAGTTCGTCGGCGTGCGCCGACGGGCTGGCGACCGACGTGAACGCGGCCGCGGCGGCAAGGGCCGCGACGGAACAGGCTTGGCGAAGAAAGCAGGCACGCATGGTGGAATTCCCCTGGGTTATGGCGGCGTGCGGCACCCGCCGCACGCCTGTAGGCAAAGTCGTTACGAAAGGCCCAGTTGCTGGGCGGTCGCATCGACGGCCTTCTTCGCCTTCGATACGAGCTCATCGATTTCCTGACGCGAGATCACGAGCGGCGGCGACAGCAGCATCCGGTCGCCGGTCGCACGCATGATCAGGTTGCCGCTGAAGCAGAAGTCCCGGCAGATCGTGCCGACGTCGCCGCCGTTCGCGAAGCGGCGGCGTTCCGCCGGCGACTCGGCGAGCTGCAGGCTCGCGACCATCCCGTGGCCGTGCACTTCGCCGACGATCGGATGACGCGCGAAGGTCTCGCGCATCAGCGCCTGGAAGTAAGGGCCCGTGTCGTGCTTCACGCGCTCGACGATCCCTTCGTCGCGCAGCAGCTTCAGGTTCGCGACCGCCACCGCCGCCGCGACCGGATGG
>NZ_QTQA01000064.1:0-1957 GCF_003853825.1 Burkholderia sp. Bp9012 | reverse complement strand
TGTCAAACGCATTTGAAATCTGAGCCACTTCGCGCCTGATCGCGCAAAGTAAAACTGAGCCAGTCGTTACCTCTTCGATGACGAAACGTGGCCGGCTTGGCGTTGCTGTTTCAGTCTGTAGCTGTCTCCTTTGATCTGGATGATGTGGGCGTGGTGCAGGATGCGGTCGAGCATCGCTGCCGTCAGTGTGGTGTTGCCGCCGAAGGTTTCATCCCACTGCGCAAACGGAAGGTTGCTGGTCAGGATCATCGACCCGCGCTCGTAGCGCTTGGCGACGATCTGGAAGAAGTGGCTAGCCTGATCGCCCGAGAGCGGTAGATAGCCGATCTCGTCGACGATGAGCAACCTCGGGCCGAGAATGTTGTGCCGAAGTACGGCGTCGTATCGCTCCTGTCTGCGCGCAGCTTCGAGCTGCAACATCAGATCCGCCGCCGTGATGAACTTCGTCTTGATGCCGGCCTGTGTCGCGGCATACCCGATGGCGATCGCGAGGTGGGTCTTGCCCACGCCTGACGGACCTAGCAACACGGCGTTCTCACCCCGCTCAATGAAGCGCAGGGTGGCAAGCTCGTCGATCGTCTTGCGCGGCGCCCCGACGGCGAAGCTGTAGTCGTAGTCATCGAGCGTCTTGATGGCGGGGAACCCGGCCATGCGCACCAGTGTTTGCCGCGAACGAACTTGCCTCATCTCTCGTTCGTGAGCGAGCGCGTTCTCGAGGAAGTCGAGGAAGCTCCATTGCTTGGCCGCGGCATCGCTCGCCAGAGCGACGTATCGTTGCATGAGCCCCTCGAGCTTCAGGCTCTGGCAGTGCCCGTCGATGCGTTCCTGCTGCAGGTTCATGCGCGCACCTCGGTCAGCAATTGCTGGTAGACGGACAACGGGTGCTGGATCGACATCGCAGGGTCAACGCGCGGCCGAGCGACGGCGCGAGCCGGCAATCGGGGCACCGCGTAGCCAGGCATATCGCGCAAGCAAGCCCGTTCTCGTTGTTCCAGGAGAATCGCGGGTGCCAGCCCTGTAACCGGATGCACCCGCTGATTGGCCACATCGCGCAGCCATTTACTCACCTCGACGTTTGCAGTCACGGCGTCGAGCATCAAGCCGGATTGCTTGAGCTGGCTGGCCAGCGGCACATAGAAATTGCCGCGCAGATAGCGATGGAATCGCTCGACCTTGCCCTTGGTCTGCGCACGGTACGGTTGGCACAGCCTGGGCAGGAAGCCGTACCGCTTGGCCAGGTCGAGCAACCCGGCGTGCCAGCGGTGTTGACCGTCGCCATACGCATCGCGCTCGACAACGATGGTCTTGGCGTTGTCGTAAAGGATCTCGCGAGGAACGCCGCCCAAGGCTTCGAACAGCGCATGATGACAGGCGACCAGCGTCTCGGCGCGTTCATCGGTGGTGAAGCGTGCCCAGCGCCAACGACTGAAGCCGAGCGTGGCGGTGAAGGCGTAAAGCGGGTCGGCGCCTCGACGGAAGACAACGAAATCGCACTGCATCTGCCGGCCGGGCTCGGTCTCGAACCTCACGACCGGATCCGGCTTCGGCACGGACTTATGCGCGTTCATGAAAGCCTGAAGGCTTCGCAATTGGCCATCGTAGCCGCGCGCACGCAACTCGCGCAGCAGCGCCGGCGCGGCGATGATCTCGGGGGCTGCCGCGCTCATGCGCTCGATGACGTACGCCTCGAACGCTCCGAGCTTGGTTGGCCGCGGTTCACGCGGCTTGTAGCGCGGCACTTCCTCGGCCGACAGGTACCGCGCCACCGTGTTGCGAGAAATGCCCAGGCGCCGCGCGATCTCGCGCTCCGATACGCCTTGGGCTTTGAGCACATGGATTTGCATCCACTGTTCCTTCTGGAGCATCGCCAGCCTTTGCGCGCAAAAGGCTGACTGTACTGAAAGGTGGCTCAGATTTACTTCGCGCGAAGTGGCTCATTATTACTTTGCGCCCAACA
>NZ_QTQA01000063.1:0-2097 GCF_003853825.1 Burkholderia sp. Bp9012 | reverse complement strand
CGCCTTCGCGTCGCCCAGCCGGCCCGCCTGGTGATGCGCCAGTGCGGCGCCGAGAATGTCCGTGGTCTGTTGCATGTCGTCGTTTCGTCGTTCGCGCGCCACCCTGCCGGGCGGCTCAATTCGGTTCTTCGCCCGCCGCGGCCCGCTCGTCGGCGCCGGCGTTCGTCCTGTCCATCCACATCCCGTAAAACGCCTCCTCGAGATGTTTCGCGAAGCGCGGCGCATCGCACAGCGGCGACGCGAGCAGCTGCGCGCGCAATGCCTGCCGCAGCGCACCGAGCCGCTGCGGATCGGCCGCAGCGGCCACGGCCTTCGCGACGTAGTCGTCTTCGTCGCGCGCGATCCAGTCGGCCAGGCCGACCGTCTGCAGCACGCTCTCGCAGATGTGCGTGACGAATCGCTCGCCTTTCATCCCGAGCACCGGCACGCCCATCCACAGCGACTCGGCCGTCGTCGTGCCGCCCGGGTACGGAAACGGGCTCAGCATCATGTCGACGCGGCGGTAGGCCGTCAGGTAATCGGCGCGCGGCGAGCGGCCCTCCATCACCAGCCGGCTCGCGTCGATCCCGTTGCGGGCGAACCGCTCGGCCGTCCGGCGCACCGCATGCGCGTCGTCGAGCTCACCCGCCTTCAGGAACAGCCGCGCGCCCGGCACCGCGGCAAGCACCCGCGACCACACGCGCACGACCGCATCGTTCATCTTCCCGAGCTTGCCGAAATAGCCGAACGTCATCACACCGTTCTCGCGTTGCGGCAACGGACCGACGTCGAGCGCCGGATGCGGCGGCGTGAAGCACAGATAGCTGTCGGGCAGCCGCCACGGCCGCTCGACGAAATGCGCTTCCTCGCCGGCAGGCAGCACGTGCCGGTCGCCCAATACGTAGTCGATCGCGCGCAGCCCCGTCGAGGCGAAGAAGCCGATCCACGTGACCTGCACCGGCGCGGGCTTCCATGCGAACACGCCAAGCCGGTTTAGCGCCGTGTGGCCCGACAGGTCGACGAGAACGTCGATGCCGTCAGCGCGAATCCGCTGCGCCGCCTGCTCGTCCGACAGGTCGAGAAGCGAATGCCACGCGTCGAAGTGCGGCTTCAGGCGCGCGGTCGTGTCGTCTTCCGCCGCCGACGTCGGATAGGCGATCAATTCGAGCCGGTGTCGATCGAGATGCGCCAGCACGCCCTCCAGGAAAATGCCGACCGGATGCGTCACCAGGTCCCCCGACACCCAGCCGATGCGCAGCCGTCCACCCGACGGGCGCGAGCCGGTGTCGGTATGCGCGAGCGGCCGCGCATCGGCTTCGACGTATTCGCCGAAATGCCGCGCAGCCCTGAGCGTCTCTTCCTGGTCGATCGATGGATGCGTGGCGAGCGCGAAGACCAGCCGGTCGTGCAGGACCGGGTTGGTCACGTCGAGTTCGACCGCGCGGCGGTAATGCGCGAGTTCGCCATCCACATCGCCGAGCATGCCGAGCACGTCACCGAGCGTCATGTGCGCGGGCGCGGCCCGGTCGTTCAATGCGAGCGCCGCGCGCGCATGATGCAGCGCGTCGTCGGCACGGTTCTGCTTCAGCAGCACGATCGCGCAGCGATGATGTGCGTCGACGTCGTTCGCATCGAGTTCGGTCGCGGCCCGGTAGCACATGACGGACGCGTCGTACTTGCCCAGGTCGTGATACATGTCGCCGAGCATGCGATAGGCGGGACCGTGAGCGGGCGCCAGCTCAAGCGCGCGCGTCATGCACTCGGCCGCACGCGCCGTCTGCCGCCGACGGTACAGCGCCTCGGCAAGGCCCGCGTGCGCGTCGGCGCGCATCGGCGACAGTTCCGCGGCTCGTTCGAACTGTGCGATCGCCGCGTCGGCCTGCCCTGCGTCGCGCAGCGCGATGCCGAGGTCGACACGCGCCTGCGCGTCGCCAGGCGCCAGTTCGACGAGACGGCGCAGGGTCGCAATCGCCTCGTCGCGATCGCCGCGGGCGAGCAGCGCCGCACCGAGATTGCGGTGCGCGATCGGGTTGGACGGGGCCAGCGCGACGGCCGCGCGATAGCTGTCCACCGCCGCGTCGAACTTGCGCTGCGTCGTCAGCACGTTGCCGAGATTGT
>NZ_QTQA01000062.1:0-2949 GCF_003853825.1 Burkholderia sp. Bp9012 | reverse complement strand
TTGGAATACGGCACAACGCGAGAACTCAACCTGTAACGAGACAGACTCGTTATAGGGTCAAGCGAACAAGTGCATGTGGTGGATGCCTTGGCGATCACAGGCGATGAAGGACGCGGTAGCCTGCGAAAAGCTACGGGGAGCTGGCAAACGAGCTTTGATCCGTAGATGTCCGAATGGGGAAACCCACTCCTTTTGGAGTATCCATGACTGAATACATAGGTCATGTGAAGCGAACGCGGTGAACTGAAACATCTAAGTAACCGCAGGAAAAGAAATCAACCGAGATTCCCAAAGTAGTGGCGAGCGAAATGGGATGAGCCTTGCACTCTTTATTTGTATTGTTAGCCGAACGCTCTGGAAAGTGCGGCCATAGCAGGTGATAGCCCTGTAGGCGAAAACAGTATGAAAGAACTAGGTGTGCGACAAGTAGGGCGGGACACGTGAAATCCTGTCTGAAGATGGGGGGACCATCCTCCAAGGCTAAATACTCGTGATCGACCGATAGTGAACCAGTACCGTGAGGGAAAGGCGAAAAGAACCCCGGGAGGGGAGTGAAATAGATCCTGAAACCGCATGCATACAAACAGTCGGAGCCTCGTAAGGGGTGACGGCGTACCTTTTGTATAATGGGTCAGCGACTTACGTTCAGTAGCAAGCTTAACCGTATAGGGCAGGCGTAGCGAAAGCGAGTCCGAATAGGGCGTTCAGTTGCTGGGCGTAGACCCGAAACCAAGTGATCTATCCATGGCCAGGATGAAGGTGCGGTAACACGTACTGGAGGTCCGAACCCACTAACGTTGAAAAGTTAGGGGATGAGCTGTGGATAGGGGTGAAAGGCTAAACAAACTTGGAAATAGCTGGTTCTCTCCGAAAACTATTTAGGTAGTGCCTCGTGTCTCACCTTCGGGGGTAGAGCACTGTCATGGTTGGGGGGTCTATTGCAGATTACCCCGCCATAGCAAACTCCGAATACCGAAGAGTGCAATCACGGGAGACAGACATCGGGTGCTAACGTCCGGTGTCAAGAGGGAAACAACCCAGACCGCCAGCTAAGGTCCCCAAATATAGCTAAGTGGGAAACGAAGTGGGAAGGCTAAAACAGTCAGGAGGTTGGCTTAGAAGCAGCCACCCTTTAAAGAAAGCGTAATAGCTCACTGATCGAGTCGTCCTGCGCGGAAGATGTAACGGGGCTAAGCTATATACCGAAGCTGCGGATGCGTGCTTTGCACGCATGGTAGGAGAGCGTTCCGTAAGCCTGCGAAGGTGCCTTGTAAAGGGTGCTGGAGGTATCGGAAGTGCGAATGCTGACATGAGTAGCGATAAAGGGGGTGAAAGGCCCCCTCGCCGTAAGCCCAAGGTTTCCTACGCAACGTTCATCGGCGTAGGGTGAGTCGGCCCCTAAGGCGAGGCAGAAATGCGTAGCTGATGGGAAGCAGGTCAATATTCCTGCACCATTGTTAGATGCGATGGGGGGACGGATCGCGGAAGGTTGTCCGGGTGTTGGAAGTCCCGGTCGCTGCATTGGAGAAGGCACTTAGGCAAATCCGGGTGCGCAATTCAAGGGTGTGGCGCGAGCTCCTTCGGGAGCGAAGCAATTGGAAGTGGTTCCAAGAAAAGCCTCTAAGCTTCAGTCTAACGATGACCGTACCGCAAACCGACACAGGTGGGCGAGATGAGTATTCTAAGGCGCTTGAGAGAACTCGGGAGAAGGAACTCGGCAAATTGGTACCGTAACTTCGGGATAAGGTACGCCCTTGTAGCTTGACTGGCCTGCGCCAGGAGGGTGAAGGGGTTGCAATAAACTGGTGGCTGCGACTGTTTAATAAAAACACAGCACTCTGCAAACACGAAAGTGGACGTATAGGGTGTGACGCCTGCCCGGTGCCGGAAGATTAAATGATGGGGTGCAAGCTCTTGATTGAAGTCCCGGTAAACGGCGGCCGTAACTATAACGGTCCTAAGGTAGCGAAATTCCTTGTCGGGTAAGTTCCGACCTGCACGAATGGCGTAACGATGGCCACACTGTCTCCTCCCGAGACTCAGCGAAGTTGAAGTGTTTGTGATGATGCAATCTACCCGCGGCTAGACGGAAAGACCCCATGAACCTTTACTGTAGCTTTGCATTGGACTTTGAACCGATCTGTGTAGGATAGGTGGGAGGCTATGAAACCGGAACGCTAGTTTCGGTGGAGCCGTCCTTGAAATACCACCCTGGTTTGTTTGAGGTTCTAACCTTGGCCCGTGATCCGGGTCGGGGACAGTGCATGGTAGGCAGTTTGACTGGGGCGGTCTCCTCCCAAAGCGTAACGGAGGAGTACGAAGGTACGCTAGGTACGGTCGGAAATCGTGCTGATAGTGCAATGGCATAAGCGTGCTTAACTGCGAGACCGACAAGTCGAGCAGGTGCGAAAGCAGGTCATAGTGATCCGGTGGTTCTGTATGGAAGGGCCATCGCTCAACGGATAAAAGGTACTCTGGGGATAACAGGCTGATACCGCCCAAGAGTTCATATCGACGGCGGTGTTTGGCACCTCGATGTCGGCTCATCTCATCCTGGGGCTGTAGCCGGTCCCAAGGGTATGGCTGTTCGCCATTTAAAGAGGTACGTGAGCTGGGTTTAAAACGTCGTGAGACAGTTTGGTCCCTATCTGCCGTGGGCGTTGGATATTTGAAGGGGGCTGCTCCTAGTACGAGAGGACCGGAGTGGACGAACCTCTGGTGTACCGGTTGTCACGCCAGTGGCATCGCCGGGTAGCTATGTTCGGAAGAGATAACCGCTGAAAGCATCTAAGCGGGAAACTCGCCTTAAGATGAGATATCCCTGGGGACTAGATCCCCTTGAAGGGTCGTTCGAGACCAGGACGTTGATAGGTCAGGTGTGTAAGCGCAGTAATGCGTTCAGCTAACTGATACTAATTGCCCGTAAGGCTTGATCCTATAACAAGTCTG
>NZ_QTQA01000061.1:0-3215 GCF_003853825.1 Burkholderia sp. Bp9012 | reverse complement strand
GACCTGTCACCTGTAGAGTTTGAGCGGCGCTACGCGCTAAACGGCTCGTGAGTGTCTATGAAACTCTGGCCGGTCCAGTGTAACGGCACCGCTCGCCAAGTTCAATCCAATTGGAACACTCGTCCGGCTGCGATTGAATTACCGTGAATACACGGGCCCTCTACTCGACTGTCAGGCGGAGCGAAGGCATCGGCAGACTCCAGGAAAGCCTTCCAACGCGCGAACGATTGCGTCGCACTGGTCGTCCGTAATCTTGGAAAACGCGATCGATACTTGATCCAGCGTAGGATCGTGCTCCGCGACCCGAGACACGAACTGCTTCACACGGACGCTCTGCAAATTTGGCATGTCATACAACGTGTTGAGCGACAACGCACCTCTCACGGTGAGCAGATCGAGATTGTGAAACCGCTTCGGCACAACAAAGCGCTTTTCTAGTGGCTTCACTCCCGCGAGAATCAACAAAATGATTACTGTGCCGCCTATCGAACCGACGTACATGCCGCCACCTACCGCAAGGCCTACTCCCGCAACGCACCAAACACTAGCCGCCGTTGTCAAACCTCGCACAACCTCTCCCCGCAGCAAGATGGCGCCAGCACCAAGGAAGCCGATACCGGAAACCACCTGCGCCGCCACTCGCGATGGATCAAGTGAAATGTGTTGTTGAGCGGCGACGTCGTTGAATCCGTATGCGGATACGAGCATGATCAGTGAGGAGCCGACACAAACCAGCATGTGTGTGCGTAAGCCCGCAGCCCAACTCATTCTCTCTCGCTCAATACCGACGGCCGCCCCTAGGATCGCAGCCAGTGCGAGTCGCAACAGCAATTCGCCGTTTGTTATCATCTATTTTCTCCATGGTGGGTTTGATTGATTAGCCGCCTGATCGCCACCGTCACTCGTTTCTTTCCCCGCTAGCGGTAGGCACCCTGGCTGACGCGATCAGGTTCGTAGGCTACGCAACACCTCATCGTGAAGTTCCGGCGTACATGAGGCCACTACGCGTCCGTCCGACAACATGCCCAGCTGCTGACCGCTCCAGTCAGTGATTACGCCGCCGGCGCCTTCAACGACAGGCACAAGTGCCATGTAGTCCCACGGCTCAAGCCCTGCTTCGATCACCAGATCGACTCCGCCGTTTGCCAAAAGCCCGAACGAGTAGCAGCCACCACCAAATCGGTGCATCGCGGACTGCAAAATGAGTCGATGCAATTTCGGACAGTCTTCTTCGCTGAAGTCATAGGGTGACGTGCCCGCAAGCTTGGCGTCCGACAACATCCTGCACGAACCAGTCCGCACCTTCCGGCCATTCAGCGCCGCGCCATCGGGAGTACCAATCCAGCGCTCATTCGTTGCCGGGATTTCGATAATGCCGATTGTCGGTCGGTCCTGATCCATCAGACAGATCAGCGAGCCGAATATTGGAAAACCGAGCACAAAGGGTTTAGTTCCATCTATCGGATCGAGGAGCCACGTGTATTCGGCGGACTGGGTGGAGCCGAACTCCTCACCACAGATTGCGTGGCCCGGAAAGGTCGAAGTGATCAACTCCCGCATCTGCTGTTCGACCTCTCGATCGGCGAGGGTTACTGGCGATTGATCATCCTTCGATTCGATCGATAGCGGGGTCCGGAAGTACTTCATCGAGGTCGCACGCGCGACGTCGGCAAGCCGCTCGGCAAGTGCGACGGTATCTTGAAAGAGCTTGGAATCCATAGGAGCGATCTAGGAGTGAAACAAAATCAGCTAGGTTATCAGGCCCGCACACGAGCCCGACCCTACTCGGCTCTACTTCAACGTGATGAAGCCCTGTGGGAAGTACTTTGCGATCAAGCCATCCAGAGTACCGTCGGCCTTGATCTTCGCAAGGGCGGTATTGAAGCGCTCGCGCAATCCACTGTCATCCTTGCGGAAGCCAAGTGCCACGCCCACGCCGAGCGTTTGTCTGTCGATAATCGGACCACCAGAGTAATCGAAGCCAGCGCCTTGAGGCTTGCTCAGAAACCCCTTCTTTGCCGCCATCACGTTCTGGAAGGTCGCGTCGATCCGACCGTTTGCCAGATCTGCGTATGCCTGGTCCGCGGTTTGATAGGTGGCGATGTTGACGCCGCCTGGAACCCAGTTCTTGCGAACAAAAACTTCCTCGATCGTGCCCTGGACGACGCCAATCGTCTTGCCCGATAGCGAAGCCACCGTCGGCTGCAGATTGGTCCCCTTCTTCGCCACAAGACGCCGAGCGACGTCATACAACATGTCGGAGAAGCTGATTACACGTGCGCGAGCCTCAGTCGCACTGAAGTCCGAGTTGATGATGTCGAACTTTCGCGCTTCGAGCGCAGGAATCAGTCCATCAAACGGTACCTCTACCCACGTACACTGGACTTGAGCTGCAGCACATAGCGCGGTTCCGATGTCATAGTCGAAACCGGCTAACTTTCCCTCTGGCGTCTTGTATTCGAACGGGAAATAGTTCGGCTCAGTACCGAATTTGACAACCTGGGTGGTATCTGCGTGCGCGCCCGCGCACATCACTGTCGCGAGAATCGCGACTGCTTGGACAAAGCGATTCATTTCGTCACTGCTCCCGTAGTCATCGCGAAAAATAGGACGGATCGGCTAGCTAGTTCGCGTGAATCTCCCGATTGAAGATCTGCACGCACGAGTCGTCATTCACCGTCGAATCGACGTCGCGCGCTCCCTTCATGCGAGCACCACACTAAGACGCCGAAGTCCACTCTAGACTTTTAATCTTCACAGGGCAAGTGCGTCAAAAAGTTTCGCAATTCCACAGACGAAATCGACGCCCGGCCTACATCGCTTTTGACATTGGGTGGCGGCACGCCCGAACCGGTGCTGTCGGCGGATGAGCACGGTAAGCAAACTCAGCCCATCAGTGGCTAGGTCTACCGGAACTCGGCTCAGATGTCGTTCCCACTGCCCGCTCCAAACAAAATCTATCGTCAGCCCGATTTTTGCAAGCGAGGCAGTGTTGACCTAGATTGGACTTGCTCGAATCTATCTGAGGTCGTGGATAGAGATGTGCGATCGTTTGAATTGAGCGGCGATGCAATTCACCGGTTGGAGGTGGGTGTTATCGCAGATCAATCCGTTCAGGCTCGGGTCTCAGGGGCGCGGTGTTGGGCGCAAAGTAATAATGAGCCACTTCGCGCGAAGTAAATCTGAGCCACCTTTCAGTACAGTCAGCCTTTTGC
>NZ_QTQA01000060.1:0-3256 GCF_003853825.1 Burkholderia sp. Bp9012 | reverse complement strand
CGCGCGACGAACCATCAGTTCCTTGATCTTGCCGATCGCCTTCGTCGGGTTCAAGCCCTTCGGGCAAACGTCGACGCAGTTCATGATCGTGTGGCAACGGAACAGACGGTACGGGTCTTCCAGGTTGTCGAGGCGCTCGCCGGTGGCCGTGTCGCGGCTATCCGCGATGAAGCGGTACGCCTGCAGCAGACCGGCCGGGCCGACGAACTTGTCCGGGTTCCACCAGAAGCTCGGGCACGACGTCGAGCAGCTCGCGCACAGAATGCACTCGTACACGCCGTCGAGCTCGTCGCGCTCTTCCGGCGACTGGAGGCGTTCCTTCTCCGGCGGCGGCGCGTCGTTGATCAGGTACGGCTTGATCGAGTGATACTGGTTGAAGAAGTGCGTCATGTCGACGATCAGGTCGCGCACGACGGGCAGGCCCGGCAGCGGACGCAGCACGATCTTCTGCGGCAGGTCGTTCAGGTTCGTCAGGCACGCCAGACCGTTCTTGCCGTTGATGTTCATCGCGTCCGAGCCGCACACGCCTTCGCGGCACGAGCGGCGGAACGACAGCGTCTCGTCCACGGCCTTCAGCTTGACCAGTGCGTCGAGCAGCATGCGCTCATGCTGGATCTCGAGCTCGTACGTCTGCATGCGCGGCGCCGCGTCCTTGTCCGGATCGTAGCGGTAGACTTCAAAAATGCGTTTTGCCATTTCGGATTCCTTTGACTCGGCTTAGAACGTGCGCGGCTTCGGCGGCACGGAGTCGACCGTCAGCGGCTTCATTTGAACCGGCTTGTAGTCGAGGCGATCGCCTTCGCTGTACCACAGCGTGTGGCGCAGCCAGTTGTCGTCGTCGCGGTGTTCGTAATCGCTGTGGGCGTGCGCGCCGCGGCTTTCCTTGCGCGCTTCCGCCGACACCATCGTCGCGCGCGCGACTTCGATCAGGTTCTCCAGCTCGAGCGCTTCGACGCGCGCGGTGTTGAACACCTTCGACTTGTCCTTCAGGTGGATGCTTTCCACACGCGCCTTCAGGCCGGCCATCTGATCGACGCCTTCCTTCAGCAGTGCCGACGTGCGGAACACGCCTGCGTGCTTCTGCATCGTCGCGCGGATGTCGTTGGCGACGTCCTGCGTGTACTCGCCCGAGGCCGACTTGTCGAGCTTGTTCAGACGCGCCAGCGAGAATTCGCCTGCATCGGCCGGCAGCGGCTTGTGTTCCTTCTGGTTCTTCACGTGCTCGACGATGTGGTTGCCGGCCGCACGGCCGAACACCACGAGGTCCAGCAGCGAGTTCGTGCCGAGGCGGTTCGCGCCGTGCACGGACACGCACGAGCATTCGCCCACTGCGTAGAAGCCGTTGACCGGTTCCTTGTGATCGCGCGACGTGCCGACGACCTGACCATGGATATTGGTCGGGATGCCGCCCATCTGGTAGTGGATCGTCGGGACGACCGGGATCGGTTCCTTGATCGCATCGACGTTCGCGAACTTCAGCGCGATTTCGCGGATCGACGGCAGACGCTTCATGATCGTCTCGGCGCCGATGTGCGACAGGTCGAGCAGCACGTGATCCTTGTTCGGACCGACGCCGCGGCCTTCCTTGATTTCCTGGTCCATCGAACGCGACACGAAGTCACGCGGCGCCAGATCCTTCAGCGTCGGGGCGTAGCGTTCCATGAAGCGCTCGCCGTTCGCGTTGCGCAGGATACCGCCTTCGCCGCGCACGCCTTCGGTGATCAGCACGCCCGCGCCGGCCACGCCGGTCGGGTGGAACTGCCAGAACTCCATGTCCTGCAGCGCGATGCCCGAGCGCGCGGCCATGCCGAGGCCGTCGCCGGTGTTGATGAATGCGTTGGTCGACGCCGCGAAGATCCGGCCTGCGCCGCCCGTCGCGAACAGCGTCGTCTTGCCTTCCATGATGTAGACGTCGCCCGTCTCCATCTCGAGGGCCGTCACGCCGAGCACGTCGCCTTCCGCGTCGCGGATCAGGTCGAGCGCCATCCATTCGACGAAGAACTGCGTCTTCGCCTCGACGTTCTGCTGGTACAGCGTGTGCAGCAGCGCGTGACCGGTACGGTCGGCGGCCGCGCACGCGCGCTGGACCGGCTTCTCGCCGTAGTTCGCGGTGTGGCCGCCGAACGGACGCTGGTAGATCGTGCCGTCCGCGTTACGGTCGAACGGCATGCCGAAGTGTTCCAGTTCGTACACGACGTTCGGTGCTTCGCGGCACATGAACTCGATCGCGTCCTGGTCGCCGAGCCAGTCGGAACCCTTGATCGTGTCGTAGAAGTGGAAGTGCCAGTTGTCTTCGCTCATGTTGCCGAGCGACGCGCCGATGCCGCCCTGTGCGGCCACCGTGTGCGAACGGGTCGGGAACACCTTCGACAGCACGCCGACCGACAGGCCCGCACGCGACAGTTGCAGCGCTGCGCGCAAGCCCGAGCCGCCCGCGCCGACGATCACCACGTCGAACTTGCGGCGCGGCAGGGAAGTTTTGATTGCAGCCATTCTTTACACTCTCCAGAGAATCTGCGCGGCGTAGCCCGCACATGCGAGCAGCCAGACGATGGTCAGCGATTGCAGCAGCAGGCGCACACCGACGGGCTTCACGTAGTCCATCCAGATGTCGCGCACGCCGACCCATGCGTGGTAGAAGAGGGAAAGCAGCGTCACGAAGGTCGCGAGCTTCATCCATTGCGCGGAGAAGATCGATGCCCAGCCTTCGTACGAGAAGTCGTGCGCGCCGAAGAACAGGACGAGCAGAATGACCGTGTAGACCGCCATGATCGTGGCGGTGACGCGCTGCGCGAGCCAGTCGCGCAGGCCGTAGTGAGCGCCGACGACGAGGCGCTTCGAGCCGATTCGGTTATTGGCTGCCATTTTCTTAGAATGCTCCGAACAGTTTGAGTGCCATGGCGATCGTCAGGGCGATCGAGACGACAAAGACGACGACGGCCGTCCGCTTGCCGCCTTCCTTCGAGACGGCGTCGTGGTTGACGTCCATCAGCAGGTGGCGAATGCCGGCGCAGAAATGGTGGAGGAACGCCCAGGACAGCGCGAGGACGATCAGCTTGACGACGATGTTGGAGAGGAAAGCCTTGAAGACTTCGAAGCTGAGCTCGGAGGTGAGACTCTGATCGAAGAGGAACAGCAGGAACGGCAGGAACAGGAACAGCAGCGCGCCGCTGACTCGATGGAGAATCGACAATATCGCCGCCAAGGGCATGCGATATTTCATCGTGATATCGCCGAATCCGATGTTCCGGTATTC
>NZ_QTQA01000059.1:0-3755 GCF_003853825.1 Burkholderia sp. Bp9012 | reverse complement strand
GCGCCCGCCTTCGCGAGCTCCAGTGCGATTTCCTTGCCGATGCCGCTTGCGGCGCCCGTGACGACTGCGGTCTTGCCGGTCAGATCTGCTGCCATGTCCGTCTCCTTCCGTTATCGGATCGAAAAAGCGCGCCCCGCTGCAGCCGCTTTCGTCGCGCGGTCGTGCAGATGGGCCAGCCGCTATTGTGCACGATCGGCCCCGCCGTTCGCGCGCAAAACGTCTAAGCTTAAGGTCGGTTTCGAGTCGAGGGAGACTCCCATGCACTATCGACGGCTAGGCCGCTCCGGCCTTCAGATCAGCGCGCTTTCGCTCGGCTCGTGGGTCACCTACGGCAACCAGGTCGATCAGCGGGTTGCCCGCGAATGCCTTGCGGCGGCCCGCGATGCGGGCGTCAATTTCTTCGACAACGCCGAGGTCTATGCGGGTGGCAAATCCGAGGAAATCATGGGCCAGGCGATCAAGTCGCTCGGCTGGCCGCGCATCAGCTACCTCGTGTCTACCAAGTTCTTCTGGGGACTCGCGGAAGCGCCGAACCAGTATCACACGCTGAACCGGAAATATCTGCTGAACGCGATCGACCACTCGCTGCGCCGGCTGCAGCTCGACTATGTCGACCTCGTGTACTGCCATCGCCCCGATCCGAACACGCCGATCGAGGAGACCGTCTGGGCGATGAGCGACATGATCGTGCGCGGCAAGGCGCTCTACTGGGGCACGTCCGAATGGAGCGCCGACGAGATCCGCGCCGCGTACGAAATTGCCGAGCGGCACCATCTGCACAAGCCGGTCGTCGAGCAGCCGCAGTACAACCTGTTCCACCGTACCCGGGTCGAGCAGGAATACGCGCGGCTTTATGACGACTACGGCCTCGGCCTGACGACCTGGAGCCCGCTGGCATCGGGGCTGCTCACCGGCAAGTACCGGAACGGCGTACCGCCGGGTAGCCGCGCGCAATTGCCGGGCTACGACTGGCTCCGTGCGCGGCTGACGGATCCGGCCAGCAACGACGCGGTCGAACGGCTCGGCGCGATCGCGGCCGAGCTCGACTGCGGCACCGCCCAACTCGCGATCGCATGGATACTCGCGAATCCGCGCGTGAGTTCTATCATTACGGGCGCCTCGCGAGTCGAGCAGATCGGCGACAACATGCGCGCGCTCGACGTTGTCGCGAAGCTGACGCCGGAGGTCAAGCAACGTATCGAAGAGGCCGCCGGCGACGCATTCGAGTAAGGCGGCTCACGCCCACTCGCGTACAATACGCGGCCGCATTGGTGCGAGGCCCAGCGGCCACACGCAATCGTCCGTTTTCATCGATTCATCTTTCGTTTCAGGCAGCCAGCCATGCTCAGTTATCGTCACGGTTTTCATGCAGGCAACCACGCGGACGTGCTCAAGCACGCCGTCGTCGTCCAGCTGCTGCGCCACCTGAACAAGAAAGACAAATCGTACTGGTACATCGACACGCACGCCGGCGCCGGCGTGTATTCGCTGCGCGACGGTTATGCCGCCAAGACGGGGGAATTCGACACCGGGATTGGGGCGCTATGGAACGAAAAGAACCTGCCCGAGGTGCTCGGTGATTACGTCGACGAGGTGCGCGCGCTGAACGACGACGGCGAGCTGCGCTACTATCCGGGCTCCCCGTATCTCGCATGGCGATCGATGCGCGAGCAGGACCGGATGCGTCTGTTCGAAATGCACACGACGGAAATCGACGTGCTGCGTCACAACTTCCGCGATGCGGGGCGCCGCGCGATGATTTACGCCGGTGACGGCTTCGAGGGCATCAAGGCGCTGCTGCCGCCGCCGCCGCGACGCGCGCTCGTGCTGATCGATCCGTCCTATGAGGACAAGAAGGACTACGCGCGTACGGTGACTTGCGTAACGGAATGCCTGAAGCGTTTCGCGACCGGCTGTTACGCGATCTGGTATCCGCAGGTTGCGCGGGTGGAATCGCAGCGTTTTCCGGAACAGCTCAAGCGCCTGCAGCCGAACAACTGGCTGCACCTGACGCTGACGGTATCGAATCCGCCGACAGGCGGCCTGGGCCTTTACGGCAGCGGAATGTTCATCCTGAATCCGCCGTACACACTCGCGCAGAGCATGAACGAAGCGCTACCCTATCTCGTCGAACGCCTGGGACAGGACAGCGGCGCCCGATGCCAGATCGAGCACCGCGGGAACTGAGCGGACGTCGTGCCGTTATGGCTGCGGTCTTGGCGTGGGTCTCGGCTGATTGGCCGGCGACACGCCCCAGCCCGGCACATTGATATACGGCGCGACAAACAGCGGGATCGATGAAGTCGATCCTTGCCCGGCCGGCGCTCGCATGCCTGCGGGCTCGACGATTGGCTCTGACGATAACGGAGCCGTTTGCAACACCAGGCCGCCCTTGCCATCCTGGATCCCATGTTGCGTATCGAGAATCAGCGACTTGGACGACGTCGCCGCACCGGCCGCCACGCCGTGAGCGAGCACGACAGCCCCCAGAACGAGACGCGCGCGGGAAACGTGACGCACATCGAGACGCAAGCGCATGGTTGTACTCTTCCGGTTAAAAACAGGCCCATACCATAGCGCCGCGCCGACGATTTCGCCAGATCCAGTGCATAAAAAACAAAGCCCCGTCAACACGGGGCTTGCTTTTCGTTCGGTGCCACACGGCACCTGGCGGTAACTCGATTACAGCGAGTAGCCGTTGGTTTCGAGCGAGCGGATGCGGCTCTCGAGCTGGACGATGTCCGACGACGTGGCGAGGTATGCCTCACGGCGCTCACGTTCTGCGGATTCGAACCAGTTGCTCAGCTTTTCAACGATGTAGGCGATCATGATGTTCTCCAAGGAAGGGGGACCCCTGGCGAATCGAGATTCAGGGATTTCCCGTATAGGGTTATCCCGAATTATAGCGATGCCGCACCAAGATGCCAGTGAAATGCTTGCATGGGAGCCATTCCATTTTGGAATGGCTTGTGAAGCATCCGCTTTAACTCACTGATTTTTATGAATATTGAATCGAGGTCTCTTTTCGACCTCGAGGGCATGCACTAATCTGGTTCACCAGCCGGTTCGGCCAGGCGCGCCAAGATCGGGCATTCAGGTCGTTCGTCACCATGGCAGTGCGCGGCGAGATCCGCTAGCGTATTGCGCATGTCGCTCAATTCCGCGATGCGTTTGTCGAGTTCGGCCACGTGTTCGAGGGCGATCGACTTCACTTCGACGCTGGCGCGGGCGCGGTCCTGCCAGAGCATCAGCAACTTGCGGATATCCTCGACGAGAAAACCGAGCCGCCGTGCCTGACGGATGAAGCGCAGGATATGGACTTCGTCCGAACCGTAGATCCGGTATCCGGCGTCGCTCCGCTTGCTGGGTGCAAGAAGACCGACCTGTTCGTAGTACCGGATCATTTTTGCGCTGACGCCGGATTCGCGCGACGCGTCGCCGATATTCATTCCCTGCCCTCTCTCCATCAAGCACTGGTTCGAACTTGAACGTCGAGGCAAGCGGCCGTCGACGACACTTCGATCGTATCAAATCGCGAGATTTCGTTCCGGCGCGGGCGTGACAACGGAATCGACTGCAATCCGGATAAGTTTATTGGGGTGGGTTGCCGCGGGATCTGCCGGTCCGAGACAGCATGCAGCTTGCAAGACGGAGACGGCTATCTGCCATCTCGCCGCTCAAATGCAAAAACCCCCGCCTTTTGGGCGGGGGTTTCTGGCTTAGGGAGCCTGACGATTACCTACTTTCACACGGGA
>NZ_QTQA01000058.1:0-6009 GCF_003853825.1 Burkholderia sp. Bp9012 | reverse complement strand
GACCTGTCACCTGTAGAGTTTGAGCGGCGCTACGCGCTAAACGGCTCGTGAGTGTCTATGAAACTCTGGCCGGTCCATTATTCGTAAAATTGAACCCTTCATCAATCAACCCGTACAGGGTAACCGACGACTGCGCGAATGTCGGTAGGGCAATAGAAGATAGGACAAGTCCTGCACATATAGTTTTTTTCATAGAAAGTCTCCAAATATTGAAATGACTACATAGGCCAACAACCGCACTTCAAATCACAGGCTGGACGAAGAAATACAAAATGCTTACTCCGTGCGAGCATAAAAATCTCGCCGCGAGAAGCAATTTCCAATCTCGTGAAATCCTTATCTTTCGAGCGCACGAATAAGTAACCATTTGAACCTCTTCGAACGCATTCTCCTGTCCGTACGACGGATACTTTTAGCCAGCCTGATTCACGCTAATACTTTTGAGAGTTCGGCTGGCGAGCTAGCAGGGAGCTTCGCAAGCAAATCCAACCGACCAATAGTGTTATGAAGCGCAACAGCGACTGGCCATCAGAGCAGCCTTGCGATGATCTCGGCGTGCGATTCCCATCTGCCTGTACGCCCATCCACGCGTGAATCCGCATGTCGTCCCCTTCAGAACACAGCTTCATCGCGTAGCCTCCAAGGACTTGCTCATCCACAAATTTCTGTAGCCTTTTCTGTCACCTTCTTGGTTGGCATCCAGGTCAATCTTGTGTGTTGCACTCGTGAAGGCGGTGAAGCTGACTTACTTCAAGCTTCCCGCAAGGAATTGCCTCAGCCGCTCGCTTCCAGGAGTGTTGAGCACTTCTTCGGGAGGCCCCTGCTCCTCTGTACGCCCCTGATGTAAAAACATGACGTGATTCGACACATTCCGTGCGAATCCCATTTCATGGGTAACTACAATCATGGTCCGCCCTTCTTCAGCAAGTTTCTGCATTACTTTGAGAACTTCGCCGACTAGTTCCGGGTCCAGGGCGGATGTAGGTTCGTCGAACAACATGACATCCGGGTTCATCGCCAGCGCACGTGCGATGGCGACTCGCTGCTGCTGTCCACCTGATAGGTGTGACGGATATTGCTTCTCGACACGGGGCGGCAAGCCTACTTTTTCAAGATATGCACGGGCTCGCTCCTCAGCGTCTTTTCGACTAATACCCAGCACGTGTGTCGGAGCCTCAATGACGTTCTCGAGCACGTTCATGTGAGCCCACAGATTGAAATGCTGAAACACCATCGACAGCTTCGTCCGCATGCATTGAAGTTGTTTGGGATCAACAACTACCAAAGCGCCAGTCTTATCCCTCTTCGTTTTAATTTCTTTCCCATCGAGAAAGATTTTTCCGGAGTTCGGTTGCTCAAGATAGTTGATGCAGCGAAGAAACGTGCTTTTTCCCGACCCGGACGCGCCGATGATACTAATTACGTCACCCTTTTTTGCCGTAAGCGATACACCATTCAGTACTTCGTTATCACCGAAGCTTTTGTGAATTTCGTGGACAGCGAGCTTGCAGTCCATTGCTCGAGTTGTCTTCATTAAAATGCTATTCCTTCTAAATCGCAGCCCATCGTTCACCATCCAACCAGGGCAATCGGATTTTTCTTAGCGTGACCGAACACTCAAATATGCGAGCCAACGTCGCTCGGCTTGCCGGAAAATTGTCACCAACGAAAATGAAACGACGAGATAGAGCAACGCTGCGATCCCGAAAGATTGAAATGATTGATATGTCGCGGAATTGGCGTCGCGAGCGACTTTTAGGATATCGGGCACTGTCGCGGTGAAAGCGACGGATGTCGCATGAAGCATCAGAATCACCTCATTGCTATACAGTGGTAACGCACGACGCAACGCTGAAGGAATGACAATTTGTCGGTACATCGTGAACCAACTCATTCCGTAGGCGCGAGCCGCCTCGATTTCTCCATGATTAGTCGTTCGCATCGCTCCGGCAAACATCTCAGTCGTATAAGCGCAAGTGTTGAGCGCAAACGCGATGATTGAGCAGTAGTACCCGCTCCTGAAAACGGCACTCAATATCTCAGCCGAACGAACAAACTCAAAACCGTAAAGACCTGTGTAGATGAGCAGGAGTTGCACGTACAGCGGAGTTCCCCGGAATACATAGGTATAGCACCAGACAGGAACGCTAATAAACCGATTGTTCGATATACGGGCTACAGCAAGTGGGACAGCCAGAATGAAGCCGAGGAAAAGCGATGCGACGAGCAACCAGAGGGTGACCGCAAGTCCAGAAAACCGCTGCCCGTCCCAATAAAGAAAGGCGCGCCAGAATTCGTTGAGGATATCAATCATGAATCAGAGCTCCGCGTG
The DNA here is from genome assembly GCF_003853825.1 of Burkholderia sp. Bp9012. Classification (NCBI taxonomy): domain Bacteria; kingdom Pseudomonadati; phylum Pseudomonadota; class Betaproteobacteria; order Burkholderiales; family Burkholderiaceae; genus Burkholderia; species Burkholderia sp. Bp9012. The sequence continues at coordinate 3,677 of NZ_QTQA01000058.1, read as the reverse complement.
CCGCACACCGGACGAGTAATTCCTTGCCAGCCACGCCAAAACGAGGTTCGAGAAAGTCGCAATAACCAAGTAGATGAAAGCCGCACACAAGATGAAGAAGAACATCTTGTACGTACTCTTTCCCGCGTCTTGGGCCGCCTTCACGACGTCGGCCAGTCCGATAATTGATACCAGTGCCGTCGCCTTAACCAGAACCTGCCAGTTGTTGCCAATTCCTGGAATCGCGAATCGCATCATTTGTGGAAACAAAATTCTCCTGAATACGAGAGTGCCGCTCATCCCATAGGCCGCACCCGCTTCGAGCTGACCGCGTGGAACCGACAAGAATGCCCCACGGAATGTCTCGGTGAAATAAGCACCGTAAATGAAGCCAAGCGTTAGAACCCCGGCAGCCAACGGGTCGATATCAAATTGGGAAATTCCTAGCGCATCGGTCAGATTGTTGACTGCAATCTGGATACTGTAAAACAGAAGCAGCATTAAGACGAGGTCTGGAACTGAGCGAATAAGCGTCGTATAGCAACCACCAATAGTTCTAAGAGAACGTTTATGTGAGAGCTTTGCAATTGCGCCCAACAGTCCGAGGACGATTGCAGTGGCAAGCGACAAGAGGGACAACTCAATCGTTCTAATTGTGCCCGCAAATAATAGCGGACCGAATCCATACAGAAACACAAACGTCTCCGTGTCGAGTTTTGATTTGCGTGAGGGGGCCTTGCGTCGCGTCGAGCCGACTAGATTCGTGTGTACAACCAGATCCAATCTTGACGTTCAATGTTTTGTACGCATGGCCATTGACCGGCAGAACATTTTTGATGCCTACGTCCGTCTTTATTTGGCGAATCCTTTGCGCTCGTTTTCGTCGGCTCTTGAGATTTCTACTCGGCACGGCGGCGCAATCGCGCACCACCCAGGAAGCTACGAAACCCCATTGCGAATCGGCTTAATCGGGTCAGCTACCGTAGATGTTGAAGTTAAAATACTTCTTCGCAATCTTGTCGTACGTGCCGTCTTTTCTCAGACTATCGATAGCTCCGTTGATGGCGTCGCGCAGCGCGGTGTCACCCTTTCTGATGCCGATGCTAACACCTGGGCCAAAAATAGCTTCGTCCTTGATGGCCGGGCCTTGCGCGAAGACGAAGTCCTTACCCGGTGGGGTTTTCAAGAAGCCAGCATCTGCTTGAGGAGCGAAGGCTATCGCGGCGTCGACACGACCCGCAATGAGATCAGGCCAAATGAGGTCTTGCGTTTGATATGGGACAACTTCAACATTACTTCCACCCCAGTACTTTCGAGCGTATGTCTCCTGGGTGCTGCCTTGCAGCACACCGACCCGTTTGCCCTTGAGCGACTCAGTTGTAGCGACTAGCGGGGAGCCTTTCTTGACAATCAACGCCTCGACTGGTGCGTAAAGCTTGTTCGTGAAATCAATCACCTTTACCCGTTTCTCATTCTTCGACATCGAGGAATTAATTGCATCGAACTTGCGTGCCTGAAGAGCCGGAATCATGCCGTCGAACGAATTCTCAACCCAGACACACTTTGCATTCAGCTTTGCACAAATGGCGTTTCCCAGGTCGATGTCGAATCCGGTCAATTCGCCACTTGCCGTTTTGGATTCAAACGGAGGGTAAGAGCTGTCGACCCCAAACCGGATTTGTTTGACGGCGTCTGCCGCTGCTGCCAGTGGCACGCTGGCGATGCAGAGCGCTGCAAGAATCATTTTCAACTTCATCACAATAGTTCCGTTTGCGTTTAGCAGGGGCGCCGTCCGTCGAACGTTCGCCTAGTTCTTGAGCCACCTCGAACACCCCTACCTTGAGCGACTCAAAGCGACCCGTCAGCGCGTGACGGTCGAGCGAGACTCCTTGAATTTCAAGGAGCCGTAGTCGATCTTCAGCGCGTAGGCGAATAATGCGCGCCACGTTGCGATCGCGTCCAATGCGAAGAAATCGATAGGTTATGCAGGAATGAGATAGTTTTTCCGGTGCTAGCAGCGGGCAGATCTGTCGGAGAGGTCGAGCTGCGGAGACGTCAATCTGGCGGGGGAACAGGCTGGTCGTGCCGCCCCGCGAACGACTCGAGGTCAACATTCGAGGAACGACCTCCACAAAAATCGTTGCTTCCGTCAACTGCCCTCAGAGCGTTAACCATCCGACGGGATTTAGCATAGGGCATACTCGGAAGCGATTGGTTTCGGCTGCTTTACAGTACGGAATGCCGCTGTATCGCCAGGCCACACTGCTGCGTCGCTTCGGAGGCGACATCTCGTCGAATACGCTTGCAGCGAGCGGGGTACGGTGGGCCTAGCCACGCAGCCGGCGATCAACCTGATGCGCGACACGCCCCTCGAATCGGTCCTGAATGATGGCGACGAAACGACGTTCCAGGTCCTGAAGAAACCAGGTCGAAGGCCGCAGGCAAAGAGTTACCTGTGTGTTCAATTCAAAGGCTCAGGGCCGCCTGTGCGGATGTTCTCGTAGCCACGGGTCTGGGCGCCCAACATGCACAGAAGCTCTACGCCGGCGTGCAGCCTGGCTCGGTGCTGATGACGGACGGATACCCGTATCTCCGGCGGGCACTGTTTCTTTTCGATACGGCTACCGCGTTATCGGGCGGCGAGAAATGCTGATCATTGGCCGCTATGGTCGAGGGGGCATCTCGCTGGCGTTGGCGCGGGAAAAGCTGCTCGACGCCCGTCGTGCCGTCCGTGAGGGTACTTGTTCGCCTGCGCCGACTCCGATGGTACGCCCCAATGCCGTCACGGAGGAAGCATTGCTGCGGATCGGCGCACTCTACAAGATCGAAGAGCAGATCCGCGGCAAGCCATCTGACGAACGACGTAGCGCGCGTCAGGCGCGAGCTGCGCCACTGCTCGACGACATGAAGCGGTGGTTCGAAGCGACGCTCACCACGCCCTGTGCGAAATCCGACGCGACCAAGGCGATTTAGTACGCGCTGCATCGATGGCCAGCACTCATCTACTACTGCAGCGACGGGCGTGCGGAGATTGATAACCCGATCGCCGAGCGAGCGTTGCGCGGTGTCGCCCTCGGCAGACGGAATTACTTGTTCGTCGGCGCCGACTCCGGCGGTGAACGTGCCGCGGCGATGTATAGCCCGATTGATACGGCGCGCCTGAACGGCCTAGATCCGGAGGCGTATCTCTCCTACGTGCTCGAGCACATCGCTGACCAGCCGATCAACCGCATCGATGAGCTGCTGCCGTGGAGCGTGGCGCCGTCGCTGCCGTCTACAGCTCGCTGTCGAGCCCATCCGATAGCACGGCGAATCTCTCGCCGTCAACGACCTACGCTACGGTCTCGGTCGAGCGCTTACGACTTATCCAGGCCACGTCGCATCACTTCGACATCCGCCGTGGCGTAGCGGTGTGTAGTAGCAACCGTCGCGCCTCTGCTGTTCGCGTCCGGCCGAGGCAGCGCGACTCGCTGACGGTCCGCAAATGATCGGTATCCAACTGCTCGTCGTGAGTCGTCAACATCGTCTATCGGGACTGCCCGATGACGAGCGTGCTTCCATGCACTGTCCTTACTGGCACACGCGATGGGTTGAAGCCCTCCAAGCAACGAGTGTTCAAGGTGTTGGGCGCAAAGTAATAATGAGCCACTTCGCGCGAAGTAAATCTGAGCCACCTTTCAGTACAGTCAGCCTTTTGC
>NZ_QTQA01000057.1:0-7478 GCF_003853825.1 Burkholderia sp. Bp9012 | reverse complement strand
CTCGTGGATCGCTTCGTATCCCTGATTGATTGGCAGTGCGACCCCGAAATCCACATAGTTTCGGTTCAGATCGACGTTGTCTTCGTTGACGCGCCTCACCCATGCGGTGCCCCACGGATTGATCAGATGCACCATCAGCACGGCCACGCCGGGCGGCAGCGCACGCCCGGCCAGTTCGTGCAGCCATTCGGTCTGACACGTGGATCCGTAATAGCCTTCGACGCCATGCGTGCCGGATACGACCGCCAGCACGCGACGCGCGTCGCGCGGGCCGAGCCACGCGACATCGGTCGCGAGCGGCTCGCCCGCCGGCCCCGTGAGCGGGTGCGGATGGCTCGTCACCGCCGCACCGGCCGCGTCGGCCGCCTGCAGGAACCGCGTGCGTTGCTGCATGAAATCGGTATCGACCGGAAAGCCGTACTTCATCGTCGAGTTCTCCTCGTTCGCGCGGCGGACTGCGCCGCCCGTCGCCTGTTCTGTTCATATGCGCAACCGCCGCGCGTCAGCGGCGCCCGCATTGCAGATCGAGCGTCACCGCGCTGGTCGGGCGCGCGCAGCACAGCAGCACCGAGCCTTCCGGCGGCGGCGACAGCGGATCCTCGTCATACGCGATGTCGCCGGACAGCAGCCGCGTCACGCATGCATTGCAGAGGCCTGCGCGACAGTTGAACACCGGTGCATATCCCGCCTGCTCCGCCATCTCCAGCAACGACCCGTGTTCCGGCCGCCAGTGTATCGGCTCGCCGTGCGGCTCGAAGCGCACCGTAATCGCATCGGCATCGATACCCGTCGGATCGGCACTCGCCCCCACCCCAGCAACCACCGCCGCAGACCGCGCCGCACCGTCGGATTGCGGTGCATCGGCCTCGCTTTCGAGCAACGTCGCAGGCCCGAAGAATTCGTAGCGGATCCGCTCACGCGCAACGCCCAGCCCGCGCAGCAAGCGCCAGTTTGCCTGCATGAAACCCGGCGGCCCGCATAGATACACGTCGTAGTCGTCGAGCGGCAATAACGATTGCAGCAGCTCGCGCGTCACGATCCCGCGACTGTCGAAGCCGCCGCGAGCTTCGTCGTCCTCAAGTGGCTGCCGGTAGCACACGTGCACGTGGATGCCGTCCCGTGTCGCGGCCAGTGCACGCACCTCGTCGGCGAACGCATGGATCGCGCCGTTCTCGCATGCGTGAATGAAATGCACGCGCCGATTCGACGCGCGAGACAACCGATGCAGCATGCTCACGAGCGGCGTCACGCCAACGCCGCCGCTCATCAGCACGATCGGACGCTCGCTGCCTTCGTCGCACACGAACGCTCCGGCCGGGCCCGCCAGCTCCAGTTCTGCGCCGGCGTCGACGCTCGTGTGCAGATACGTGGAGCCGCGCCCTGGCGGCACATCGCCGCCGCCCTCGCGCTTGACCGAGATGCGCCAGCGCGCCGTGTCGGCCGGGTCACCCGACAGGCTGTAATGACGCAGCACGCTTTCGCCGTCCGGCAGCGTCAGACGCAGCGCGACGAACTGGCCGGGTGCGAACTCGAGCGATCGCGCGCCGTCCACCGGCACGAGTTCGAACGACACGATCGCGTTGCTCTCGCGCGTGCGGCGCGCGACGCGAAACCGCTCGAACCGGCTCGGTGCAGCCGGCGCCCGCGCGGAAGTCAAACCGGTATCGGCCATGTTATCGCCCCGCCTCGCATGCGACGGCGGCCGCCCGTTCGGCTTCGATCATCTGTCCGATCGCGCGCCGGAACCGCAGTGGCCCGGAATCGATCGCGAGATCGATGTTCGGCTTGCGTCGGCGCGCCATGCCCTCATGCACGGCGGCGAGCACCACGCGATCCTCTTCGAACGCGTGGCGCACGTCCTCGTCGAACGCGCGCGACACGTGTTCGTCGCCCGGCGCGAAATTGCGCGTCTGAAACCAAAAGTAACGCGTATGCGCATCGTCAATCGGCGTCATGAAGTTATACGAGTTCATCAGAAACACGTCCGGATGCGCGATGCGGTCGTCGCTGCCGGTGCCGGCCGGTGTGAAGATCGCCTTGATCACCGCGACCGACGGAAACCGCACCTCGTAGTGCTGCTTGCGATCGCAGCGCCCCGCGAACCGGACGAATTTCGCGTAGAAGGGCGCAACGTCGACGTCACGCATCCAGCGCGACACGGTCACACCGTTATCGGTGACGCTCGTCTTCAGCGGCTCGGATTCGCACGCGGCATTGCCGAACGACGAGCGATGCACCCACGCGACATGCGACGGATCGAGCAGGTTGTCGGTCATGTACAGGTAGTGACAATCGATCGTCATCGCATCGCCGCGATTGAGGCCCCACGCCGGATCGTCCCATTCATCGATCGTCAGGATCGCGTCCGGATCGGCACTCGCTTCGTCGCCCATCCACATCCATACGAGCCCATAGCGCTCCGCGACCGGATACCGCCGCACCTTCGCCTGCGCCGGAATCCGCGCCGAACCGGGCGCGCGCACGCATGCGCCCGAACAGTCGAACGTCAAGCCGTGATAGCCGCATTCGACGTCGTCGCCCGTCAGACGGCCCATCGACAGCGGCAGCATCCGGTGCGGGCACGCGTCCTCGAGCGCCACTGGCGTGCCGTCGGCCTTGCGATACAGCACGATGCGCTCGCCGAGCATCGTCACGGGCGTCAGCCGGCGCGTGACGTCCTTGTCCCATGCAGCGACATACCAAGCGTTTTTCAAAAACATCCGATTCTCCTGTTGTTCGGAGCCGCGCGCCACGCTCCCCGGTATCGATGCATCAGACGCAAGCATAAGAAACCACAACAGGAAAGAATAGCCACTCGAAACTGATCAATGCTTTAGTATCTCTAAAGCGACTTTCGTCTACGATCACGCTTTTGCCGAATCCACTGCCATGAGTACGCTTCCTCCATTGCGCGCGCTGCAGGTCTTCGAAGCCGTCGGTCGCTGCGGCGGCATCGCCGAAGCGGCGAAACGCCTCGGTGTGTCGGCAGGCGCCGTCAGCCAGCAAATGAAACTCCTCGAGGACACGCTCGGCCTCAGCCTGCTCGAAAAGGACGGCAAGCGGCTGCGGCTCACGACGGCCGGGCGCAGCTACCACGAGCGCTGCGCGGACGCGTTCGAACGGCTGCGTATCGCGCACGCGGAAGTCGAGCGCTCGCGGCACGACCGCAACCTGCGCATCAGTGCGCTGCCGTCGCTGCTGTCGAAATGGCTCGCGCCGCGCGTGATCGACTGGCAGCAGGCCTACCCGGACCTGAGCGTCTATCTCGACGGCACGCATACCGAGCCGTTTCCAGACGGCTACGAGATCGATTTCCGGATCAGCTACGGCGATCGCGTCGCCGACGTCGACAATGCGGTCGAGCTGTTTCGCGACGCGGTGGTACCCGCCTGCAGTCCACACCTGCTGCACGACCGCGCGCCGCTAGCGACGGCGGCCGACCTGCTGCCGTTCCCGCTGATCGCGATCGACTGGCAGCCGAAGTTCGCGTCGCCGCCGTCGTGGCAGGACTGGTTCGGTGCTCACGGCGTGGATGCGTCGACTGCGGCACCGGTCCGCCAGACATTCTCGCTGTCGAGTGTCGCGATCCAGGCCGCGATCGACGGCCACGGCTTCGTGCTGGCACAGTCGTCGATGATCGTCGACGACGTCGCTGCCGGACGGCTAGTCGTGCCGCTCGCGTCCGGGCTGCCGCTGCCGTGGCCGTACTTCCTCGCGTGGAAGAAAAGCGCGTTCGACAAGCCGGAATGCCGCGGCTTCCATCGCTGGCTGCTCATGCGCGCGCGCGAGCAGCAGCAGGTCAGCGATCAGCTGGTCGCGGCGACAACAACGTAACGGGCCTCGGAACGCGTGGCGAACCTCGACCCGCGCCCGCCTGCTCGGCGTTCGCACGCCGCCTGGCATCCGATGCGCCAGGCGACACGCGAAGGTACCGTTCGCGGTTACGGGTTCGACTGTTCGATATCGAAATAGCGGCGTTCCAGCCGACGGAACGTGCCGTCCTGGTTCATCGCCGCGATCGCTCCGTCGATCTTTTCGCGTAGCGCGCCGTCTTCCTTGCGCAAGCCGATCGCCACGCCCTTGCCGAGCGTCTTCTCATCGACGACCGGCTCACCGACGAATACATAGCCCGCCCCTTGCGGGGTTTTCAGAAACCCTTCGCTCGCGGAAATCATGTCGGTAATCGTCGCGTCGAGGCGGCCGGCACGCAGATCGTTGTACACCAGTTCCTGGTTCGCATACGAAACGATCTCGACGCCGGCGGGCGCCCAGTATGTGCGCGCATAGGTCTCCTGCGTCGAGCCCTGCGCGACGCCGACGCGCTTGCCCCGCAGCGACGCGACGGTCGGCTTGAGGTCGCGGCCGCGCGGGCCGACCAGTCGGCTCGGCGTGTTGAACAGCGACGTGGAGAACGCGACCTGCGTCTCGCGCTGCGGCGTGACCGACATCGCAGACAGGATCGCGTCGAACTTTCGGCCCTTGAGCGCCGGAATGATGCCGTCGAATGCGGTCTCGACCCACACGCACCGCACATTCAGACGGCGGCAGATTTCGTTGCCGACATCGATATCGAAACCGACGAGTTGCCCCGACGGCGCTTTCGATTCGAACGGTGCGTAGGACGGATCCACGCCGAAACGAAGACGGGTTGCGTCGCCTGCGTGGGCGGACGCAGCGGACACCAGCATGACCAGACCGGCAATTGCGATTTTCATGTGTGCTCCAGGAGACTCGGTTCGGGGCGGCGCGCACTCACGTCGCGCGCGTCGGATCGACAGGTTGAAACGACCGAGACCAAGCTTAAAAATCCACAATTCCGCCGAACAGAGGCCTCGTGCTGCGCGTCCCTTAAGTTTTTCTAAAATGGCGTCGTACGGTCGAGCAGTTCGACTTGCCCCTGGATACCCGATATTCATCCGCTGAATCGCTGCCGTCGCGGCAGGGCAGCGCACTCCCCGACACGTCGCCGATGCGCGACATCCGGCGCGCTGCGGAACGCGTTCGCGGCGCTGATGATGATCCAGATCGCGGCGGCCGTGCGCCATGCGATCACGTTGCCGCGGGAACTGGCCATGCTCGACGCGCAAGCATGCCGCCCAAAGCACACGGCCGCCCGAAGGCGGCCGCGCGAAGAGGCATCGATGCGCCGCTTACTTGCTGTAGTCGTACACCCCGCGCCCCGTCTTGCGCCCCAGCCGCCCTGCCGACACCATCTCGCGCAGCAGCGGGCACGCACGATACTTCGTGTCGCCGAAGTCCTTCAGGAACACGTCCATCACCGCGAGGCACACGTCGAGCCCGACGAGATCGGCCAGCGCAAGCGGCCCGATCGGATGGTTCGCGCCGAGTTTCATCCCCGCGTCGATCTCCTCGGCCGACGCGATGCCTTCGGCCAGCACGAAGAACGCTTCGTTGATCATCGGCACGAGGATCCGGTTCACGACGAAGCCCGGCGCATTGCGCACGCCGATCGGCGACTTGTCGAATCGCTCGGTCAGCGCGCGCACCGCCGATGCGGTCGCGTCGCTCGTCTGCAGCCCGCGGATGATCTCGACGAGCGGCATCAGCGGCACCGGGTTGAAGAAGTGCATACCGACAAAGCGCGACGGATCGGCGAGCAGCGCCGCGAGCGACGTGATCGAGATCGACGACGTGTTGGTCGCGATGATTGCGTCGGGCCGCGCGACCGACTCGATCTGCTTCAGGATGCGGCTCTTCAGCTCGACATTTTCGGTTGCGGCTTCGATCACGATGTCGACCGCGGCGAGCTTCGCGTAGTCGGTCGACGTCGTGATGCGTGCGAGCGCGGCGTCGCGTGCGGCGGCGTCGAGCTTGTCCTTCGACACGAGCCGCTCGAGGCTGCCCTTCAGCGCGGCGACACCCTTGTCGAGTGCCGCATCGCTGACGTCGATCATCACGACGTTGAGTCCTGCAACGGCGGCGGTCTGCGCAATGCCGTTGCCCATGGTTCCGGCGCCCACGACGCCGACGGTTTCGATGGCCATGACGATTCCTGTGTATTCGGGTGCTGAACGGTCGATTATCAGATGTTCTCGAAGATCGCCGCAATCCCCTGGCCGCCGCCGATACACATCGTCACGAGCGCGTAACGCCCGCCGATGCGCTTCAGCTCGTACAGCGCCTTGACCGTGATCAATGCGCCCGTCGCACCGATCGGGTGACCGAGCGAAATGCCAGAGCCGTTCGGGTTGACCTTGGCCGGATCGAGACCGAGCTCCTGCGTGACCGCGCATGCCTGTGCCGCGAACGCCTCGTTCGCCTCGATCACGTCGAGATCGGTGATCTTCAGGCCGGCGCGCTCGAGCGCCTTCTGCGTGGCCGGCACGGGGCCGATGCCCATGTACGCCGGATCGACGCCAGCATGCGCATACGCGACCAGACGCGCGAGCGGCTTCACGCCCTGCGCACGCGCGGCATCCGCGCTCATCATCAGCACCGCGGCAGCGGCATCGTTGATCCCCGATGCGTTACCGGCCGTCACCGTGCCGTCTTCCTTCACGAACACCGGCTTCAGCTTCGTGAAATCGTCCGGGCCGGCGTCGTGACGCACGTGCTCGTCGGTGTCGAACGCGACCTCGCCCTTCTTCGTGCGGATCGAGATCGGCAGGATCTGGTCCTTGAAGCGGCCTTCCGCGATCGCGCGCGCCGCACGGCGATGCGATTCGAGCGCGAGCGCATCCTGTGCGTCGCGCGAAATGCCGTACTTGCGTGCGACGTTCTCGGCCGTCACGCCCATGTGGATCGTCTGGAACGGGTCGTGCAGCGCGCCGAGCATCATGTCGACGAGCTTCGCATCGCCCATGCGCTGGCCGAAGCGCGCGGACGGCACGCTGTACGGCGCGCGGCTCATGTTCTCCGAGCCGCCGCCGATGGCGATGTCGGCGTCGCCGAGCATGATCGTCTGTGCGGCCGACACGATCGCCTGCAGGCCCGAGCCGCACAGGCGGTTCACGGTCAGCGCCGGCGTGTGCTGCGCGACGCCACCGTTGATCGCCGCGACGCGCGCGAGATACATGTCCTTCGGCTCGGTGTTCACGACGTGGCCGAACACGACATGCCCGACCGCGTCACCCGAAACGTTCGCGCGCGACAGCACTTCACTCACGACCTTCGCGCCGAGATCGGTCGGCGAGAAATCCTTCAGGCTCCCGCCGAAAGCGCCGATCGCGGTACGGACACCGCTCACCACCACGACTTCCTTCGCTGCATTGCTCATCGTCTCACTCCGGTTCGTTCGCGCCCGCGGGCGCGGGGATGCGTTTGCGTTACATGTTCGGGTAATTCGGCCCGCCGCCGCCTTCCGGCGTGACCCACACGATGTTCTGCGTCGGGTCCTTGATGTCGCACGTCTTGCAGTGCACGCAGTTCTGCGCGTTGATCACCAGCCGGTCGCTGCCGTCGTCGTTCTTCACGAACTCGTACACCGCCGCCGGGCAGAAGCGCCCCTCCGGCCCCGC
>NZ_QTQA01000056.1:0-9201 GCF_003853825.1 Burkholderia sp. Bp9012 | reverse complement strand
GGCTGGGACGGCGACACGCTGGCGTGGGAGAGCAAGATCGCCGACGAGGACGGCTTCGGCGCACGCACCACGCACTACGTCTACGAGCCGGGCAGCTTCGTACCGGTGGCGCAGGCAGTGCGCGAGGACGCCATCGAATTGCTCGACCAGCCCGAGTACAGCGATTACTACCGGCAGGATGAAGACCCGCTGTGGGGCCCTCCGCCGCCAGCGCCGCCGATCAACAGCCTGGCGTGGTACCAGTGCGATCACCTCGGCACGCCGCAGGAACTGACGGACGAGTACAGCGAGATTGCGTGGAGCGCGGAGTACCGTGCTTGGGGTGTTGCGCAGAAGGCGATCCGCAAGGCCTCGGGGAAGGCGCTGATCGCCAATCCCATCCGCTTCCAGGGGCAGTACCATGACCATGAGACGGGGCTGCACTATAACCGGCATCGGTACTATGATCCGACGGTGGGGAGGTTCGTCAGCAAAGATCCGATTGGTTATAGCGGAGGCATCAACATATACGGCTATGTGGCTGGCAATCCGACTGGAAATATCGACCCAGTTGGATTGGCAGCCTGTGGCGTACTATTTCCTGATTATCCAATCGAGTATGCGAATGGGAAAACAAGTACTTGGCTTGGCGGACATGCCGGCATTTTGCTATACAGCACTACCGGAGTCACGCAATACTATGAGTACGGTCGATACAATCCAAATAACCCAGGCATCATCGGGGCCAAACTTCCAGCGAATTCCGGCAACGTACGACGGGTAAGCGTCCCCAATCTGTCTCTCGGCGCGGACGGTCAACCCACTCAAAAGTCACTTGATGTGCTAAGTGAAGCCTTATCAAGGAAGGCAGGGAAAGGCACCAAAACCGAACTCAAATGCGATGTTACGGTGGATGAGAAAAAAGCTGCCGAATACGCTATAGACATTGCCAATAATGTAGATCGAAAATCATATAGCTGGACACCATGGAATGCAAATCACTGCAGAACCTTCTCGAGGGATGTATTCAACGCAGGAAGGAATTAGGCGAACTATGAAATCGATCATTTACCATTCTATAATATTTATATTGTTGACATTATGCGCAATATTAGCATACCTGTGGGTAGATCGTTCCATCAGTCTAAGCTACGCCAACCAAAGCCTCAGCGCGAGCAATGCCGCGTTAAACAGCATAGAAAATCTTCTTGGAGATGCCTGGAAGGGAATGGAGAGCGACACCCTTGTTAAGCGCTTGCAGGCAGAGGCGGCGGCTCGACCAGCCGACTCCATCCTTGTTAAAGAGGAGAAGAATGCCATCTGGTTTGGCGACGTCCGCTTTAATATTGAGAATGGATTTTTGAAAAATATTGGAAATTGACGCATCAGGCCCAAACTGATCGTAAGCTTGCCTCTCCCCTTCCTCGCGGCTCTAGGAAAAGTCGGAGATCTGTTCGACCGCCTCACCCACTACGAAGATGATCGCCTGAAGGTCAACTATACCTACGACGCGCTCGGCCGGCGCCTGTACAAGCACAGCCAGGCGCACTACGAGGAAAGAAGGGAAGCGGGGCCACACTGGAACCGAGCCGAGCGCGTGAAGCGCAACCGCGAGCTGCAATGCGTTTTCACGTTGTATGGCTGGGATGGCGATACGCTGGCGTGGGAGAGCAAGATCGCCGACGAAGACGGCTTTGGTGCGCGCACCACCCACTACGTGTACAACCCCGGCAGCTTTGTGCCGGTGGCGCAGGCGGTGCGCGACGACGCCATCGAATTGCTGGACCAGCCCGAGTACGGCGATTACTACCGGCAGGACGAAGACCCGCCCGCACCGGCCGTCAACTGCCTGGCGTGGTACCAATGCGATCACCTCGGCACACCGCAGGAACTGACGGACGAGCAGAGCGAAATTGCGTGGAGCGCAGAGTACCGCGCCTGGGGAGTCGCGCAGGAGGCGATCAGGAAGGCATCGGGGAAGGCACTGATCGCCAACCCCATCCGGTTCCAGGGGCAGTACCATGACCATGAATCGGGGCTGCACTACAACCGGTATCGGTACTACGACCCGGAGGTGGGGCGCTACGTCAGCAAGGATCCAATCAGGCTGCAAGGTGGACTGAATGCTTACAGTTATGTGGCCGGCAACCCGCTGAGCAACATCGAACCGAGAGGGCTACAGGCTTATCCCATTCCGGCGCCTGTTGGCCCGATTCTGGGGTCTGCAATTCCCGATGGAAAGTTGCTAGCGGATAGGCTGGCAACTGCGACAACAAAATCGCTGGATAAGCTGACCCGCGAAAAAACTTATCAAACTTACACCCGATACGATCCGACAACTGGGCAGTGTTATAGCGGAAGAACGTCGGGTTATGAGGATTCGGAAACCAACGTGAAAAATGGATCTTACGGTCAAGCGTACTTGACGGCTGAAGACTTCTTGCCCCCGTCCTGGACAGGTCTTCGCCGAGCTACCGTGCCATTCGTGGGCGTGACCAGCAATTGATTGAGTTGAATGGAAAGGTTCAAAGTAGTGGTGGAATCTCTAGAAATTTGATCAATGGTATCTCGCCTATCAATCCAGCGAGGCCATTGCTATACCTGCCTGCCGCGCTAGCTCAATTTGGAAAGCCAGTACCAGCCGGCCAATGCACTTGCAAATAATGATCACCATGATATCCCAAAAGCCATCACCTAGCGCTTATGAGAAGTTGAAAATCTTCTTTGTGTGCTATGTGGATTGGTTTGTGCCCGTTTGGGAAAAAAGCCAAAACCCGGAAGATCAGCCTATAGCATTCCTTGAGAATTTGGAGAAGAAGTCAACTTCAGATGCAAAAAGAGGGTTACAGATGGCTGTCAACGATGTGGTCGAGATGACGGCCGACTGGTCTCCCCAGAAAGTCGCTGAAGCAGATGCGAAATTTTCTAGTCGTGGCGCCTTCACCTTGAGTGAGGTTAGGCGTCGTTACTCCAGAAGGTATCTGCAAATTCTTAGGCGGGATTCTATCAAATCTGATCTCGAATACTATTTTCTTAAGGGAATTGATGATAGTGGAGAACTCCCCACCCTCTCTGACGAGAGCGAAAAGATAGGTGCCATGCTTGCTGACTATGAAGAAAAATTGACTGGTGCAGCACCTCGATAGCCGACACAAGTGACGCTGAAGCTGCGTTGTGCATGCGGTGCGCTGGCACTCCCGCCCCTCGGATAACACCGAGTCAAAAATTGTCGATGCGATGGCGTGAATTGGGATCGTTTATTGGATAATAAGTGAAAGCCTACGAGTTCTGTTCCCGCCACGCAACTTGATTCCGGTGCCGTAATTTCTCGACGGACTCGCGAAGAGCTAGCGCCCGTTCCGCTCGCTCCTGACATAAAAGAAAATGAGGTTGACATGCCAATCGAATATGTAGAGTTCAGCGACGAATCGTCGCTATCGAAGATGCTGGAAGGATCTGTTCTCAGATATTGCACACTCAAAAATTTTTCGCTTGACGGAAAAAATGTTGATTCTGTTTTTTTGTCGTGCTCCTTGGAGGATTTGAATTGGTATTGGGGGCTATTCAATCGCTGCCTTTTTGTCGACACCAAATTCATTGGCTGTGTATTCCGTGGATCTAACTTCGCTTATTGCCGCTTCCTGAATTGTGAATTTTCAGACTGTCGATTTGAGGCGGACAATTTTCATTCGCCATGTAGCTTTGATGGCACCCAATGGTTTGGCGGCAAGGCAGCTAGGTGCAAGGGATTGCCGGAATACGCGTTCCCAGCCCCGTCCCCAAGCCGCTGAGCACATCGCCCCTCAACGCTCGACCTCTAGGTCATGGCTAGAGTTTCACAAAAATACAGCCGAGCTGATAAAACTTCTGGGTACATTCGACCTGGAGATTTCTCTCTTGGCTAGTTACCCCCCAGGCTGTTATCTCTTAAGGAATCCTGGGTTGGCATGTCGTAACCAGTACTCTCAAGCTTTGACTGACGGTATATCTGCTACCGCTTTAGCTGAGAAGGTCAAGGATGGTTGATAGGGACCAACGATATTATGGATTACATACCGACCACCAAAAGATGCGCGAGCAGCAGCACTACACTCGCCTGAGCCAGCCGCTCGTGGGCGTGCTCCAGCACGAGTACGACGCGCTCAACCAGCGCATCGCCACCGTGTGCCCGGACCGACACCGCGTCAGATGGCTCGCCTATTATCGAGTTTCTCGACCAACCCGAGTACGACGACTCCTACCGGCAGAACGAAGTAATGCTTACGATCCAGACGTACCGAAAGCTCCGGGAAAGCTAGGAAAGGCCGAAGGTTTTTGCTCACCCAAAGGCGGCGATGACTGGGTTAAATCACCTAAAGGGTGGGGGTGGCGCGACAAGAAAGGCGGCGTTTGGGTCCCTACGGGGCCTGGTGGTGATGCTCATGGAGGACCGCACTGGGATGTTCAATATCCAGAGCGTTATGACAATATCTATCCCGGCGGTCACAGGCGGTGAATTTATTGAGGCTTTAATATGCTGATCAGAATTAGACTAGGTTCTTTTTATTCAAAATGCGACGAAAGCAGGTTGTTCGATGGATTTAATGGCATTTCCGCCATCCGCAGTATCAAGGGGGATGGAAGGGATTTATTATTGCATATCTCGATTAGAGATTTAAGTAGCGATTCAATGCGTGAACTGATTGTGCTTTTGTGGCGCTATAGGATACCCCTTTCACCCTTTCGTCCGCTCGCGAGGAATAAGAGATTTGACTGGCTGAACAATCCAAAAGGGGTTTGGTACAAGAGTATGTTTGCCGGGAAGGAGTAGACAGAAACCCAGACTGGCAAGTGAAGCGATGAGCGAATGGCCGCAAAATCTTGCGGCGCTTCGAGTTCGTAGCGCTATTCGTGAGCTGCGGCGATTGGCATCCTTGGTGCCACCTCTATGGTGGACTCTCCCTGCTAACGTGGCTGTACCATGACGACTACTGTTAACGACCTCCGACTTCGGATACGCGCTTTACCGGCTAACCCCAGACGAAAAGAGGTAGCCGAGATTGCGTTTGAGTTAGAGTACCTTTCGTTATTAGTTTCACCACTTCCCAAGGACATATTCTCACTGTATCTGGAGGTGCTATCAGACCCTCTAGTTTTTTCCAAGAATGGCATAGATTACTTCATTTCTGCAATTTACAACGAATTCGATAAGCTCACCTCCGACCAAGAAAGCTCCCTATTAGAATCCGTAATCAATAACTCAAAAGAATATAACGATGAGACATTGCGCTTCTCTGTCGGGGATATGATCGCGAGAAAGTACCCTATCCAAGTTGCACTGGGTGCTTTCCGCCGCATGTGGCTCTCCGGTGAAAAACACTCCCAGACCATTGCTCAATTTGGTGTGGACGTCTTGTCACTAGTGCTACCCAAAGAAGGGGCCGAGCGCAACAAGCTTCGCAAATTCGGTTTGGAAATGGCGCGAAAAGATAAATAACATCGATTAACGAACTATCGGCGCAATGGGCAACTCCAACTCCCAAGATACACCGCCATGATCTGCGCTCGCTCATGCCCCAACTCGCGGCTAGTAGCCAGCCAAGCCTGCGCATCCAGCGCGCGCTGAGTTGGGGTCAGCGTGCGCACCGCAGTCCCGCCGGCAGCCGGAGCCTGATTATCCGATCGAGTATGCGAATGGGAAAACAAGTAATTGGCTGGGTGGACATGCCGGCATTTTGCTCTACAGTACTACCGGAGTCACGCAATACTACGAGTACGGTCGACATAATCCAAATAGCCCAGGCGTCATCGGGGCCAAACTTCCAGCGAATTGCGGCAACGTACGATCCACAGGTGGGGCGGTACATCACTCAGGACCCGATTGAGCTGGCCGGTGGCCTGAACGTCTATCAGTACGCACTGAATCCGATAAGCTGGATTGACTCGCTTGGTCTTCAGACCGGACCTGTATTACTCGGAATGGGGAATCTTTATCGCGCGAGTACGCAGCCACCGCTGCCAACTCTTTCAAGAAGCACGTCGATCAGAGGTATCTATGGTGACGTCTCCAACCTCGCGTTCCCTTCTCCCGTCCTTCCAGGGGAATGGGTCGGAGTTAACGTACAGTGGAGTATGCCAACCATCAAACAATATTACGCGAAGGAATATTTTGGCGACTCGCCGCTAGGGATGACTGACAATTCAGGTAGGCAATGCAGACGTCAACCGGATTTTCAAACTCAAAGCATCGTTCCAGAAGGTTGGTCTGATCGTCGTAAATTTACTTGCACGGAGTGGGTTCCGTATGACTCGGCCATTTAAGGATCCTGTATTTTTGATGGTTGCATCTATCGTCATCTTTTGTTTTATTGCAACTTTAGGAACAACTTCGAATCCGGAAACATACAATGGAAAACTGAGGCGGTGTGCCGACACATGCAAGGAATCAAATCGCTTTGGTCGACTGATTGAGCCTAAGCCGGCTTCTCCGAAATATACGATAGTAGACTACAAATGTGAGTGCTATTAATTAATGACCAAGGGCCGCAGTAGCGCCCCTTGTAGTTATCGCGGTCGACTGCAATCGGGAATGGTGACGATCTGCTCTGCCTGCGTCACTGCGGATGCGATCTGTGCGGCCGTAATGATGAGCTTGCCGTGTTCGATGTGAATGTGGAGCGTCTGCCCAACGTGGAAGCCTGCATCGTGGGCGAGCCAGCTAGCAGGCGGATAGGAACAAGGCGCGCTTGAGCACCTTGTTGCCGCGTCTGGATAGATGCTCGCCACAGATGGATGAGCCTGAGCGCCGGGTGACCGGGGCAAGACCAGCGTAGGCCGCCAAGTGGGTGGCCAAAGCGAACGCTTTATGCGCGGCCTCGGTTACGAGTCTGGCGGCGGTCCTGACGCCGCAACCCACGCGCCTCCCCGCCCCCGCACTTCGACCGCCCGCAAAAATGCATCCGAGCGATGCAATTCCACTCGCTCCCGAACCGCATCGCACGCCGTAAGATCGCCTCCGGCCTTTTCCCAGGGCCGCTCAACGCGCGTCGTCACGTCAATCCGTTCACGCGCTCCGCCACCACCACCCAGCGACCATGTCCAACTTCTCACTCATCCTCGTCGTCTCCATGTTGAGCGCCTTTGGCCTGATCGCGTCCGACGTCTACCTGCCCGCGATGCCGTCGATGGCCCACGAGTTTTCGATCGGCGCATGGCAGATGCCGCAGACGGTATCGGCTTACCTGATCGCGCTCGCATGTGCGCAGCTGTTCTACGGCCCCCTCTCCGATCGATGGGGACGCAAACCCGTGCTCACGGCCGGCATCCTCCTGTACATCCTCGGCTCGATCGGCTGCGCAAACGCGGGCGGTTTCGCGAGCTTTCTCGGCTGGCGCGTCCTCGAAGCCCTCGGCGCGGCGTCCGGCCTCGTCATCGGTCGTGCGATCATCGCCGACACCTGCGACAAGCAGGCATCCGCAAAGGTCTACAGCATCGTGTATCCGCTCGTGTCGCTGTCTCCGGCAATCGCCCCCGCGATCGGCGGATATCTGGCTGCGTGGTTCGGATGGCGGAGCGATTTCAATTTCGTCGCCGGGTTTGGCGGGGTCGCGCTCGTGCTTGTCCAACTGCTTCTGAAAGAAACGCGGCCGCCCGTCACACCGGGGCAACATCGCGCCATGCCGCTGGCCGGCTTCGCCGACGTGCTCGGGGACCGGGCATTCACCCGGTACACGCTCGTAGTCTGCGCAATCTATTGCGCGTGGTTCGTGTACCTGACGCAGTCGCCGTTCATCTTCTCCGGCCTTGACCTGTCGGAACAGCAAAGCGGCTGGCTTTATCTGCCGCTCACCGCCGGCATCGTGTCCGCCAACATGATCTCGCGCCGCATGCTCGACCGGATGTCCTATGATGCAATCGTCGTGGCCGGCGTGAGCTGCTTCGTGGCCGGCGGCATCGCGTTCGCCCTGTGCGAGTCGTCGCACGTCGAAGGCATCGTCGCGATCGTAGTGCCGATGTTCCTCGTCAGCCTGTCGAACGGATCGTCGCTGTCGCTCGCCGTGTCGGGCGCCATCGCGAGCGAACACGGACGCGCGGCCACGGCGTCCGGGCTCGTCGGCTTCTTCCAGATCGGGAGTGCGTCGCTCGCGGCCACTGTGTCCAGCGGCCTGCTCGGTACCGGCAGTCACGTGCTGGCGACGGCTATTCCCTTCTTCGCGATCGTCGCGGCAGTCGCGATCGTGCCTCGCTGGTATGCCGCGCGACGCACGCTCTCGATGCGTAAAACCCAGCCCCGTTGAGCAAGATGCCCCGCGCCAGCGAAATCCCGGCCGCTATCGATAGCGATCGAACGAAGCAGCGATCTCGGCGGTGACCGCCCGAACGCGCGCCGTCCGGTTCAGGTCCGTATGCGACACGAGCCAGACCTGATACGGCGCGGCGCGCGTCCTGTCGGGCCAGATTCGCACGAGCGAATCGTCTTCTTGCGCCATATACACGGGGAGTTCGCCGATGCCGATGCCCGACCGGATCGATGTCGCCAGCATCAGGCTCGAACTGACTTGCGCAACGATGCGCCCGCGTTCCATCGACTCGCCGCACAGCGTGTGTGCCTGATTGGAGGTGATGGAAGGCTGGTAGACAACCAGGTCATGCCCGTCGAAAGCGGATCCGGTCACGGGCGCCCCATGTGCATCCAGATACTCGCGGCTCGCGAACAGCCCGACCTCCCACTCGGCCAGCTTCCGCCGAACGAGATCGGGGTTTTCCGGCATCACGGTTCGAATCGCGAGATCCGCATCGCGCCGGGTCAGGTTCAGTACCTGGACGGACGTCGTCAGGATCACGTGTATCGCGGGGCATTTCCGTCGCAACGCCCGTATCGCGGGAACAACGAAATCCATCGCCAGGGAATCGGTCGTCGTCACCCGAACCTCGCCTTCGAGCCGGTCGTCCGAGCCGTGGACGCGCCTCTCGAATTTGCACGCCGCTTGCTCCATCTCTTCCGCGGCCTGCAGCGAATCCTCGCCGATCTGCGTCACGACATAGCCGGACGACGTCTTGAGAAACAGCTTCGCGCCCAGCGCTTTCTCCAGCGCCGTCAGCCGTCGCCCCACGGTAGCCTGATCGACATCGAGCACGACTGCGGCCTCGCGCAGCGTCCCGGCGCGATGAACTGCCAGAAAAACACGGGCATCGTCCCAGTTCATGGTTAACGTTCTCTCTCGGTGAAGCATGTTTGCATTC
>NZ_QTQA01000055.1:0-10065 GCF_003853825.1 Burkholderia sp. Bp9012 | reverse complement strand
TCAACGACCTGTCCCGCGCCCACGAACTCAGCCGCAAGGAAATGGCGGCCGTCAGCGGTGGTAGCGTGTTCCAGAACGCCGGTATCAACAACATCGCTACCGGCAGTGGCTTCTCGTTCGCCAGCCCGAATACCATCACGGCTCCGGTGACCCAGGTCGATGCATCGACCCACCAGGATCTCACCAGCGTGACCAACTCGATCAACAACCTTGGCGGTCTGGTGGTCGCGAAGATGGGCCTGTAAGTGTCGCCATGCGGCCTCGCAGTGGTCGCCGTATTCGCTAGCGTGGTACCGAACGACAGAAGTCCTCCAGTCCGCCGCGGGTTTGTCCCGCGGCGTTTCAAGCCCGCCAGGTTCCGTCTCCTGGCGGGCTTCTTTGATCGGGATGAGCGAAACCGCGACGGCAATCGCGCCCGCGCGCAGGCCGGAAGCGATGGCAAAACGCAAGCCGTCGCCTGTCGCGGGGTCGAGATAGCCCGCCGCATCGCCGCACACGATATAGCCCGGTCCCTCAGCCTGTCGCACGCGATGCCAGCGCCTGCACTCGCGCCACCCCGGTCCGCAAAGCGTGAACCTCATCGACAAGCATCAACAACCTCCGGTGGGTGGTGCATGCAAAGCGATCGGAACGATGCGCTTCGCGTCCCGGAAGCCACGGACGTCCCTCGGGCTACAGCAGGCCGCGTCTTCAGCGCTTGTTTCAAACGAACATCACTTTCTGGTTCTCGGTTGCCGATATCAGTGACTAATATAGGTGATTGCAGCAGCAATGAAATGTCGGATTGTGTTTGAAACATTGAATTGTCGAGGCGCGTGGGCGTGGTTCGCCGAATGCGCCGTGACTCGACCAACACATGTCGGCGGCCACATCATGTTGAAGCGCAGAACCTTCCTGTTGGGCGGTGCGGGAGCGGCGGGCATGCTGGTGGTCGGTTGGGCATGGTGGCGCCCCGACGACCGGCTGGAAATACCCGCGCAGCTGGAGACGTCACGCGTCGATGTGCCGCTGAACGGCTGGGTGATGATCAGTTTGTCTAACGACGTGACGATCGTCATGAGCAAATCCGAAATGGGCCAGGGGATACATACCGGCTCGGCCATGTTGCTGGCGGAAGAGCTCGATGCGGACTGGCCCCGGGTCCGCATCGTCATGTCTCCGCTCGACACGATCTACAAGGACCGTGAATCCCTCGCCGAGGGCCTGCCATTTCGCCCCGACGACGACAGCCTGATCGCTCGCGGCGCGGCGGCGTTGGCGCGCCATGGCGCACGCTACCTGGGTTCGATGGTCACCGGAGGATCGACGAGCATGATCGATCTGTGGGGACCCATGCGCGAGGCGGGCGCCACGGCCCGCGTCATGTTGTGCAGCGCCGCGGCGAAGCTTTGGCAGGTGCCCGTCGCGGAATGCGAGACGAAAGCCGGCGTGGTGCTGCATCGGTCGGGACGCTCTGCGACGTACGGTGAACTTGTCGAGCTCGCGCGGGACGTGCCGCGCCCGCCACATGTCGCCCTGAAGGACCCAAAGGCGTTCACGCTGGTCGGGAAACGGCTGGGCCGCATCGAGGCGCACGCGAAGCTCGATGGCAGCGCGCGCTATGGCATCGATGTGCTTCCGGACAAGCTCCTGTATGCGAGTGTCACGATGTGCCCGACACTCGGCGGAAATGCACTGGATTTCGACAAGTCCGGGGTCGCCAGCCTGAAAGGCGTGACCGGCATCTTCAGGATCGAGCCATCCAACGGTGGAACGGGAGGCGTTGCCGTCATTGCCGACAATCCCTTCATCGCGATGCGGACGTTGTGCCAGTTGTCGGTCACATGGGATCACGGGCCGGCTGCCGGCGTGAATAGCGTGGATGTCCGCACGGCGTTGGCGCACGCCATCGACGGCGACGAGGGCCGCCACGTGTTCTACGCCATCGGCGACGCCGATGCGGCGCTGGTCCGCGCGAAGCCGTTCGTCGCGCAGTACGAAGTGCCCTACCTGGCTCACGGGCCGCTGGAACCGATGAATTGCACGGTGCGTGTCGACGACGACGCGGCAACGATCTGGTGCGGCACGCAGGTCCCGATGGTGGCACGCAAGGCGGTCGCCGCGCTGCTGGGCCTGGACGAAGACAAGGTGGTCGTGAATCAGCAATTGATCGGCGGGGCATTCGGCCGGCGGCTCGAGGTCGACTTCATCACGCAGGCGGCCGCCATCGCGCTCCATGCGAAGGGGCGGCCGGTACAGACGATCTGGTCGCGCCCGCAGGATATGACGCACGACTTCTACCGCCCGGCTTGTGTGGCGAGATACAGCGGCGCGATCGATGCGAGCGGCAGGCTGGTGGCCTGGAAGGGCATGTCGGCGAGCCAGTCGATCAGCGCGCAGGCGATGCCTCGCACTTTCGGCATGCCGAGCCTCGCCGCGAAACGGTTGCCCGACGCCACCACGGCGGAAGGCGCGTTCGACCTGCCCTACGAATGCGACAACATGCTCGTCCAGCACACTACGGTGACGCTCCCGGTTCCGGTTGGCTACTGGCGCTCCGTCGGGCACTCGCATCAGGCATTCTTCGTCGAGAGCTTCATCGACGAGATGGCCGCGCTGGCACGGAAAGACCCGATCCAGTTTCGCCTCGACCTGCTCAAGCAGCCGGCGCACCAGCGCCATGCGGCCGTGTTGCGGGCGCTCGTCGCGCTGTCCGGCTGGCGTTCGCCGCTGGCATGGCGTGACAAGACCGGCGCGCGGTGCGCACGCGGCGTGGCGATGCATGAGTCGTTCGGCAGCGTGGTCGCGCAAGTCGCCGAAGTCCGGCAGGAAGGTGACGGCTTTCGCGTGACGCGCGTGGTCTGCGTGATCGACTGCGGGCTGGCCGTGAATCCGAATCTCGTCGAGCAGCAGATGGAAAGCGGGATCATCTTCGGATTGTCGGCCGCGCTCGAGCAGGCGATCACGATCGAGAACGGGCAAGTCGCACAGCGTTATTTCGACAGCTATCCGCTCGTCAACATGGAGACGTGTCCCGAGATCGTCACGCAAGTCGTGGCAGGCGGGACCGAGCCGCACGGCGTCGGCGAAGCGGGCACGCCGCCGATCGCGGCGGCCGTGGCGAATGCGCTGTATTCACTCACGGGCGTGCGCCATCGCACGCTGCCGTTCGTCAAGCCGAGCCCACCCGACCAAGGAGACGACCGATGGTGTCAGTCCGTATCAACGGGGAAACCGCTCATGTCGATTCCGAGCCCGCCACCCCGCTGCTCTGGGTGATTCGCTGCGAACGCAAGCTGACCGGCACGAAGTTCGGCTGTGGCGTCGGGGTCTGCGGTGCATGCACGGTGCTCTTGAACGATCAGGCCGTGCCCGCCTGCCAACTCCCGGTCGGGACGCTGAACGGCGCGCGCATCACGACCGTCGAAGGGCTGGACAGCGTGGAAGCGCGCGCACTGAAGAACGCGTGGATTGCCGTCGACGTCGTGCAATGCGGCTATTGCCAGAGCGCACAGCTGATCGCCGCCACGGCCCTGCTCATGCGATGCCCTCGCCCCGACGACAATCAGATCAACGAGGCCATGAAGAACATCGCATGCCGGTGCGGCACGTTTCCGCGCATCCGCAAGGCCATTCACAAGGCGGCGGAATCGCTAGGCCGCTGATACGCGCGAGCCCGCTCGCTCAGCTGCCGTTGGCATGCGTCGTGATCTGGACGAAATCGGCGGCAATGCGCCCCTCGCCATATTTGGCCTCGAACAGCTTCAATTGCCGCTCGATCGCCGCGAGATAGGCGGCACGCGGCTCGGATGGCGGGCGCATCCCGTCGAACAGCGGCGCGGGCGTGACGAGGAGCACGATCATCTCGGTCCCGAAAGGCTTGCCGATCACCCACTCGCCCATGCTGCCGATCGTCGCGGCGTAATTCGGCGGCGCCTGGTTGTCGCGTTCGCGGTTGCTTGGCACGAGATGCACGACGCTCCCGTTCAGCACGTAGTAATCGACGTTCACATACGAGTCGTAACCGGGTGTCGTGATGTCGATGACCAGCGGGTTGCCTTCCGCGAGATGCGCATCAGGCGCGCGCGTGCGGATCGACGCGGCGTGTGACGCGGCCCAATTCGATCGCCAGTACGGGGCAAGCGCGCTCACGATCTCGCAATTGTGGGCATCGACCGGGCGCACGTCGAGATTGGCCGTCTGCCCGCCCGCCATGCCGCTGAGCGCGGTTCGCACGCGTCCGATACCGACACCGGCTTCCGTGTAACCGCGCACCTGCAGCACGTGATCCTGCACCGACGCGTCCAGCGCCGAACACGGGATGCGCGACAGCGCAGCCGTCACCGAGGCCAGCGAGATCGCCGGTGGCGGTGCCGGCGGTGGCACGCTGGCGGCAGCGGGCACGGCGTTCGCGGCGGCCGCGGGCGCGCTGCCGGCCGCGGCGCCTGCCGTCGCACCACCTCCGCCACCGGCAGACGCGTGCACGACCGTGTCCGCGGCGGGGCGCTTTTCGCCGCTGCGCGAAAGCGCCTCGTAGCCGTACCAGAGCACGGCGATCGCCGCCACCGTGCAAGCGCCCACGGTCACCCCTGTTCGTACGCCCGACGCCCGCGTCGGGCGACTGAACACGCCCATGCCCTCCAGGAAAAGATTGACGCTGGGCGTGCGCGTCGCGCGGTCGAACGACAACGCGGCGCTCAAGGTTCGCCATTGCGTGCGATCCAGACCGGGATGGCGCTCGGGCCGCAAGTGGTCGTGACGCGCCTGGGTGGCCGACAGCCGGTTGAACGGATGGCGTCCGGTCAGCAATTCGTAGGTGACACAGGCGAGCGCGTAGACGTCGTCGCGCGGATCCGGCTCGAGATGCTCGAACATCTCCGGGCTCGCGTAGGCCGGTGTGATGCCGCCAAGGCTCGCCGGATCGAACACGGTCACGTCGGGATCCTCGTCGCGCCGCTGGAACGCGCGTGCGATCCCGAAGTCGATCACCTTCACTTCGCCGCGGTCGGTGAGAAACACATTGGCGGGCTTGAAATCGCAGTGGACGAAGCCGCGTTCATGCGCGTAGGCCAACGCCTGGCCCATGCCGGCGATGATCGGCAACGCGGCATCGAGCGGCATGCCCTTGAAGTCCGGCGCACGCAGCACCTTGCTGAGCGGCCGGCCTGACAGATACTCCATCGTGAGGTAGACGAGCGGACCGTCGCGATCGAAGTCGTAGACGGTGACGATATTGCGATGGGCGAGCGTCTGCGCCTTGCGGGCTTCACGCTGAAGCGCGATCAGCGACGTCGGCTGGCCGCGAAACTGCACATTGAGCACCTTGATCGCGATGTGCGGCTTGCGATCCGAGGCCTCCAGCTTGCGCAGGTCGAGCGCCTTGTACACGGTACCCATCCCGCCGACGCCCAGGCACTCCTCCAGCACGAAGCGCCCGTTCAGCGTATCGCCGATGCCTTTCACGCGTTCGCCGTCGACCGGCATCGCGCCGCCCGACGGACCGGACGGTGGGGCTGACCACGCCTCCGGCCGAAGCGGGCTCTCCTGGATCCGGGTTGCATCGCCCGCGGATGCCGTCCTGTCATGACATCGCTCGATGCGCTTCAGCACTTCCGCATAGATAGCGTCCGACAGCGGCTGCGTGGTTTGCGTCTGGTCGAGTACTTCGCGCAGACGTGCGCAATCGACCTGATCGGTCGCCAGCACCCGGTCGATCTCCGAGAAGAACGCGTCCTGCGACAGCGCCCCGCTCTGGAATGTCTGAATCAGCTGCGCAAAGCTCATCATTCGTATGCCGTCTACTCAGCTTCAGCTTGCCGACCCGCTTCGGCGCCTCGCGGTCGCCGCCACGCCATCGTCAGACGAATTCGACCGCGCGACGCACCGTCCGCCGGCCTTCTGACAGGATGTCTAACAAATCATACTAGTCCGCGGTAACGCCCTGTGCAATCGGTGCCGGAACTAGCATTCCCAGGCCGCGCGGCCGTGCGGCGGAACCTATACTGGACAGATCCCGGGTAGTCGGCACATCGCATGATGCTGCATGGCTGCCCGCCTCACGCTTCTCCCATCCGATTTCGCGGAGCCAACCATGGGCGTGCTCGTCATCAACGATCTTCCCGAAAGCGTCGACCTCGACAAACAGGCAATGGCCGCCATCGCGGGTGGCGCGAAGGTACGTGCGCATCAGACGATGCTCGCGCCGCAACCGTTCCCGTATCTGCACACTGACGCACGCAATGCCGCGTCGGCGCGTGCACCGGTGGGCGACGCAACGGCGTCGCCGGCGCGTCCGACGCTGTTGCGTTGACGGACACACCACGCCGCGTGCCCGCTCAGGCCGCTCGCACCGTCATCGCTGGCCGCTGGTCGGCCGGCGGGAACACCCACCATGAGCCGTCGTCGTGACGAAAGAAGAAGATCGCGATCGTGCCAGCCGGATGCACGGCCTCGACGCAGACAAAGCGCCGCCGTTGCGCAGGCATGCGGCTGAAGCGCACGATGCGCGCCGGCACGCGTGCGCTCGGCGCGAGCCACTTGTCGACCTGCATGCGCAGTGATGATGCGATCCCGTTCATTTGAGCCCTCTCGTGGCAATGTCGAACGCGCCGGGACGTCGCTCATGCGGCGGCGATGGCGACCGTGGTGCACCGTCCGCCCGCACGCCGCGCCACGAGCAGCGCGCGGCAGACGGACAGCGCGAACCGGAACGCCGTCCGCGGATGCATGACGCACGTGCGAACCTGCTCGCTGTAGCCCGTGCCTTCCAGGCACCACGTGCAGAAGTGCTCGCAGTTGTTCGTCAGCAGGCGGTAGCGGTTTTCGCCGAGACGGGAACGTGCGCGCAGCACCACGGTGCGCCCCGCATAGGCCGCGTACGGATGCGGCACGACGCGAACCACATGACCGGCGGCGAAGCGTTCGAGCGTGACTTCCTCGATCGGGCCGCGATGCAGCGACGTGCAAAGCCCCGCGTAATGGACGACGCGCCCGTCGCCGACGTAGATGCCGTGATGGCTGTAACCGGCACGATCGGAAACCAGGTGTGCGCCAGGCAGCAGTGCGTCGACGCGGCCGGGCAGCGAAGCCGCGTGCGCGATTGCATCCGCAGCGCCGACAGCCGTGCGGGACGCAGCGCGGTTCACTGGTTGAAGATCGCGTTCCATGACTGGCTCCGTCTGCTGGTTGGCGGCCGCCCGTGTTGCGCAAGGGGTTAGCCGGTTGCCAACTAACCTGCATCAAGCGTGCCAATCAGCCGGAGCCCGTCGCGCAAAGCTCGACGGGACATGCGCGGCGAGCCGGGTGCCGTACTGTCGCCGCGCGGCCAACCCTTTGCCGGGGATTTCGTTGGTGTGACAGCACCAGTCGGCGCGCCGGACAGCCGTTTGCGTCTGCCGGGGCATGTGTCGGGTTCGCGGCCACGTTCGTGCGCGCAACTGTTGGCTTGCGTACAACCATTGCAGGACACGGGCGCGACGCACTAGCATGCAAGCATCGCGTGTCGATGACGCCTTGCCTTGCCGCGTGCGGCGCTCACCGGATCGACGCACGCGCCCGGGCAACGCACGCGGGTTGTGTCACGCATGGCACGAGGTTTGCACGTATCGGTTACCCGGTCCGTCGGCAGGCCCCATTCGGAGACTCATCATGACCACGCTCGCAATTACCGACCTTCACATGCAGCACGACATCGACCGCAAGACGATGTCGTTCATCCGCGGCGCGGGCGCGCCGTGGGTATTCGGCTGGATCCAGCCCTACGCGCCGCCGGCGCCGGCGTTCGGGCCCGTCGTGAACCTCTATCAGACGTACAACACGTTCTACGCGAATCAGGTCCTCAACCAGATTCAGAACGTCGACGTCACGAACTCGGCGCCCGGCGCGAACATTGCGGTCGGGGTGGGTGCGGACGGCAGGAACCGGCTCGTCTAGCATCTTCACGCCAACCGCCAATGCATGTTCGCAAGCCCGTTACCGGCATGAGCAGGCACTGGACGAAAGGGAATGGCGCGCCGTGAGCGCAGAACTGCAATGGACTTCGGCGTCACGCAGTGACGTGGGCCTCGTTCGCGAGATCAACGAGGACGATTGCCTCGCGTTGCCGCACCGCGGCCTGTGGGCCGTCGCGGACGGCATGGGTGGACATTCGGCCGGCGACCTCGCGAGCCGGATGATCGTGCAGGCGCTGGAACGGCTGGCCACCCCGGCCACGCTGGCGGATTTCATCGAGGCGGCGCGCACCGCGCTCGATGCTGTCAACCTGCACTTGCGCACATCGGCCGCCGAGCGCGGCGTACGCTTGATCGGCAGCACGGTGGCGGTGCTGTTGGCGAGCGGCCGTCAGTGCGGCTGGCTGTGGGCCGGGGACAGCCGGATCTACCTGTACCGCGACGCACACCTGACGCAGCTCACGCTCGACCACAGCCACGTCGCGGAACTGCAGGCCCAGGGCCACCTGAGCGCGCAGCAGGCGCGCCATCACCCGTCGCAGCATCTGATCACGCGCGCCGTCGGCGCCGCCGAGCAGTTGCATCTCGACGAACGACGCATCGACGTGTGCGACGGTGACATGTTTCTGTTGTGCAGCGACGGCCTGAGCAACGAGATGGACGAAGCCGACATCTCGGCCGCCCTCGCCTGCGGCGATTGCGCGCGCGCAACGGACATGCTCGTCGACCTCGCATTGCGCGAGGGCGGCCGGGACAACATCACCGCTGTCGTGATCCGCGCCGACGATCCCGATGCGTCGGACCGGACGCTCGCCAATCCTGCCGTGCAACGCTGAACGATCGAGCGGACCCGCGCGACGCTCACGCGTCCTTGTCAGGCGTCGAGCCGTCCCGATGACGGAATGCTTTCGAGCGGATGCCGTGCTTCTTGAGCAGCATCTGCAGGTGTGACCGGTTCATCTCGCAACGGCGCGCCAGTTCGGCCACGGTGCCGCCGGTCTCCTGCAACCCGCGTTCGAGAAACGCCCGCTCCGCCTCGTCGCTTGCGGCCCGCTTCGCGTCGCTGAGCGACATCGGCCTGCCCGGCAGGCCGTCATCCGTCGCACGCTCGGCGCTCGACACGGTTTTCGGGCGGATGTCCTCGGGCAAGTGCTCGATATCCGCGATCTCGCCGGCCAGGCACGACAGACGGTAGACGAGGTTGCGCAGTTCGCGAATGTTGCCCGGATAAGCGTAAGTCAGCAGGAAGTCGCGCAGCTTCGGCGTCGTCTTGACGGGCCTGCGCTTCAGTGCCCCTGCCGCCTCGTCGCCGAAGTAGGCGAGCAGCAGCGGAATTTCATCGCGACGCTCGCGCAATGCCGGCAGCGTCAGATGAATGACGCTCAGGCGGTAGAACAGGTCCTCGCGAAAGAGCCCCTGTTCGCTCAATTGCCGCAGATTCTTGTTGGTGGCGGCGACGATGCGCGTATCGACGCTGATCGGCTCGTCCGAGCCGACCCGCTGGATCTCGTGCGACTCCAGCACGCGCAGCAGCTTGACCTGCCCCGACAGCGGCAATTCGCCGATTTCGTCGAGGAAGATCGTGCCGGAGTGCGCGCTCTCGAACTTGCCCTTGCGATCGTTCGACGCGCCGGTGAACGCGCCGCGCCGATGGCCGAACAGCTCGGATTCGAGCAGGTTGTCGGGAATCGCGCCGCAGTTCACCGAGATGTACGGGCGGTCGGCGCGCCCCCCGTTCGCGTGGATGACTTTCGCCATCAGCTCCTTGCCGGTCCCGCTCTCGCCGTCGATCAGCACCGGCAGATCGGTCGGTGCCGCCTTTTCGGCGATTTCGAGTGCGGCGAGCAGCTTCGGATTGTCGCCAAAAATACCCTCGAAGATGAAACTGCGCTCGATCAACGCCTGCCGGCGTCGCTGCACGGAGGGTGCGGGCGCGTCCTGCGCATCGGTCGCATCGGACGTCTGCGGCGCGGCCACGGCGGCCTCAACGAAGCGCTCCTTGCGCGACATCTGCATGACTTCGTCGCGCAGCACGTTCGCCTGGTTGAGCAGCTTCTCGATGTCGGCACGCTCGAGCTTGGGTGCCCAGCGCAGCATCGAACGCAGGATCTCGATCTTCTCGAGCAGGCCGGCATAC
>NZ_QTQA01000054.1:0-10349 GCF_003853825.1 Burkholderia sp. Bp9012 | reverse complement strand
CGAAGAGGTAACGACTGGCTCAGTTTTACTTTGCGCGATCAGGCGCGAAGTGGCTCAGATTTCAAATGCGTTTGACAGCCGGCGGCGGCGGCGCGATGACACCCCGCCCACCGCCTTCAAACCACGCGTCGATTCAACTGACTGAGCCCGGCTAATTTCACTACTTGCGCGCGCGTGCCGAGGCGATTGCCTGGGTGGGCATAAGACTGTGTTTTTGACTAACAGCAGGCAGGAAGTGATGGAAGTGTTGACGGGCCCGGAGCGCCGGCGGCGCTGGACGGCGGAGCAGAAGCTGGCGATGGTTCGCGAGAGTTTCGAGCCGGGGAAATCCGTTTCGATGGTCGCGCGTCAGCACGGAGTGAATCCGAACCAACTGTTCCACTGGCGCATGGACCCGCCGATCTCATTCAGCTACTTGCAATGTGAGGCCAAGATTTGGTCTATCCATGAAGCGGCAGCCTCGTACCCAAAGTAGAGGCCTAACAGGCAGAGCACTATTGCCTGAGCCTTGCTCACACAGAATGTCCTTAGCAATCGCCACCTTTCATGCATTTCATCCTCCCCACAGCTCAAGTCGAAACAGAACGGGTGGCCAGCAAGGACCACCGGTGGACGTGCGTCCCGGGTTGTGTGGCCGGCGCCAGCGCTGCATGACTTGGTTCCATCACCGGCAAATTTAATGGGCGCCACGGCTGGAACCAGCAAGCGACCACTACGCCTATCGCGGGCAACTAACAAGTCATTGAGGCCACGCTAGATCGACGACTCTTCTAGGCTGCGAATGACCTTGCGCAGAAAGGCCTCGCATTGCGCGATTTGACTGAGGGCGACGAATTCGTTGGGCTTATGCGCCTGCAGGACATCTCCTGGCCCACATAGCACTGTCGGTATACCCGCAAGCTGAAAGTGACCGGCTTCTGTCGTGTATGCAACTTTTCGGCGCTCTCTATCCAAGGTCAACGCTCGCACCAATTTCGCGATCGCTTCCTGCTCTGAACTATCCAATGAAGGCACCGCAGCAATCTGAGCCAATTCAATTGCCGTATCGGGATGCTCCGCATGCATTTTGGGCAAGAGGGTTCCGTGTGCATACGCCTTAATACGCTCGAAGATGCGCTGCGGGTCGATGCCAGGAAGGGTACGGTATTCGAAGGAAAATTCACACCTGTCGGGAACTGTATTGAGAGCAATTCCACCGTGAATTGTGCCGGTTTGGCCGGTGCTAAAAGGAACATCAAATGCATCGTCGAACGGACCGTTGGCGCGCAGCTCATCGGCAAGGTCACGAATGAAGCAGATCAAGCGTGCCGCATACTCGATGGCATTAGCCCCGCTCGGGGTGAGGGAGGAATGCGCCGCATGTCCGCGGACGCAGCAACGGTAGCTATTCTGACTCTTATGCGCAACGACCACTCGCATTGAGGTTGGCTCACCAACGATACAGCCGTCAAGCCGAATTCCGCGCGACTTCAGCTCTTGCAACATCACTGGCGCCCCCAAACAACCCACTTCCTCGTCATACGACAACGCAAGGTGCATAGGTTGCTGCAAGGACGCACGTCGCATTTCCGGGATGAGTGCAAGCGCTGTGCCGATAAATGCCTTCATGTCGCACGTGCCGCGACCGTACAACTTGTCGCCTCGCACTTCAGCCTTGAAAGGATCAGAGTCCCACATCTGGCCATCAACGGGCACGACATCTGTGTGCCCGGAGAGGACAACACCACCTTGAGTGGCACCGCTCGCGCCAGGGATCGTCGCAAATAGATTCGCCTTGCGGTCGAAGGGGTCGTATGTCAGCGATGACTCAATTCCCTCGCGACGAAGGTAATCACGCACCATCTCGATTAACCCCAAGTTGGACTCGCGGCTTGTGGTGTCGAAACTCACGAGCTTGGAAATCCATTCGAGTGAGGTTGGAGTGCAGTCTTGTTGATAAACGGGCTGGCTGGATTGGAGCATGCTCTGACGTGCAGCGTCTTGCGAACTGGAGAACTTATGCATAAATCGGTCGCTTTGATCGTAGGTTTGCAGGCACGTGGTTTAGGCAACGACGAATTGCTTACACCCCTATGCCCATCCCTTGAGACCGACCGTCTTCTCAACTCGGACTCCACCGACCTCTTCCGCCTCGGGTGTAGCCACCAGGATCGAACCGCAGCGTCACACCACCCGCTGCCGCGATAGCGATACGGAGGAGCTCTAGGGGCACCACGTTTTGACTGAGTGTTGAGCATCAGAAACATTTAGTCAAGCATCTTTCCTGAAGGGAACTATTATTTCATTGACTGCCGGGACGCGAACAGCAGGCTGGCTTGCTGGGACTGCTGTACGTAACATCGCGACGCTCCCTATCCCTCCCGTCCGTCCGATGCGGAGCGGAAGAGTGATCCTCCCCCATCTTTTCAATGCCTAGACTTTGCTTTTCCGGTGAGACACAATCTTTCCTATCAGGAAAAGTAACAACGCTGCCTGGGCAAAAAAATATTGGAAGGAGGACATCCGTGAGTGACGAAATGCCGGTCAAGGTGGGGGTGCGACTCAAACACAGCCGCATGCTCATGGGGTTGAGTCTTAAAGAGGTGGCTACCAAGGCTGGGGTCACCGAAGGCTATCTGTCGAAGATCGAAAACAACGTGTCACAGCCTTCGTTTGCTAGCCTCCATCGCATTACTCAGGCTCTCGGCATCAACATGAGCGCCCTCTTTGCCTCGGCTGAGAAAGGCGACGCCGACGTTTACATCGTACGAAAGGATGAACGCGCCGTTCTCAAAACTGGGCACAAGCGTTCCGGCAATCGAGTGACGCTGGAGAATCTGGTTCCGTCAGGCCCTGAATTCCTACTTCAGGTAAGTATCCATGTCATCGAACCCAAAGGTGGAAGCAACGAAGCGATCTCACATAAAGGTCAGGAGTTTGGCTTCGTACTTGAAGGCCGCCTCAAGCTCCTCGTTGACCAAGGAAGCTACACACTTGAAGCGGGCGACGCCTTCTATTTTGATTCAGAACTCGGGCATCGCTACGCCAACGACGCGTCGGTCACAACCAAGGTACTCTGGGTTAACACTCCTCCAACGTTCTAATGCCGTCAGTGCCCCGCCCAGATTCTTGGTGGTGGGGCAACTGAGTCAAACCACGGCTTCCAGTGCGACCAGTTTCAGGATATGCCTCCTCGCAGACATCGCTGACGAATACTCATCCAGTCTCGGTACGTGACGTCGTCTCGAAACCAGGAGCGGCTAAGATCACTTGTGACTACTCCCCAAGATATGCAGCCCGCACCTTCGGATCGTCGAGCATCTGCTTCGCATCGCCTTCCATCGTGACCGTGCCCGAATCCATCACGTAGCCGCGGTCGGCCGCCTGCAGCGCGAGGCGTGCATTCTGCTCGACCAGCAGCACCGTGATGCCTTCCTTCGAGATTTCACGCACCACTTCGAAGATCTTCTCGACCATGATCGGCGACAGGCCCATCGACGGTTCGTCGAGCAGCAGCAGCTTCGGCTTCGAGAGGATCGCGCGCGACATCGCCAGCATCTGCTGCTCGCCGCCCGACAGCGTGCCCGCGAGCTGCGTCGCACGCTCCTTCAGGCGCGGGAAGAAGCCGAACATGCGGTCGACGTCCTTCTTGATCTGCTCGCCGTCGTTGCGCAGATATGCACCCATCTGCATGTTCTCGACGATCGACATCCGCGCGAAGATCCCGCGGCCTTCCGGCACCATCGCGAGGCCGCGCTTGAGCAGCTCGTGCGTCGGAATGCCCTTGATCGACTTGCCCTCGTACTCGATGTCGCCTGCCGAATACGCCTTGAGACCCGTGATCGCCTTCATCGTCGTGGTCTTGCCTGCGCCGTTCGCGCCGATCAGCGTCACGAGTTCGCCCTGGCGGACTTCCATGTCAACGCCCTTGACGGCCTGGATGCCGCCGTAGTTGACCTGCAAGCCCTTGATTTTCAACATTGCCGCTGCCATCAGTGCACCCCTGCGCCGAGATATGCCTCAATCACCTTCGGATTCTTCTGCACGTCCTGCGGCAGACCCTCGGCGATCACCTTGCCGTAATCGAGCACCGTCATCCGGTTGCACAGCCCCATCACGAGCTTCACGTCGTGCTCGATCAGGAGAATCGTGCGGCCGTCCGAGCGGATCTTGTCGAGCAGGCGCGTGAGTTCGACCTTCTCGGTCGCATTCATCCCGGCCGCCGGCTCGTCGAGCGCGAGCAGCTTCGGGTCGGTGGCCAGTGCACGCGCGATCTCGAGACGGCGTTGGTGGCCGTACGACAGGTTGCGCGACGTGTAGTCGGCGTACTGCAGCACGCCGACGTATTCGAGCAGCTCGATCGCGCGTTCCTTGATCTCGCGCTCTTCCTGGCGCTCGGCCGGCGTCTGGAACACCGCGCCGAGCAGCCCGTGCTTGGTACGCACGTGGCGGCCCACCATCACGTTCTCGAGGGCCGTCATCCCGCCGAACAGGCGGA
The DNA here is from genome assembly GCF_003853825.1 of Burkholderia sp. Bp9012. NCBI lineage: Bacteria > Pseudomonadati > Pseudomonadota > Betaproteobacteria > Burkholderiales > Burkholderiaceae > Burkholderia > Burkholderia sp. Bp9012. Next base: position 5,872 of record NZ_QTQA01000054.1, on the reverse strand, counting down.
TGTTCTGGAACGTGCGCGCGATGCCCGTCTTCGCGACCTGATGCACCGCGGTCGGCTTGTATTCCGTGCCGTCGAGCTTGAACTCGCCGGAGTCCGGCGTATAGAGGCCCGTGATCACGTTGAAGAACGTCGTCTTGCCGGCGCCGTTCGGGCCGATCAGGCCATAGATCTCGCCTTCCTTGATCTCGAGGCCGACGTCGGACAGCGCCTGCAGGCCACCGAAGCGCTTGTTCACGCCTTTGACGGACAGTCGGATTTGTTTGTCGCTCATGTGTGTATCCCCTTGTCCGTAGGTTAAGCGCGCACCGGCTTCTTGCTGGCGCGCTTCGCCAGTTTCGCGATCTTGTCCTCATGCTTCGGCGCGGGCCACAGGCCTTCCGAGCGGTACAGCATGATGACCACCATCGCGAGGCCGTACAGCGCCTGACGGATCACTTCCGTATCGACGATGTCATGACCGAACAGCGCATGCTGCAGCGGGCTCATCGTCGAGCGCAGGAATTCCGGGAAGATCGCGAGCAGCACCGCACCCAGGATCACGCCCGGGATGTGTCCCATGCCGCCGAGCACCACGCACGCGAGCACGACGATCGATTCCCAGAACGTGAACGATTCCGGCGACACGAAGCCCTGGAACGATCCGAACATCGCGCCCGACAGGCCGCCGAACGACGCGCCCATCGCGAATGCGAGCAGCTTCACGTTGCGGGTGTTGATGCCCATCGCCTTTGCCGCGATCTCGTCTTCGCGGATCGCCGCCCATGCACGGCCGATACGCGAGTGCTGTAGGCGCGTACACACCCAGATCACCAGCAGCGAGCACAGCACGAACAGGTAGTAGTACATGTAGACCGACGGCAGCTGGATCCCGAACAGCGAGTGCGTCTGCGCGAGGCTGAAGTCGCCGATGTGCACCGGATCGATGCCCGTGATCCCCTTCGGGCCGTTGGTGATGTTCACCGGACGGTCGAGGTTGTTCATGAAGATCCGGACGATTTCACCGAAGCCGAGCGTCACGATCGCCAGGTAGTCGCCGCGCAGGCGCAGCGTCGGCGCGCCGAGCAGGATCCCGAAGGTCGCCGCCAGCGCCATTGCGATCGGCACGATGATCAGGAACGGGATGTGCAGCCCGTTCGGCGCGAGCGCCGCGATCCACTCGAACTGCGAGCTCAGGTGCGGCGAGCTCAACAATGCCGCCGTGTACGCACCCACCGCGTAGAACGCGATGTAGCCGAGGTCGAGCAGGCCGGCGAAGCCGACCACCACGTTCAGGCCCAGCGCGAGCATCACGTACAGCATCGCGAAGTCGAGCACGCGGACCCAGTAGTTGCCGCCGGCCGAGCCGATGATGATCGGCGCCGCGATCACGAAGACCGCGGTCAGGAGGCCGATGATGACGGTCTTGGTGGTGTTGCGCTCTTCGACGAGCGACGTCGAGGATTCGATCGGTTGAATGGATGTCATGTTGTTTGCTCCCTTCCGTTACGCGCGATCCGCGACACGTTCGCCCAGCAGGCCGGACGGACGGAACACCAGCACGATGATCAGCACGACGAAGGCGAACACGTCCTGGTAGTTACTGCCGAATACGCCGCCCGTGAGGTTGCCGATATAGCCGGCCCCGAGCTGCTCGATAAATCCAAGGACCAGCCCCCCAACCATCGCACCCGCGAGGTTGCCAATGCCGCCCAGCACCGCAGCCGTGAACGCCTTTAGACCGGGAATGAAGCCCATGTAGAAGTGGACGTTGCCGTATTCCGACGCGATCATCACGCCGGCCAGCGCGGCGAGCGCGGAGCCGATCATGAACGTCGCGGAGATCACGAAGTTCGGGTTCACGCCCATCAGGCTCGCGGTGTTCGGGCTTTCGGCGATCGCGCGCATCGCGCGGCCGAGCTTGGTCTTGTGCACGAGCAGCAGCAGGCCGCCCATCACGATGAACGCCACCGCGATGATCACGATTTCAGTCACCGAGATCACGGCGCCGGGCGTCGTGTCGGTAGCCTTGATCACGTTGATCGGATCGGTCGGCAGCAATTGCGGGAACGGCAGCGGGTTGCGCGACCAGATGATCATCGCGGCGGTCTGCAGCAGGATCGACACGCCGATCGCGGTGATCAGCGGGGCGAGGCGCGGTGCGCGACGCAGCGGCCGGTAGGCGACCCGTTCGATCGTGAAGCCGACGAATGCACAGACGACTGCGGCGATGCCCAGGCCGATCGTCAGTGTCGCGACGTTGCCGAGTCCGGGGAAATGGTTCTGCAGCACGGTGATGGCCGACAGGGCGACCATCGCGCCAACCATCAGCACGTCCGCGTGTGCGAAGTTGATGATGCCGAGAATGCCGTACACCATCGTGTAGCCCAACGCGATGATGGCGTACACACTGCCGAGCACCAGACCGTTAAGAATTTGCTGGATAAATATATCCACCTTAGTCTCCTTCCATTCATGGCGTCCGCTATCCGAGCAAGCACGTCAGACGCGCGGCTATTCATAATTCTGCATTGGTACACGATGCGCGACTCCTCCGGAATCGCGCATAGCTTTACTTAAAATTTGTGACGCATCCCAATACGAGCGACGAATTGCTTTGAGCTATCTGAAAGATCTGCGGCGCCTGGCACATATGCCTGATCCAATGAAGATGTAGTTTTATCCCCAGCCACTTTTTGATACGCCGCCTGAATATATATGTCCGTCCGCTTCGACAAATTGTAATCAGCCATCAACCCCGCACTGTGTACTTTCGGCTTTGCACTACCAGCGGTCGTGTCGTAGTTTTCCATCGTGTAAACATACATAGCACCGAGAGAAAACGCCGGTGTGACCTGATACAGCGCGTTCAGCTCAAAATTCTGGAATCTGAGGCGAGTCAGAGTACCCCCAGCGAGTGCCCCTGTCGGACTAGGCAGAATCGACTCGGTGCTGGACATGTATCCGATATTGGCGATCGGATTCTTCAAGGTCGTATTCGTGTACGAGAAGCCAATCGTTGCGCTGCCTACCGCGTAGTTGACGCCTGCGCCGAAGATGCGCAACCGGTCCGCCAAGAAATTGGCATCGCCACCATTGTTAATGGCACCACCAGCCGTCGACGAAGGGCTACTGGCTTGCAGGTACGCAGCAGCAACGAGCAGGGGCCCATTTGAATACTGCCCACCGATACTGTACTGGCGATTATTTGCAAAACTCGTGCTGTTGCTGAAACTATACGTTCCCCCGAACTGAAAGCCGGCGATTGTCGGGCTCGCATACTTGACGGCATTATTTACACGAAACGAATTGTCCGTGTTGTCGTTGTCAAAAGGATGAGCGAACAAGTAACCCGCCCAGTTTCCGTTGGCCGTTGTTTGTGCCAGATAATCAACTACCGAATCATACTGTCGACCAAGAGTAATAGTGCCGTAAGTTTGACTTGAGAGGCCGACGTATGCCTGGCGACCGAACATGAGTCCACCCTGCCCGAGTTTTCCGTTGTTGACGTTGAAGCCATTTTCCAACTGAAACACAGCTTTCAGACCGCCGCCCAGATCTTCTGCCCCCTTCAGGCCCCACCGGCTCCCTTGGACATATCCGCTTTGCAGTTCATATGCGTGATTCCCATGCACATTGTTCGTGTAGTCAAAACCTTCGTCAATCAGACCGTAGAGCGTAACAGCATTCTGAGCAAGAGCCGATCCCGAAAATGCAGCCATAACCGCAACACAGATATAATAATTCTTCATGGATTCTCCAAACCTATTACTTTATTTTCAATTTTCATTAACTGACTATCGTCAGAATGAACTTCACAAGCAACCACGCCCGAATACGGGTGACCAAGTTAGGGATTTATGCCAAGCCGCTTATTCCTCTTTTCATTAATCCTTTAATTCGCAGTCAAAATCACTTGAGACGAATTGTGTGATCTAGATTGACCTCCCTGCGCTCTTACATGGTTCGCCGCTTATCCAGCTTGGCTGCCGCCACCTACTGCCATAGGCCTCGAGTAGGTTGTCGGCCATTAGCCCCGAGGCAAGCAAGTGTTGGCACTCAAAATACCGCTGTCAAGCCACTTTCCTATAGGGATTTATACTTTCATGAAAGTATCGGCTCCGCAATGTAAGATTCTCTGCACCACTTCCCCGACCGTCCGACCCATATTCGATGGCGCCCAAGAACGCACTTCTGCTAACCGCGCTCGCGGCCCTGTGGGGCGCGTCGATCCTGTTCATCCGGATCGGCGTCGCTGATGGCGCTGCGCGTGGGCATCGGCGAGCTGTTTCTTGCCGGGCTTTCGCTGCCCCGCTTCCAGCCCGCCGATCTCGGCGCCCGGCTGCGCCGCCATGCATGGCCACTCTTCGTGGTCGGCGTGTTGAACTCGGGCGCGCCGTTCTGCCTGTTCGCATTCGCCAAACTGACGCTGTCGGCCGGCGTGACGTCGGTGATAAACGCAACGACGCCGCTGTGGGGCGCGCTCGTCGCCGACTGTGGCTGAAGGACAAGCTGTCGCTGCCGCGCGCGCTCGGCCTCGTGATCGGCTTCGCAAGCGTGGTGACGCTAGTCTGGGATCAGATCGCGAGCGCGCACGGCGATACCGGCGCCGGTGCAACCGCGCTCGCCGCCGCCGCGGCGCTCGGCGCGACGCTGCTGTACGGCATCGCGGCCAACTACACGATGCGCAAGCTGACCGGCGTCGATCCGCTCGTCAACGCGACCGGCAGCATGATCGGCTCGACCGTGCTGCTGCTGCCGTTCGCGATCTCGACCAGACCGGCGGCAAGCCACGTTTGCTAGTTATTACAAAGAGGGGAAACAGTTATCTGCGTCGCCTGTTCGTGCAGGGCGCCCGCGCGCTATGGGTATGGAAAGACAAGCATCCCAACGATCCGATCCAGCACTGGCTAATCCAACTTGCCGAACGCCGGCATGCGCACGTTGCAGTCTGCGCACTGGCAAACAAACTCGTACGCATTGCATGGGCTGTCGTGCGAAGCGGCGCGGAGTTTAACCTGAACTACCGCACCGGAATCACAGCAGACCGATAGCTCTACCCCTGACCACCGTTACTTTCCGCAGCTCGCGCAGCCAATCAGCATGGCGCAAACGACCATCCGTCGCTTCCCCAAACCCGTCTGGACTTCCGGCAGACATCATGTCGCGCCACTAATTGGGACGGAAGCGTGCGACCTCATCATGCAGGCCAGATCCGGCTTCGATCGGATCGCTATAGGCCGGATAGATAAACGCGAGTCGTCTATCGCCACCAGCTACGCTTGCGGTTTGCGGGTGGACCATAGAAAGTCCATCGACCAACTCTGATTCCGGCCTGTTGGTAACGGCAGCGGCATGCGCTCGACAGCTGCAATACGCTTGCGTCGCCGCTTGCGCACGCTCAGTCCCGCCTTACTGTACAGGCGCCAGATTCGCTTGTGGTTGGCGTAGCAGCCCTCACGCTGCAACAGCACGTGAATCCAGCGATAGCCGTATCGACGGCTTCTGCGCCGCGATGGCCATCATGCGGCCAGTCAGCGTTTCGTCGTCAACCCGGCGACGTGATTCGTAGCGGAACAGCGAGCGCGAAATCCCTACCAGCCCGCAGGCCCGGGTAACACCCATGGCACGTTCGGTCATCAATATCCGGACTGCCTCGCGCTTGGCCTGCGGGCTTGCTACTTTCGAGCCAGCAGGTCCTTCAACGCGGCGTTGTCGAGCATCGATTCGGCCAACAGGCGCTTGAGCTTGTTGTTCTCCTGCTCCAGTTCCTTCAGGTGCTGCGCTTCGGAGACCGTCATCCCGCCGAACTTCGCTTTCCAGTTAATGGTATGGACTGCTCCGGCAGGCGTATCGTAACTGCTGACGTTACCGTTCATAGGAGTATCGTCATGGA
>NZ_QTQA01000053.1:0-14493 GCF_003853825.1 Burkholderia sp. Bp9012 | reverse complement strand
CCTGACGCCGGATATATGTACGCAATCGACTTCCGTGTCCGTCAACTTCCGTTTGCTATTGGGAGCAGTCCATATATGTAGAAATGGCCACGATAGCGCGACATCAGCCGCATCGTCGCGAGCGTCGCCTCCAGACGCGACACCGCATCCAGCGTGCCAAGCCAGCCGAACTCGCGGGCGCTGACGACGGACAACAGGTACAGCCCGATATTGGTGGGCGAAGTCCGGTGCGCACAAACGGGCTTCGGGTTCTCCTGGAAATTGTCCAGCGGCAGCATCTGATCATCGGCCGTCACGAACGTCTCGAAATAACGCCAGGTCCGGCGCGCGTCGCGCCGCAGTTGACGCGCATCGTGCGGCGTCACCGCCAACTCGCCCGCCGGCCGCGGTGCGCGGCTCAACCAGTAGGCGATCGCGGGCGCCGCGAGCCAGACTAGCGCGAACGGGGCGGTCAGCCACCCCGCATGACGATCGACGCGCCAGCCCACCATCAGACTGGCGGCCGCGCCAAGCAGCGCGAGCGTCAACCCGCCGCGCATCTGCAGATAGGTGGACGCCAGGGTCCGGCGGTCGCGTGCGCCGGCTTCGGCCGCCGTGGTCCACTCGAGCAGGTGGCGATGGCTGATCCCCAAGCGAAACAGCGTGCGCCCGATCGCGTCGCCCATCGACCACGCCTGCTGCGGCAGCATGACGATCGACAGGCCGAACCGCGTCAGCGCGAACTGCAGCTCCGTCGACCATGCATGGAGCACGCTGCGCGTGGTCATCTTCACGTGCGTGCGGCGCCAGCGCGGCACCAGTCCGCTCATTACGGGCAACAGGAACGGCAGCGCGATCGTCACCAGCACGAAGGCACTCCAGCCGAGCGATACGGGGAGCGGCTGCATCCATCCGGCCAGTAGCGCGATCAGCATGGCAGGCGCCGTGAGCGTGCGGCGCAGGTTGTCCAGCATCTTCCAGCGGCCGACCGCCGTCAGCGGTTCGTGGCCGAAGATCAACCATGGCAGGAGTTGCCAATCGCCGCGCGCCCATCGGTGCAGGCGTCCCGCCGCGACGTCGTAGCGCGACGGCGACGCTTCGACGACCTCGACATCCGACGCCAGCCCGGCCCGCGCGAAAATGCCTTCGAACAGATCGTGACTGAGCACCGTGTTCTCCGGCACACGGCCGGCGAGCACCGCCTCGAACGCATCGACGTCGTAAATGCCCTTACCCGCATAGGAGCCTTCGTCGAACAGGTCCTGATAAATGTCCGACACGGCCGACACGTAAGGATCGATGCCGTGTGCGCTCGACGACACGCGCTGAAAAAGCGACCCCTCGTCGCCGTTCGCGAGGGACGACGCAACGCGCGGCTGAAGCACACCGTAGCCTTCGACGATGCACCGGCTCGCCGGGTCGAATACCGGCCGGTTGAGCGGGTGCGCCATCTTGCCGACCAGGCGGCGCACGGTATCGCGCAGCAGCCGCGTATCGGCATCGAGCGTAATCACGTAGCGCACGTCAGGCGGCACGCGCGGCGGTTGGCCTCCCGGCGCGACGAACGTCGTGTCCGACGCCCCGCGCAGCAACCGGTTCAGCTCGTGCAGCTTGCCGCGCTTGCGCTCCCAGCCCATCCAGCAGCGTTCGCCGTCGTTCCACACGCGCTTGCGGTGCAGCAGCAGAAAGCGTTCGCTCTCCCCCGGCGCCGCCGGATAAAGGCCATTCAACCGGTCGATACCCGCCACCGCGAATGCCAGCAGCCCGTCATCGCTGTCGGTGTGCGGGGTGGGCGCATCCACCCAGTCGGAGAGCAGTGCGAAGTAAAGCGTGCCATCGGGGCTCGCCAGGTGATGAATTTCCAGTTGCTCGATCTGCTCGGCGAGCGCCGCTTTCGTCGTCAGCAGCACCGGCACCGCGACCAGGGTGCGCAGGTCCGGCGGAATGCCGTCAAGCAACGCGAGGCCGGGCAGGATCTTCGCGCCGACATCGCGCATCACGCTGCGATTGACGAGCGCGACCGCGGCATCCAGCGCAGGTAGCAGGCCGGCGACGCCGAGCCAGATGAGCCAGTGGCCGGGCGGCTCGATGCGAATCAGCCACGCCAGCATGGCCGCCAGCAGCAGGGCCGCAATTAGCCCGATACGACCGAGATAGCCGGCGAGACCGGCGCGGCGCGTCAGGCGTCGCAACCATAACGCAACGGGCGGCCGATAGCCGATCTCCGCCTCGAATGCGGCGCGGCCGTCCGCCAGCAGGTAGTAACCTGGATCCGTCTCGCGCCCCGGCACGGCACCGGCGGCCAGCGTGCCGCGCGTCCCCTGCGCCGCCGCATCGGCGACGACGCGGCGGGCAATCTCGAGTTCGCTGACGGGCGCGCCACGGGCAAGCACTTCAACCGCGTCGCGATACAGGTTACGCGTGGGGAAATCCATCTCCGCGAAGCCCGGGTGATTACGCAGCACTTGATCGACCAGACTGATGCGCTCGAACAAAACGGTCCAGTCCACTTCCGAAATCAGCCGCATGCTGGTGATCACGTTGCGCACGGTCAGACTGGCTGCGCCCTGCTGATGGTTGACGGAGGCGACGATCTGATCCGGCGTCGCGCCGCGTGCCGCCAGGTGCCGATGCAGCCACGCCAGTGCCGGCGCGACGGCCGGATCGGGATCGTGCAGCCGCTGAATCAGCTGCACCGCGAACGCATCGTGCAATACGGCCTGTTCGTAACGGGTGACGAGCGGCTCGGCCTCCACCCGCGCATGTCCGCGTTCGCCCAGCAGGCGATCCGCAAGTGCGTCGGCGTCGAGCCGCGCGCGCCGGTCGTCGATGATCTGATCTGCGAGTCGCCGCAGGTTTTCGATCAGCACGATCCGCAACGTGATCGCCACCGCCCACAGTTCGCCGATCGTCAGCGGTTCCACGGCCTGATAGGCAAGCATGAACCGGCATAGCATATCGGGATCGAAACGGCTGTCCGTGTGGGCGACGAATGACCAGTTGATCTCGAACACGCGCGGATAACCGGCAAACGGCCCGTTGCCGAGCTTGGGGAGTTGCCGGTAATAGCGCGGGGAAAGATCGTCGCGGATCTGCCGCACCTGCTCCGCGACGAGATAGTAGTTGTCGAGCAGCCACTCCGCTGCCGGCGTGATTTCTTCGCCGCGCGCGTCTGCGGCCACGGTGTTCCGGTACGCCTTCAGCAGATGATCCGCGTTGTCCTTCAGCCGCGTCGCCAGAGACGGGCCAGAGGCCGCCCCGGGAACTACCTTCTGCGCACGCGCCAGAATTCCCGCATGCTGCGCCAGCCGTTCATCGCCGAGGAACTCCTCGCGAATCGGCCGTGCATTGCTCCATGGCGATGTCCGGCGTCGCGAAACACGCGCAACGGGAATCTTCAAGGCCCCTTCTCCCGAATGACCACTCCATCCGCCCAGGCTTCACGCCCGAAGCGTCGCACCGTCAAACCGCTTCCGACAGCGATTTCACGTCGGGTTCGAAACGCACCGCGACGTGCGGTACAGATCGGTCGGTGGCATTCGCACACGCCATCGACACGAATGCATCGCGAGTCGTGTGCAGCGCGCTCGCCTTCAGGTCGATGTCGCGCACAATGCATTTCGGTAGGCACAGCTCGATCCTCACGGAACTCGAGGTCATGCCGGTCAGGTCGATATCGAAGAACCGCCAGATTCCATCACCCACGTCGATATCCGACGCCTGCAATATCGACATATCCGTGGTCGGCGGCGGTACAAGACGCTCGGAACGGTCATAGTAGGCCCTGACCTGTCGCGCCGCAGCCACCAGCAACTCGTCATACGAGTCACCCTCCACATCGATTTCCGGAAAATCCGGAAGCGCGCCGTGATAGCGAGGATTCCCGCGCCGCGTGATATAGACCGGATATTTCATGACGCGCTCCTGACGGAAAATGCAACGAAAGTCATCATGCATGGCGGGGCTCGACGAATCTGTACGCTGAAGAACAGTCTGCGCGGCGTGTTTGATCGCGCTTGAGGCGCGAGGGACGCGATCCCGCACGCCTGGCCTGTATACGCCGTCGTCCATGTACGCCAGCGTACCGACTGCCGAAGCGTGCAGACGCATGGTGGTACTTCACGCGCAGATTGGCGATGGGCCGTGGACTTCATGACGAGGGGGACGTCGTGATGGACGTAGGCCGTTGCGCCCCCGTTTCGCCCCATATCGCCTGCGCTGTTTGATTCGACTCAAGCAGTACAAACCTGAACCATGACGCAACGCGATTCCCTCACGGAGCCGTTTGATGAAAGATCACCCGAAGCGAGAAAAGAATCACAAGGACAACCAACAAGAACAGGCTGAAGCGCGCGCAACCGACGACGGCATGCCGGTCGTGGGTCAGCAGCGAAAAAAGCGGTATCCCCTTTTGTGGAAAGCCGTCACGCCCAGACGATATATTTCCGACGCAAGGAAACGTCTCGGCATGGGTTTTCTATCGACCCTGTAACGTTTCCGTAGTCAACCTCCTCGCGCTCAAACAGAACGGGGAGCCGCCCCAGCAAGGCGGAACGGGAAGCCGGCCGAAACGCCGGCTTTTTACCTTTGCACGTCGCCCGTCACGATGAACGGCGCTCGGTCGATTCTGATTCCGAGTTCGATGGTGGACAGCCTGAACCCGGTTCTGGCATTGGCAATTGCCGGGCACGACGTGACCGATTCGACTTCGGCGCCGACGCTCAAGACGGCAGCATAGAGGTGCGACAGCATGTCGACGGCCCTGGCTATCGGAAAACCAGAAGCCGGAGTCGTGTTGCGCCCGATCAATGCGCCGCAAAAAATCGGTAAAACAATTGCTTAATCCATTCCACCGCAACCAAATAGCAGAGCAGCATTGCCAGTAGAATCAGGAAGAACTGCGGCGGGGGCGCGACGAAGCCGAGAAGCGCTGCAACCGGCATGAAGGGCAATGCGCCGGCGATCAACACGACCGCGAGCGAGGTAATTGTCAACACACGGCTTGGCCGACTCTTGAACGGACTGCCCTGCGTTCGAATGATAAATATCACCAGTACCTGAGTGGCAATCGATTCAATGAACCAGCCCGTGTGAAATAGCGCCTCGCCCGCATTGAACACCTTCAGCATGATGAAGAACATCAAGAAATCGAAGACCGAGCTCACTGGGCCGACCACCCACATGAAATTTCGAATGAACTTCGTATCCCAATGCTTGGGATGAGCAAGAAAATCGTCGTCTACGTTATCCATCGGAATAGGCAATTCCGAAACATCGTAAAGCAGATTGTTGAGGAGAATCTGCGCCGGCAGCATCGGCAAAAAGGCGAGAAACATCGTTGCGCCCGCCATGCTGAACATGTTTCCGAAATTCGAGCTCGTTCCCATCATGATGTACTTCATGATGTTGGCGAAGGTCCGTCGGCCCTCCAGGACGCCAGCACGCAATACGTTCAAGTCTTGCCGCAGCAAGATCATCGCTGCCGCCGCCTTGGCCACGTCTACCGCGCTATCGACCGAAATACCGATATCCGCGGAATGAAGCGAGGGTGCGTCATTGATCCCGTCGCCAAGATAACCGACGGTATGTCCTTGGGCTTTCAGGTTCAGGATGACGCGGTTTTTCTGCGCGGGCGTGACGCGGCAAAGCAGGTTGGCCTTCTTGATCTGCACCGCTAGCGCGGTATCGTCCATTTGCTGCATTTCGTTGCCGGTGAGTACCCCCGTGACTGGTACGCCAAGTTGTGTAAACACGTGTCGGGTGACCAGCTCACTGTCACCGGTGACGATCTTGACGTCCACGCCGATTTCCGCCAACTCCTTGAGCGCCTTGGACGCGCTGGGCTTGGGGGGATCGAGGAAGGCCGCAAAGCCGGCGAAGATCAGCTCGGTTTCGTCACTCAGACCCGCGTGCAAGCAGTCCGACGCGACCGATCGCCACGCGATGCCAAGCACTTTGAAGCCTTCTCGCTCAAGACTGTCGTGCAATGCCTGGATGGTCGCCAGCGTGGCTTCATCCAGAGGTTGCGTCCCCAGTGCTTCTCCACGCGCGTATTGTGTGGACAGTCTGAGAATATCCTCCGGCGCGCCCTTTACCACCAGCAACCGCTGCTGGGCATCATCGAGCAACACCGACACACGCCTGCGCTCGAAATCGAACGGCACTTCGTCGATCTTGCGCCAATGACCGACCTCGATCTCGGTGTGCTCAAGGATGGCGGCGTCCAGGGGGCTTTTGAGGCCGGTTTCAAAATAGCTATTGAGGTAAGCCAACTGCAGCACCTGCGCGCTGTCTCGCCCTTGCACATCCAGATGCCGTTCCAGATGGATGCGCGCCTCGGTCAGCGTGCCGGTCTTGTCGGTGCACAGCACGTCCATGCTGCCGAGGTTATGAATCGCAGCGAGCTGCTTTACGATGACATGCTGCCGGGCCATGCGCAGTGCGCCACGCGAGAGCGTTACTGTAACCACCATCGGCAGGAGTTCCGGCGTCAGCCCGACCGCAAGCGCGATAGCGAACAGAAACGACTCCAGGAAGGGGCGATGGAAGAGCGCATTGACCAGAAACACAAAAAGCACCAGCAGCACGGTCAGGCGCATGATCAGCATGCCAAAACTATGCGTACCCAGCTCAAAAGCCGTGGGGGGAGCCTTTTCCACCAGCGAATCGGCGATGCTGCCAACGGCGGTATCCGAACCAATCTGGCACACCATCGCCCTTGCCATCCCGCTTATGGCGGACGTTCCCATGAAGACAGCGTTTTCGGCCTGACTGAGGTCGCCCGTCGGCTCAGCGAGGTCGGCTGCATGTTTCTCAACTGGGTAAGATTCGCCTGTCAGCAACGCCTGGTTGACAAAGAAATCCTTAGCCTCGATCAAGCGGCAATCGGCTGGCATGAGATCGCCAGCGGTAAGCAGAACCACATCGCCAGGAACCAGCGTGGCGATCGGCACGTCCTGTGGATGTCCATCGCGTATCACCGTTGCGCGAACTGCAACCGTTTGTTTGAGCTGTTCCGCAGCCTGCCCGGCCCGATACTCCTGAACGAAATCCAGGGTCACGCTGACAAGAACGATGACCCAAATGACCACGAATCCGGTGACCTCGCCAGTCAGCGCCGACACGGCGCTGGCAGCGAGCAGGATCATTACGAGGGGATTCCTGAAGTGGTTCAGATACTGTAGCAACAGGGATCGTTCACCCCGCGAGCGCAGTGTATTGGGGCCGAAGCGCACTGCCCTTTGGCGTGCTTCCGACTGGCTCAAGCCCTCACCCGATGATGCTAAATCGGCCTGGAGTGCAGCAGAAGGCTGGTTCCAAAAGTAAGATCCCGGCTGATCCATTGCGTACACCTTATGCGGAAACTGCGCGTTCGCGCCAGGCAACCGAAGACTGCTCGAGGTCCAAACGTCAGCACAAGAGTCTGTCACGGCCCCGAGGTTCGCCGTGAGCGGCAGCCCGCCTGTTGCGGTTCTTGTCGATGGATTCCCGGAGATCTATGACTGTTGATTTGTACCAAATCTTGACCCATGGAGGGTCAGGATTCGGTGCAAATCAACAGTCTGCGCCATTTGAGTGATGAGCGCCTGGATGTAGCGCAACAACAGTCGCTGCATCGACGCGCCTTGGCAGGAACTCGTCTTTCAGGACGCGTGCGAAATTTGCACGGGATCTGCTTCCGGCAATGCTGCCAGAAAATGATTCTCGATGATGGATTGCTGACCAGACACACGTCACTCGTGATGCGGCCTCTACCACATGCTCCGGCGACGCGAGGCGTTGCGCTTAGGACTCGAGTTCGCGAAGCAGACGTTGCGCGAGGATCTTGGCGTCTTCCAGCGCGAGATCGTACTGCTCTCTGTCAGTATCAGTCTGGTATGGGGAATCATCGTTCGGCCCTTCAGCGGCGCGGCGCAGATACACGTATCCCCGGAACGTACCGTGAGCAGATTCCATTACACGAATGCGTGCGCAATGTGTTGTTGTACTGAATATGAGATCGTCCATGATGGCCCTTCATTCATATTTTGTCATCCTATCACTCCGGGCAATCAGGAACATCACCTTGATTCCAGACAGATAGATGCCGAGTCGCTCTCGGCTTCTTTCAGGGCGGGGACCCGTGCGCAAAGTTTGCGCCACAATTCATCCGGACGGCAGCCGGTCATTATCGCTGCGGTTTACTGCAGTCGAATTCTCGTCGACGTATTACTCCTGAAATCGGTACAACCGGATACGGCCCCATCAGTTCAACGACGGACTGCCGCCCGCTTTTGCGGAAGAAAAGCTTGACGCAGCGTCCGGGATGAGTTGACCGCTACACTTCCTCCGTGGCCCCGTGAAACCGCATGACCTGCGGCCCCTCACCGCACTCGCATTGCCATTTTCGAACTCAAGAACGATCGTGCATCGCATGGCGGCTCCACATCTCGACGTAGCGAGACGATGCGCTTCCACGCGGACGATTCCCGGTCCTTTTAACGGCTTCCGTCAACACCAAGATCCAGCAACTGGTGGCGTAGCGCAAAGCGAACCATGTCTGATTCGTTATTCAGGTCCAGTTTTTCCAGAATGCGCGACTTGTATGTGCTGACTGTCTTGATGCTGAGGTCCAGGCTTCCGGCCATCTGCGAAATCGATTGTCCTGATGCGAGGCCGACCAGGATCTCGAACTCCCGCGCGGTCAGGCGATGATGTGCGAGCGCCTCACTGTCGCCGTTGGTGACTTGCGCCAGCAGATCGCCCACCATCGTGCTCACGTATACCCCACCGTCGGCAAGCTTTCGAACCGCGTCGATCAGGTCCGACCGCGAGCAAGTCTTCGAAAGATATCCCGAAGCCCCGGCCCTGAACGCCCGCACCGCATGGGTCTGTTCGGACTGCGCGGTCAGAACGAGCACCCGAACCTCCTGATGCTCCTTCTTGATTTTCCTGATGAGTTCGACCCCGTGAATACCGGACATCGCCAATCCGAGCGACAACACGCGCGGCTTCACGGCGCTCACGAGTTCGAGCGTGCCGGCGCCATCTGTGGCTTCACCGGCGACCTCGACGTCGTCAACCTCCGCGAGGACGCTACGCACACCTGCCCGCGTGACGGCATGCGCGTCCGAAATCACCATTTTGATCATGGCAGACACTCATTCATTCGGTAAGCGAACCAACCCGCGATGACGGGCGATTTACTGGCACTGATTTGTTTTAAAGCATGGGATCGGGAATGCGTCTCGTCTGCACGCTGCCGTACAAAGTCCGGCGGCACGGACCGAGCGCCGCGACACGCGCACCTAGGGCGAGGCAGGGGTCCGTCGAATCCGGTGCCGAATATCGAGCAATACCCCGAAGTGGCGCCCCCTTGATCCAGATCAGCACGCAAGACGGGCACGTGCCGATGCTGTTCATACGGCGTCAAGGGTATTCCAGCCTGCCGTACAACGTCATCTATACACGCCAAAGGAGGTCGCCATGCGCACCGAACGGATAAATGAGCTATGGGCCGAATTTGATGACCTTGCTTCGAAAAGCGAAAACGAGGATGTGCAATTTCTGATCCGGGCGATCAAGCTGCATGCAGAGCTGGTGAATGCCCGACTCGCCGCGCTCGAGGCGTTGGGCGGCGTCAACGTTCAAACCAAACCGACGTAATGTGCGACCGGTGTCGGGTGGCCGGGCCAGATTCATCCCGGCGCCTGTTTGCTCCGGCGGTGATCCCGCCGGGGCTTGTCGTACGGCCCGCTGCCCCTGGCCGCCACCGCTCGCCTAGCTGCGGCGATTACCAAAGAGCCGCATCAGCATCAGGAAGAGGTTGAGAAAGTCGAGATAGAGCGCAAGCGCCCCCAGGATCGCCTTCTTGCCGGCGATCTCGTATTCTTCGTCCGCTATGTAGATGCGCTTGATGCGTTGCGTGTCGTACGCGGTGAGTCCCGTGAACACGAGCACGCCGATCACGGAAACGACAAACTGCAGCGCCGACGAAACCAGGAAGAGATTCACGACCCCCGCGATGATGATGCCGATCAGTCCCATGAACAGAAAGGAGCCGAAGCGCGAGAGATCGGCCCGTGTCGTGTAGCCGTAGAGGCTCGTTGCACCGAACGTGGCCGCGCTGATGAAGAAAACGCGCGCAATGCTCTCGCCCGTATACACGAGGAAGATGCCGGAAAGGGAGAGCCCGACCAGCGCGGCGTAGGCCCAGAAACTGATCTGCGCCGCGCCGAAGCTGATGTGCTCGATGCGGAAGCTCAGAAACATGACCAGCGCCAGCGGTGCGAGCAGCAGCACCCAGAAGAGGGGTGTTCCGGCGATCGACCGGTAAAACCCGGTTGACGCGCCGAGGTACGCAACGGCACCCGTCAGCGCCAGGCCCCCGGCCATATAGTTGTAGATGCGCCGCACATACTGCCGAAGGCCGACGTCGTCGCCGCCCAATACGCGCTGCGACTCTTCTGCTCGCGCCCCCTGTCGAAAGTCGTTTCCCATCGTCGATTCTCCTCGGATCGCAGTCGTGCGGTCGTGCTTCGTCCTGGCCACGCCCATACTCAATCTCGCCCCTCGGGCAACCGAGCACCTTGACTCACATCAAGCCCATCCGGCGCCGTACCCGCATTACAGGGCCTCGCGCGCTTGCGAATTGCAGCAGCGCGATACGGCGTCCTCGAACGTCGACAGAGGTTTCAACCAATCTTCCCAAGGGCTTTTCCATGCAACGCAGCACACAGGATTCGGATCGAGCCGCTCGCCAACGCGCGGCCGGCATCGATCCGGACAGCAGCCGGTTCTATCTGGTCGGCGGCGGCATCGCATCGATGGCAGCGGCAGCCTTTCTGATCCGGGACGGTGCCATGCCGCACGATGCGGCGCTCGAGCGTCATGCGATGCAGCACTCGCGGTTCGACGACCAGGACGGCATCTGACAGCCGACGGCAGGCGCTTACCCACGCTGGAGCCCCCGGGCGACGCCAACGAGGGTTTTCAACCGCCGCAGCCGTTGTCAGCATCCTCCTACAGCCGTTCTCCAAACCCTACGTGACTTTCCATCCCTGCCGATTTCGGTCTGGCCGCGCGCGAACCATACTGATTCATAGGGAGGTCCGGGCGCCGATCATGCCGTCGCCAGCGTCGCGCGACAATGGCGCAGCACTGTTGTTCCGCGTACCGGATCGCGGCCGTCGCGCAGACTGGATCGCCAGATTCCGAGCTGTGCCCGGCCTGCAAATGACCAGGAACGAATTTTTCGGCCAGATCGACCGCGCC
Source organism: Burkholderia sp. Bp9012 (assembly GCF_003853825.1). Lineage (NCBI taxonomy): Bacteria > Pseudomonadati > Pseudomonadota > Betaproteobacteria > Burkholderiales > Burkholderiaceae > Burkholderia > Burkholderia sp. Bp9012. The sequence continues at coordinate 3,261 of NZ_QTQA01000053.1, read as the reverse complement.
ACTGCATGACGCACCATCCATGCAGTGGCGCCGCACCCGACCGAGTGACGAGGAGCAGATCATGCCGACCGCCCAAGCCCACGAAAATGCCCGTCCCGCCGTCGCGTACGGGATGACGCTCGCACTTCATCCCGTCGATCGGGACGAGCGATTGAAGCACCCCGGCGCGCACTGCTCGACCTGCTCGGTCCGTTCGGCGTGCATGCCGGCGGAACTCGACGATGCAGACCTGGCCATCCTCGACGAGGTCGTCTGTACGACCCGCTCGGTCAAGCGGGGCGAGTCGCTGTTCCGCGCGCACGATACGTTCCAGAGCCTCTATTCGGTCCGCACCGGCTCATTCAAGACGATCGTCATGCATCGCGACGGCCAGGAGCAAGTGACCGGATTCCAGATCGTCGGGGAAACGCTCGGTCTCGACGGCGTGTGCAGCGGGCGTCACAACGGCGATGCGATCGCGCTGGAGGACAGCACGGTCTGCATCATCCCGTTCGGCCAACTGGAGAAGGTTTGCGCCAAGGTGCGGTCGATGCAGCACCATCTCCACAAGATGATGAGCGGCGAGATCGTGCGCGAGTCGGGCCTGATGATGCTGCTTGGCACGATGTCGGCGGAACAGCGAGTCGCGGAGTTCCTGCTGAACCTGTCCGAACGCTTCAGGGCGCGCGGCTATTCGTCGGCGGATTTCAACCTGCGCATGACGCGCGAGGAGATCGGCTGCTACCTCGGCATCAAGCTCGAAACGGTCAGCCGAATGCTGTCGAAATTCCAGCGCGACGGACTGATCGCGCCGCACGGCAAGCAGATCCATATCATCGATCTGGCCGGGCTCGCGCGCGTCTGAGCGCTGGCCGGCGCCTAGCCTCCCTGTTTCGGCCCCGGATACCGGCCTGCAGCGTCCGGCGACCGCATGCGCAGGCTCAGGCGACGGATCGCGAATATCCGCAGGTAATCATGCACGCGGGCATCTTTCGTCAGCGTCGCGATTTCGTCGTCGAGCATCCGTCGCAACGCGTCGTCCGAAATCGACAGGTCGCGCGCCAAGGCCGCCAACGACGCGAACAACCGATCCTGGTTCATCACCGCCCTCCCGCAAGGCCAAGGCCTTCATCCACGGTCGTCCTGGCTGAATCCATTGATACGCGCGGCAGCGCCACCGCGCTTGACGTGAGTCAACAAGCCCCGGATCGATGCGCGGCCCCGACCGCGGATCCAGCCGGCCGGCGAGGGTGTTCCGGAGTTTGACTTGCGTCAATCGCCGGCCTGGGACCACGCATAGACTGGATAACTTGCCGGACACCGCGCGATGGCGAGCGCTCCTGTGACACGCATGCCGGGAGACCTGCCCGCACTCGCGTGGCTCGCGGTTGGGACGGCGTCCGCCCAGGTGCCGGCGCCCGCCGCGCTCGTCGACCCGCATCAATGCATGTTCTGCCACACCGCCGACATGTCGTTCCTCGCACCGTCGTTACACCAGATCGCGGAACGGCATCGGGACACGCCGCGTGTCGAGGACTTCCTCGCGAACAAGCTGAGACTGGGCGGCCGCGCGCACTGGGGCGACACCGCGATGCGGCTGCCCGCCGAGCGTGGCGGCTCGCTGTCCTCCTGGCACGCGCATACGTTGACTCGCTGAGTCATGAGCCAGCAAAAACGTCGGCCGCCGGTGACGGCGGCCGCCCTCCTTCATCGATTCGGAGCCCATCGTGCGAATCACCCTGCATCTCGATACTTTCGCCTGCGACAACCCTTCCGCCTATGCCATTCTCTGGATCGACACGGCCATGGGCCGCTGGTCGCGCGAAGGTCATGCGGGGATGGACCTGCCCGCGTGGGGGACGCTCGTCCGCGACGGCAGCGCCACCCTGATGACGGGCCCCGACAACGCCGGCGCCCTGTGCTGGCTCGACGATTTCGGCCTCGACACACCGTCCGCGCTGTTCGAAGGCCAGGCCGGCATCGCGCGCTGGCTGCGCGATGCCCGGCAGGCGCCCGTGCCTGGCGAATGGCGGGTGCAGTGTGTCGACGATACGGCGGAGATCCCGGAGCACGAGATATTCACGGGCGACGAAGAAGATTAGCCGGACCAGCGGCGCCGGCTGCGCCGCCCCCGTCGCCCTGGCGGATCGACTCGCGCCAGGCGAACCGCGGCGGGCCGAAGCGTCGTGCCACGGCGAATCGCGTCCGATGCGCGGAACGTGTCAGCGCGGGTTCTCGTGGGTTTCAGCGGCGGTCCCGGCGAGCTGCCACTCCGCAAGATCGAACGCCCGCTGCAGCGCGTCCAAGGGATCCGCGCCCGTCATATGCGGAACGGGACGGAATTCCCCGTTGCGGGTGATCAGATCGAGTCGTACGTCATACGTCGGCTCGCGGGCCGACATGCCCATGGCCTCGATCGCGAGATGGCAGCCGGCCAGTTGCGTACAGAACGGCTCGAGGCGCATCAGCTGGATGCTCGCTTCCGCCTCCAGCCGAGCCGACCCGGCGAAGCCGAAGTAGGCGATCTGCATCCCGATTCCCATGTTCCGCTCCTGTTGATCGCACCGATTGACGGCGAGAGCCGGTTCTTCATCTTCAGTGTGGTGCGTTCGCAATGCCCGATTTCGTGCATCCATCTTCCGTGGCGCTGGGTTTGCATCGTTGATATGAGTCAAGCGACGGACATCGCCGCACGCTGTCCGCCAACCCGCGCCGGTCTCGCGAAGTCGGTGCCGAGCATCCAGCCGGCCGGCAGCGCGGCGGCAACCCGCCGCCGGCTCGTTCCTCTGGAGACGGTGCCGGCATCGGCGATCCGCGCCGGCAACAGCCGCAGGCCCGATCGGTGCGCGACCGCAGTCGCGACGCAATATGCGCAATCTGATCTTTTCCCACGCACTTCCGTATCCCCGCGCATGCCGATTACCGCGCACCGCGTCGGGCTTCCACTTGACGGCCTCGTGCGCATGCTGATCGCAGTGCGACTTACCATCCGCAACAAGCGCACCGCAACCCCGGTGCTTGCAGGGCTTCATCGGTCGGGCGGGCATAGACGCACCTCACGCGGATGGGACACGTAAACGAAAAAGCCCGCGAGGCTTTCACCTTGCGGGCTTCAATAAACGGTCGGGTAATGAGATTCGAACTACCAACTCCAGCCGACAAGGTCAGGCGGGCGGTCCAACCCGGGTCAATGCCCAGCCAACCAGGCAAGCCTCTCGAGTCGTCTTCGGCCTTCAACTTACACCCCGCCTCAAATGCCACTCGATCACGTGATGGCACAAA
>NZ_QTQA01000052.1:0-17190 GCF_003853825.1 Burkholderia sp. Bp9012 | reverse complement strand
CCTGACGCCGGATATATGTACGCAATCGACTTCCGTGTCCGTCAACTTCCGTTTGCTATTGGGAGCAGTCCATATATGTAGATCGTCTGCTCGCTGATCCCGTGCTTCTTCGCTACCTCCGCGACCGGCGATTTGTCCGCCTCGCGCAGGATCGTGACCATCTGTTCTTCCGTGAACCGGCTCTTCTTCATGACTTCCTTTCTCCGTTGGAAGCCATTCTCTCAAGTTTCAACTGGTCCGAAAATTCCCGGGCAGGTCAAGTGGAATAGCTGGTTCGGATTCACGCCGTGCTGGCGCGCGACCATCGAAACCGATTTTCCCGGCTCGAAACTCTCGCGAACCATCGCTAGCTTCTGCTCCGCCGTCCAGCGCCGCCGACGCTCCGGGCCCGTCAACACTTCCATCACTTCCTGCCTGGTGTTAGTCAAAAACACAGTCTTATGCCTACCCGTTATTGCAAGTGGGTGACTGTGTCCGGCGTTTCAGGGGGCTGCTCCAAAACCGGCGAGCCCACTAACTTACGAATGGTGTACTCGGCGGGGTAAGGTCACCCCCACACCACGATGAGGAACCGGGCTTGTTTCCGACTCAAGTGGTCGAACGAACCTTCAGTGGCGTACTTTGATGTCGAGGCACAAAACAATAAAACAGCGCGATGAGCAAGGTAATCCAGATAGGACCGATAATTGCGGCGATTCGAGTATCGGGGAAGTATGCGATCAAGCCAACAACCGCCACCAAAAATAGCCCAGTCAGATAACTTGCATACGGAAAGATTCGACTGCCCGTTCTAGCGCCTGCGGCTCGAGATCCCGCGATTCTCAGGCGAAAGCGAGCATGCGACAACAAGATGAAGCTCCAAGTCCAGATCGCGCCGAACGTCGAAATCGAAGTCAGCCAAACGAATACCTGCTTGGGTGCCAAATAATTGAGGACGACGCCGATCAGCAAGCAAACAACTGAAAAGAGTACAGCAGGTCCGGGGACGCCACTCGCGGATACCCGACCGAAAATCTTGGGGGCTTGTCCTTGCTCAGCGAGGTTGTAGATCAGCCTCCCGGTACCGTAAAGATTGCTGTTGAATGAGGACAAAGCTGCTGTCAGAACCACAAAGTTGATGATGCCTGCGGCATACCGAATGCCCATCTTGTCAAAGGTCAGAACGAATGGGCTGCCAAGCGTGCCAATCTCGTTCCACGGAAAGAGCGACATGATGACGAACAATGCGCCAACGTAGAAGACTGAGACACGCCAGAAAACCGAGTTCACAGCTCGTGCCAACGTTTTTTCCGGATTCGCTGCTTCGCCAGCCGTGAGGCCGAGGAGTTCAACCCCCTGATAGGCGAAAAGCACCATCGGCATCGCCATCAACATCCCGCCCATCCCGTTCGGCATAAAGCCGCCATGTTTCCACAAGTTCGAGATACCTGTTGCTACACCGCCGTTGCCGATGCCAAACGCGATAATGCCGCCCCCCATAACAATCATCAGCACGATCGTCACCACTTTGATGAGGGCGAACCAAAACTCCAATTCACCATACAGTGACACCGCTACAAAATTGATTGCACCAATCGTGACAAGAGCGGCCAGCGCCCAAATCCATGGAGTCACTTCTGGGAACCAGAGATGCATGTAAACGCTCACAGCGGTGAGTTCGCTCATACTACCGACCACCAATGTGAACCAGTATGTCCATCCGGTAAGATAGCCGGCAAGCGGACCAATTTCATCCTGTGCATAGCGGCTGAACGAACCGGCGACGGGTTTCGCTACGGCCATCTCACCCAGCGCGCGCATGATGACAAAGATGGCTGCACCTGCAATGGCATACGTCACAAGAATTGCAGGCCCTGCCAATCTGATCGCGGTCGCTGAGCCGAGAAACAACCCGACACCAATCGCGCTCCCCATTGCCATAAGGCTCATATGCCGTTCTTTCAATCCTCTATGCAGCTTTTCTCCACTATTCATTTCATCTCCTATGCGATCCTAATCTTATTTTTGCCATCTCGAACATCCTGTCAATGGCTAATCTTCTCTACATACGTGTAGCAGGACTCAGCGGGGGTCGCACTGATCGACGGATGACAGTCCTTCGATGGCCTGGCTCTGGCCGGCCAGAGCCAGAAGCGTCTGAAGCAGAATATTTGCACCAGCTTCAAGATCTTCCGGTGCTGTCCACTCATCTTCATGGTGACTAACGCCGCCGCGCGACGGGACGAAAATCATGCCGGTCGGCGTAATGCTCGCTATTCTGCATGCGTCGTGCATCGCCCCGCTATTCATGCGCATTGAGGTGTATCCGGCGCTCTCCGATGCTGCGTCAACAAGCCCGACGATACCGGTGCTGAATGAGATCGGTGGAACGACCATGGTACGACACACTTCGACCTGAACATGCTCTTCCGCTGCGACCTTCCGTGCGCATTCAAACAATGCACTCTCAATGGTATCCAGGACACCGGCATCCTGATGGCGCAAGTCGATGGAAAAGCTGGAACGTCCGGGAACCGTGTTGGGCGAACCTGGGATTACGGCCACGCGCCCCACGGTGAAGCGAACATCCGGGTTCATGAATGCCGCGAACCGCCGCATCTCCAATGCAATTCTCGACAACGCCATAAAGCTGTCACGCCGGTCGGTCATCGGAGTGGTGCCGGCGTGCCGGTCGCTGCCGGTCAGTTCGATCTCGTACCAGCGAACGCCTTGCACGCCTTCGACAATGCCAATCGTTCGCTTTTGTTGTTCAAGCACCGGCCCTTGCTCGATGTGAAGTTCGACGTAGGCAAACGGGTCGATGGCCTCACGTGAAAACTCGCCGGCATAGCCAATTCGGCCAAGCGCCTCGCCAAAGCGGACCCCATCTGCGCCGATAATGCTCATCGCGGAGGCGACATCCAGATTCCCTGAGAAGCCGCTCGAACCAGTGAGGCCAGGCGAGAACCTGGCTCCTTCCTCGTTGGTCCAATTTACTACCGCGATTGCGCGCTCGGTCTGAATATCCTGCTCGTTCAAAGTTCGAATCACTTCGAGCCCTGCAAGGACGCCATAGATTCCATCCAGCGTTCCACCATTTGGTTGCGTATCGAGGTGGCTACCAGTTAGCACAATGGAATTGTCCGGTCGCGTACCAGCTCGGATCGCAAAAATGTTCCCAAAGCCGTCAACATGTACGCTGCATCCAGCTTCTTTGCACCATTCGACGAACTGATCGCGACCAAGTCGGTCTTCGTCGGTCAGGGAAATACGACAGCAGCCCCCATTATCCTTCGCACCAAATTCAGCCATCTCGTGAATGGTGCGTTGGAGCCGCTCAAGATTGATGTGCGGAATATTGCGCATTCGTAGTTCAAAGTCGGTGCGCTCGACCCAGTTCAACAACTTGATCGGTCATAGGTCGAGCGCCGTGCTTTTAGTCGTTCAGGTCGAACCACGTGGTCTTGAGGGCCGTGTACTTATCGAGTGCATGGAGCGACAGATCGCGACCGACACCCGATTGTTTGAAGCCCCCAAAGGGTGTCATGACGCTGACTTGGTCAACCGCGTTCACCGATACGGTGCCAGCATGAAGTCGTCCCGCGACCCGATGCGCCCGCTTGAGGTTCCCGGTCCAAACCGAAGCACCGAGACCGTAGACGGAATCGTTGGCAACGAGGATAGCCTCGTCCTCGGAATCGAACTCCAGGACACCCAAGACCGGCCCGAACACCTCCTCCCGTGCAAGCGTATCGGTAGGCTTCACGTCGTCGAAGATCGTCGGGGTTAAGAAGCACCCTTTCCCGATTTCGGCATATCGATTTCCGCCAAGGAGCAGCCGGTTGTCGCGCTTGGCAAGCTCGATATAGCGCAACACCCGCTTCGTCTGCTCTTCGTCTACCATTGCCCCCATCTTCGACGCCGGATCCAGCGGATTCCCAGGCTGGTAGGCCGATGCGGCCTCGAGAAGCGCCTCGATGAACTGCGATTTCACGCTGCGCTGCACGAGCACGCGTGACGTTGCCGAACACACCTCACCCTGGTTGAAGAAGATGCCTTGCGCGGCAGCCTTTGCCGCAGCGCGAATGTCCGTGCAGTCATCGAACACCAGCAACGGGCTCTTGCCACCGCACTCGAGCCAAACCTGCTTCATGTTCGACGTGGCCGAGTAACCCAGGAACATCTTCCCGACTTCCGTCGACCCCGTAAAGGCCACGCAATCGATGTCCTTGTGCATCCCAATCGCGCGACCCGCCGTTGTACCGAAACCAGGCAGTACGTTGAAAACGCCCGCAGGAACGCCTGCCTCGGCCGCGAGCTCGGCCAGCTTCAACGCCGACAACGGCGACTGCTCCGCCGGCTTCAAGATAACGCTGTTCCCTGCGGCCAATGCGGGCGCGCATTTCCATGCGGCCATCTTCAGCGGAAAGTTCCAGGGAACCACTGCGCCCACAACGCCGACCGCTTCCCGACGGATTGTCGCGAGCGCACCGCTGCCCAATGGCGCCACCTCGTCATAGACCTTGTCGATGGCCTCCGCGTACCACTGGAATACCTCCGCGGACGTCGGTACATCGAGTGTCACGGCGTCGTGAACGAGCTTGCCCATGTCCAGCGACTCCAGCACCGCGAGTTCCTCACGATGCTCGAGAATGAGCTGGCTCAGTCGCAGCAGTACCTTCTTTCGCTCGGAAGGTGCAATGCGCGACCACGAACCGCGTTCAAACGCCGCACGTGCTGCAGCAACCGCCCGGTCGACGTCTTGTACGTCACACGCAGCCACAGACACCAAAACCTCGCCGGTCGCCGGGTTGACGGAGTCGAACGTTTCTCCCGATGCTGCGTCGACGAATTGCCCGTCGATGAACGCTTGCGACGGAAACGTGATGCGATTAGCCAGTGCTTGCCAGCCCTCAAGGGACTGAGAGAATTGAGAGGTCTGCATATGTGGGAGTTCCTGTCGAAGGATGCGAAATCACATCCCACCTCTCGCACTTAGAGAGGTGGGACGCCGATCAGCCGACGATGCGGCGCATGTGACCGAGGAACGTTTCGACTTCGTCGAGCGTGTTGTACTGGGCGAAGCTGACACGAACGATGCCACCCTTGTCGATCAGACCAAGCCGGGTGACCGGTTCGATACCGTAGTTGTGCCCGTGCCACACGTTGATGTTGACGTCGGCAAGGCTCTTCGCGATGACCGCAGGGTCAAGGCCAGCCACGCTGAAGGAAATCGTCGGCACGCGATGCTCGAGGCGGTCCAGGGCAGTGACCCCATGAATCGTCAATCCCTTCAACGCCGTAAGACCTTCGATCGCTCGAGCCACGAGCTTGTCCTCGTACTCCTTGGTTGCCTCCATGCCGGCAACGATCTTGTCACGGCGCGACGCCGTCGCTCCAGCCCCACCGAGTTGCTCCCCAATCCACGCAAAGTGCTCGACTGCGGCATACGCACCTGCGATCTGCTCGCGCGCCTTCGTTCCGGTCTCGAACTTGTCCGGTGCGCTGTCCGATGCCGGCCGAACTTTGTACGGAACCAGTTGCTCGAGGACTTCGAGACGTCCCCAGAGGATGGCGATATGCGGGCCGTAGAACTTGTAGGCAGAGCACACCAGGAAATCACAGCCCAGGGCCTGAACATCCACGATACCGTGCGGGGCGTATTGCACGGCGTCCACATACACCAGCGCCCCAACCTCCTTCGCCTTGCGAATCGGGACCACGATATTGTTGATGGTGCCAGTCACGTTGCTCGCATAATTGATAGCGAGCACCTTGGTCCGCGGCGTGAAGATCTCGTCGAGATTCGAGAAATCGTACTCGCACGTCGTCGGATCGAAGTCGATCCACTTGATGACCGCCCCCCGGTCTTTCGCGACTTGCACCCAGGGTGACACGTTTGCGTCGTGATCCATCCGCGTCAGAACGATCTCGTCCCCCGCCTCAATCGTCCGGCCAATCGCCCGCGAGAACGAGAAGGTCAGCGTCGTCATACTCTGCCCGAACACCACCTCCCGGACATCGTTCGCATTGAAGAAATCCTTGAACGTTTCGCGCGCCTTGGCAACCTCACCAACGGCCTTGCTCGAGACGGGGAAAAATGCACCGAGATTCGCGTTGCCTTCCACCATCGACCCCACCATCCTGTCGATGACGTGTTGCGTTACTTGGGTGCCTGCGGCGCCGTCGAAGAAAATCGTGTCTCGGGCGACCTCAGTACCGAAGACCGGAAATTGTTGCCGAAGCAGTGCGTGATCCATGTGACCTATCTCGTCGAAAAGCTGATTAATCGTCGGTGCGACGCCTAACACACGAAAGGGCTACGTAATCGGGCCCTCCCTTATGCTGGGATCGCCGTGCAATTTCAATTGCACACCCCGCAAGGAAAGATACTTTCCTGACAGGAATCAATATATCCGTGTTTACCCGTTGCTCAGTTCCTAGAGAATGCTTATTGAGCGACAGTGCATTCCGACGAAGCACGGCCAGCCGCCGAGCCAACGTGCCACGGCGCGGAACCCGGATCAGAGGCGGACCAAACAAATCACGATTGATCGCTTGCAGTCTTGCTGGTCAGAGATGCCCTCAATATCCGGCTCGAATTTATTCAAGTCAATCTAACAGGGAACGTGCGAGTTCGGGCAGTCTGACATCGCGCCAGCTTCGGCAACAGTCTGCCTGACGCGACATCAGGCAGCCTGTTCGTGTGCGATCCTGGCGGTTGCTTACATCCGAATCGAATCCAGAAGCGTCCGCTTACCATCGATGTAGTGGTAGAGGGTAATTACTGGGTTCTTTATGTCCCCATACTGGTCAAATTGAGTCTGGCCAAGGATCCCCTCAAAGTTCGTGGAAGGCAACTTTTCGAGAATCTTCGCGGCGCTCGTCGAGTTGGCCCGCTTCATCGCGTCGACGATGATGTAGACAGCGTCGTACGCGAACGGGGAGTAGGTCTGAATCGGGACATTGAAACGCTTCTCGTACCTTTTCTGGAAATCCACCCCTCGCGGCATCTTCTCAAGAGCCATGCCAGCTTCCGAGCACACCACCTGCTTGGTGCCTTGACCGGCAAGCCCAGAAAGCTTCTCGGTGCACACGCCATCGCCAGCAAGAATCGGGACCGTAATTCCGAGCTGCTGCGCCTGTTTCACGAACGGCCCGCCCGTGGCATCCTGACCGGCGTACATGATCACGTCCGGTCGCTCCCCCTTAATCTTGGTCAAGATCGCGCGAAAGTCGATGGTTTTGTCGGTACTTCCATCGCGCGATAGAAGCTTGATGCCCAGTCCTGACGCCGATTTCGCGAACTGGTCCGCAAGTCCCTGGCCGTACGCGGTCGAATCATCCACGATTGCGACCGTCTTCGCACGCAGCTGCTTTACCGCGTATGTGGCTAGCGCCGGCCCTTGTTGCGCATCGGTCGCAACAACCCGGAAAGTATTGTTGAACCCTTGACGCGTGTACATTGGGTTGGTCGCAGCCGGCGAGATTTCGGCAATTCCGGCATCGTGATAGATCTTCGATGCCGGGATGGTCGTGCCGGACGTAAGATGGCCGATAACCGCCACTACCTTATCGTCGACTAGCTTCTGTGCTACCTGAACAGCAGTGCGTGGATCGCCAGCATCATCCTCCGCCGAAAGCTTCAGGACAACCTTCTCGCCATTGATTGTTAGCCCCTTTTCATTGATTTCCTCAATGGCCAGTCTGGCACCATTCTCAGTATCCTTGCCCAGATGCGCGATACCGCCCGTGAGCGGAGCCACATGACCAATTTTTACAACCTGGTCTGCGTGAGCATGCATCGCTGCCACGGCAGCTGTGACAACGAATCCAATACGCAAAAGACGTGAAGCTCCGGACATTCCGATCTCCTAGCCATATCCATTGTTTAGTAATGCGAATTCATTTACACAGGCTTGTAGATTCCTGTGAAGCACCGACTGGGCGGCCGTTCGCTACCGACACTCCCAGACACCGAGGCTTGGTCAGGCGCTTGAGGAACAGTGTTGGACGCCAAAACTCAAAAGTCAAGCCAAATACCCTACAGGAAAGATACTTGCCATTAAATAATACGCTTCCGCGAATCCCGGCCTAGCTCGCGGTGGCTGATTGCACTACGGTCGTCGAAAGCCTGAATCGACTGACGAATCGGCCTCCGAACCCGTTTCGTCCATGTACATCAGATCCGATTCAAGCCTCCCTTTAGGACAAGGCCTTTCCGAGGGTCGGCCGGGATTCGTGAATATGCTCAGCACCGGATTATGCGCAGCGGCGGCCGTAACGCATTGAGTGACGGACGTCTTGGGTCGCCGCGCTGAACATAATCACAGACTCTCGAGGAACGCCATCACCTTGTCGGTCGCACGAAACCGCGGAGCGATCTGCCCTGCTGGGTGAAGCAGATTCAGCGCCTTCTCCTTCAGGGCGAGATCGGCTCCCATGTAGATGTGCGTCGTGTCGAGATGCTCATGACCGAGCCAAAGCGCGATCACGCTCATGTCGACACCCGACTGCAATATATGCATGGCCGCCGTGTGCCGGACGACATGGGGCGAGACGTGTTTCCCGCTCAAGGCAGGACAAGCGTCGGTCGCGCGCGAAATGTAGGCGCAGTAAATCGATTCATGGAGCTGGCTGCGGGCGTGACCGGCGATCCGGGTGAGCGTCGCAAGGGGCGGCAGCTCGTAGCGGCGCCTGACCAGCTCTTCCAACATCACATTGACAATGTCCGGCAATTCCGCCTTGGTCCGGGCCGCGTGCGCGGCGATATTGGCCAGCCATGCGTGGGCGGCGCTGTCGACCGGGAGAATCCGGACAAACTCACGGAGGATTTTCTGGTGCCGGGATTTGCTGCCCAAGCGGTCGTAGCGCGCGAGAGTTGTACGGGGCAGCGGGCGGACGCCGAGCACAGCACTCGTGTTCGACGATCGCCGGCGGCACGTCCGAGATCACCGGCATGTAACCGCGGCGCTGCAGCAGCTTCAACTGCGCGAGAATCAGTACGCGCGTAGGCGCCTGACGGAACTGGTCGAAAACGAACCGGATCTCCCCTGGGCTCTTGACGCTTCACAACTAGGCATATAGACGGTTCGCAATTCCGCCTCGTCCAGCTCCGCCGGGAGTACCGGGTACGCGGGTTCATGAATCTTGGTCATTGCTGCAACCTCGGTCCTGGCAGTCCCCGCAGTGCTGATCGATCAGCGCTTTAGCAGATTGAGTCGTCCAGACAGTACCGCGCGACGAGCTTGGAGCCGATCATGCCATGATCCAGTCGATGGTGCGGTTGGAACTCGCCGAAGAGAAACGTCCCATCATTAACGGTCTTTTCTCCCTCGGTCCGACCACCTGCCAGATCGCGTCGCAGCCATTACAGCTGTTTAGTCTGGAAGAAGCGCTCCCGTGATGCGCTCGGGAATTCTCTCGCTCCCCGCGATCATTGCGATCCGCTGTCCGGCCAGAACGTAGTGGACATGCATTCTGGCGACGAGAATCCCGTCCGTGCGCGATCGGACTATCGTTCGGCACACGGTCCGATCGCGCGCCTCGCTGACGATCTCCGCGATCACCTCATTTCGCTCGACGCGCGTCCCGACCGGCACATGCCACGTGACCATTCCGGTTTGCGTTGCCTTCAAGTGATCGACGGCTTCGAGTGTGGCGATTGCCGGCGTCTTTAGTTTTTCCCCTGCCAGTCGATCCGTGACAAAGCCCTCGACTCTCAGAAAGTCAAGCAATGCATCGACGTCATGGGTCGCTAGTTCATCAGACACATCGCGCTGTCCACGCAACTCGACAACCGCGGCGAACCCTTGACGGGAATCGCATGGCAAACCGGATTGGCGCAATGCACTCCAAGCATCGTGAAATGCTTGGTCGAACGTTCCGCCACCAGCGTGCTCCTCAAGAAGCAGCACGGGAGCAGTAAGGCACCGCGCGAGTGCGACAGCGCGCTCTTCGTGCGCCCAATTGCTGTACACGTGCATGACGGCCGTCTTGTCGCAATGCAGATCGAGCGCCATATCGTAGGCAAATGCGCGGGATAGCAACATCGCTTTCAGGTATTCGACCGGGTCCGTACCTTGTGTCGGCGGCGCCGCTATCGCCGTCAGCCACGCCTGCGCGTTGCGGCGGGTCAGGGGACGATCGCCAGCCGTGATCCGCCGGACGACCTCTGAACGGATATCCGGGAATCGACGATCGAAATTGCCGCTTCCTGCGCAATCGAAGCGCCCGGTAAGCGATCCACCGACGACCTGCTGCATACCGAAAGGATTCGCCCAGGTCATGACGGCGATGCGCCCGCGCAAGGCCCCAATGCGCTCCAGCGAAGCGAGCCGTACCAGCAGATGCTGGATTACGAGAAGCCCCGGCACCTCGCCGGCGTGCAATGCGGCCTGCACGTAAAGTGATCGATCCGCGTCTTTTGGGCCGAACGCATATTCACGCAGCATCAGACGCATCCCCGGAGCAGTACCAGGCAGCGGAATCTCCACTCTCTCCATCACTTAACTCCCATTCCCTACCGGTCCGGCATGCAATAAAGCGATTAGAAGTCGAGCAGCAGATTGCCGGGCTCGCGTCCAGCCAGCACTGCATCTCCGACGATCAATGCCGCCCGTTGTCCCGGCCTGACGAGCTTTTGCAACTGCCGCACAACCATTACGCCGTCGATCGGACTGACGACCGGGGCGCGCGAATTGAGCGCCCCGTCGAGACGCACGATTTCCGCGAATGTCTCGCCCGCACTGACGTGCTCTCCCGGCGTGCGCCGATAGACGATCACGCCCGCGCAGGGGCATCGGACATGCGCGGCTCCCTGCAGAGGAAACACCTTGGGCGGCTCGTCCAATCGAGGGTCGTCGTCTGCTTCGGGCAGAGACAACACCCCCTCCGATTCTGCGTAATGCAGTAGACGCCGGGCATCGTCCAGCGCAAGCGCATCGTTGACGTCCGCCTGACCACGCAACTCGATCGTCGCCGAGAAGCCACATTCGTCCGCATCGAACACGCCTGCCTGCTGCAGTGCGCCCCACGCGCTTGAATGCGTCTGATCGAATGCACCGCCACCTGTCTGTGATGGCTCCAGCATCACGACCGGCGCTCCGATCAAGTGAGCCGCCTTCACGGCTCGCTCGCGTTGCAGCGAGGACGCGTAAACATGCGCGATCGCATCGGTGTCACAATGCAAATCAAGCACGATGTCGTGATCGATCGAAAGCCTCGCCAACTCGAGCTTCATCGCCGCAGTGGGGCTCAAATCACCACTCACTTCGATCACGCTGGAAAAATATTGCTTCCACTGCCGCCGCGTCAGGCTACGCGCGTCCGCATCGCGCAGACGCATTGCGACGGCCCGATCCAACAACGGAAAGTTGCGATTGAAGTTCTCTCCGTTCTCGAAGTCGAAACGCCCCACGACAGGGCCAAACAATCGTTGCGACAAGCCAATCGGGTTTGCGTACGGCACGACGGTCACGCAGCCGGTGATCCTTCCGGCATTGTCGAGGGCATGAAGGGCCTCAATGAGATGCTGCAGGACCAACAGGCCCGGGTGTTCATCTGCGTGCAATCCAGCTTGAAGATAGATACTGCGCCCGCTGTCGGGATCGCCGAACCGATGCGCTGTAAGGTGCAACGCAACGCCCGGCGCCGGCGACGGCAGAGGAATCTCGATACGTCGATAGTTCACGTGGTCTCTCCTCACATTCGTCCCAGCGGTTCGCATGCCCGCCGCCAGGTACGCGCGTCCTTGGTCAATGTCCGCTTGTGCTGGCGACAAGCCGATAAAGCTCAGCAGCGACAGCAATGTCCTCCAGTCCGAGACCGATCGAGCGGAAGAACGCATGACGTTCGTACGATGGCAGTTGTGCACGGCCTGCTACGAGCTCAGGCAAATCGCCGACAATCTCATCCTTACTCCAGCCAAACTCGGCCGCTGCAATTTTCATCTCTCCTGCACTCATCGGCGTCGTCGCACGATAGTCGCAGTAGACATCCATTTCCGGCAACCACGCTGGCGGAATTTCGTGTGCGTTGGCGACGTTCGTGCTGATCGAAGTCACTAGAGCCGGGCGCGTCAGCATGCCATCAGTCAATACCGGTTTGCCGGACGAAGTGCAAAGCGAAACGACGTCCGCATCGCGTACGCATGCTTCAATACTGTCGATAACGAGAACTCGCGGATCGATCGATTTCACCATCTCGCGCTTGGCTTCTTCCGTGGCGAGTTCCGGCGAATACACCCGAATGGTTTGCCATGCACGGACGCCCTTGAGATGACGCAGATGCGCCAGTCCCAATGCCCCGGTTCCGATCAACGCAAGACAGCCTGCATCGCGCCGCGCGAGGTGTTCGACCGCCAGTGCCGTGGCGCCCGCGGTACGCTCGGCAGTCAGCAAGCCCGAGTCACACCACATGAGCGGACGCCCAGTCTCCATCGACATGAGTGCGGTCCATGCGGTGACGATTGGGCCAGCGCTTGTTGGCACATAGGGAGAGAGCTTCGCGCCGAACACCTGCTCATCAGCCAAGGTACCAAGGTAGGTAATGAAATCGCCTGCGTTATCCGGGAAAACGGTTAGCGTCTGTGGCGGCTGCACCGCACGGCCGTTCGCCAAAGACTGAAACATCCGCGCAAGCGCGCCACGAGTATCCAACTCCGGCAATGCAGCACGAACCTGTGCCTCGTCCAGCACACACGGCAAATTGTTAAGTTGAGCACTCATCTAGCGATTCCGGGCTGCACCCGCTCCATCTAAAAAATAGATTTTCAGTCTACTATGGACATTCTTTTTTTGGAAGCGGATACTTGGTGAAATTGTCGCTTATGGACAATTCGTCTACCTTTTCTTGGAGCGATAGGTAGCTCGCCGAGGCTCGCGGACCAAATTCAGGTTACGGCCCCGTACTCGATCGTCATCATCGGAGTTGATATGAAATTGAAGCATCTGGTTTGTGCCGTCGCCATGTCCGTAGGGACAGCAGGGTTCGCGTTCGCAGGCAGCAATGCAGCGTTGAAAATTGGCATCGAAGCCGCTTACCCCCCGTTCGAAAGCAAAACGGCAGCCGGGCAACTCCAGGGGTTCGATATCGACGTCGGCAACGCTGTATGTGCAAAGATTCAAGTCAAGTGCATCTGGGTTGAGAATGTCTTCGACGGTCTGCTGCCGGCTCTGCAGGCACGCAAGTTCGATCTCGTCAACTCGGCCATGAACATCACGAGCAAGCGGGAACAGATCGTCGATTTCACTCCCCCGATCTATGTGGTCCCGATGGTCATGATCGCGCGCAAGAACTCCGGACTTCTTCCTAACCCTGATTCGCTGAAGGGTAAGCGCATCGGCGTGCTCCAAGGGGCGGTTCAAGACGACTTTGTCCAGCGCAACTGGAAGCCCCACGGCGTCGAGATCGCGGAATATTCGGACCAGAATCAGGTCTACGCCGATTTGGCCGCGGGCCGCCTCGACGGTGCCGTTCAGGAGTATCAGACTGCGCATGAGGGCTTTCTGGATAAACCGGAGGGGCATGACTATGCAATCGTCGGCGCACCGCTGGAAGACTCCGTGACGCTTGGGAAGGGCGTTGGCTGGGCATTCAGAAAGCAAGATGCGGCGCTGCGTAGCCGCGTCTCGAACGCTCTGGCCCAACTAAAAGCAGATGGGACACTGAGCAAGCTCTCGGTTCAGTATTTCAAACGCGACATCATCGCCAAGTAACCGTCCCGACGACGGCTACGAAAACACCATTTACTCTGCATGCGGCCACAGTTTGGCCGCTCAATCCATATCGCCTAAGGAGCGGTCATGAAGATCAAGGAATTTGGCGTCGAGCGCTGGATGGATCTCTACGAGAACCATTGCACCTATAACCTTGCAGAGACCTGCGTCGAATCTCTGACGGTCGATCAACTTCTCACCATGACGGGACGTCAGGCATCGGTGCTCGACGAACTGCGACCGATGAAGCTTACCTACGGCGCGATCGAGGGCACGCAACGCCTGCGCGAAGCCATTGCCGCTACTTACGCGCGGCAATCGGTATCGAACGTCATCGTGACACATGGCGCGATCGGCGGGAACGCCCTCATCTATGAAACGCTGGTTGAGCCAGGTGACACCGTGATTTCAGTGCTGCCGACCTACCAGCAGCACTATTCGATTCCGGAAAGCTACGGCGCGAACGTAAAAATTCTGAAGCTTCGCGAAGAGAACGCGTTTCTGCCGGATCTCAAGGAACTCGAGTCGCTCGTCGATGACAAAACGCGCCTCATTGCGATCAACAACCCGAACAATCCGACCGGGTCGCTGATGGACGAAGCGTTTCTCCTCAAGATCGTCGAGATCGCTCGGCGCTGCGGTGCATACATCCTTTGCGACGAAGTCTATCGCGGTACCGACCAGGCCGGCAGTGGCTACAGCGCGTCGATCGCAGATCTCTACGAGCGAGGCATCAGCACCGCAAGTATGTCGAAGACCTACTCCCTCGCCGGGTTGCGTCTTGGCTGGATCGCCGGCCCGGTCGAGTTGATTCACGCCGTTGCCGTGCATCGCGACTACAACACCATCAGCGTCGGTATGATCGACGACTACTTCGCGACGCTCGCGCTCGAGCATCGCGACGCCATCCTGAAACGCAATCACGACATCGTGCGTACGAACCTCGCAATTGTGGAAGCTTGGGTCGACGGTGAGCCGCTCGTGTCGTGGATTAAGCCGAAGTCCGGAACGACGGCTTTGCTCAAGTTCGCGATCGACATGCCGTCGCGTGAATTTTGCACGGAATTGCTCGACGCAACAGGCGTGATGTTTACGCCGGGTAGCGCACTCGATATGGAGGGTTATGTGCGGATCGGATATGCGAACAACCGCACTGTACTTGAGGAAGGGCTCAAGCGCGTATCCAGCTTCTTGCGCGGCAAAGCGAGCTAAATCTCCTTCACCGATCATTCGGGCCAGCACGACTCGCCGCCCGAATCGACTACTCACGCCGCGGAGTTACATGACGTTTGCGTCGGCTCCGCGGTAGAGTTCATTCGAGCGAATCACGCGCCTTCGCGCATTTGCTTCAAGTGCTTGTAGACGGTCGCCCGCCCCATATCAAGAACGTTGGCGATGTAGTTCGCCGCACTCTTCCCGTTGAATGCTCCTTCCGCATACAAGGCTTCCACGAGCTCACGCTTGTGGTCACGCGAAAGAGAATTGAGCGCGAGCTGCCGTTCCCGCAGCCAACTATGCAGGAACCCATTAATCCGCTCCTGCCAGTCGTCCTTGAACAACGCCTCCGGCGGTCGAACCAAGCCAGCACCCATGATGAACAAGTCAACCACTTGCTTGACATCGTCGAATGCCGCGACATTGAAGTTGACGCACATGACACCGACAGGGTCTGACGTTTCGCCGGGTACGAGCATACTCACACATCGCATTCGACGACCGTCCCAATTCATCTTTTCATACGGACCCATCACATTTCCGACAGCCGTACCTTCGATCTCTTCCAAAGCCGAATCGTCACCAATCGCGCGCTTTGACAGGTTGTTGGCAATGTACGCGATGGACTGGCTCGTCAGGTCATGGATGACAACTTCCGCATAGGGAAAAAACAACGAAGCGATACCGTCGGCGATGCTCCGATATCGACTGAGCAACAGCTGATCGGCCGTGGATTTCCTCTGTTTTCGGGTGGACATCGATTGTCTGTATCTTGCAACGAAAAGAGCATGATATTACGCCGTCGGCCTCAGCGCGAGCCCGCAGTGCGCCCCCATTGCAGATAAAAAAGAAGCCAATCGTTACCTACCGATCGGCCCGTGAACAAGGAGAACCACCTCACACCCATGGCGCCGAGCGGCAAGCTATTGAAGCCGCCCAGCGCCAGCCAACTCAGAACTTGTGTCGAATCGCCGCACGAATCACAAACTGATTCGAGGTCGACGACGCATCGGCCGCACCGGGGACGTACGCGAGATCCAGCGAGGTGCCAGTCTTGTCGCCCGCGACGTGCTGGTAAGCCCCCTGCACATAGATGTCCGTGCGTTTCGACAGATTGTAGTCTGCCATCAGGCCAACCTGATGAACCTTCGGCTCTGCGTTACCAGACGACGCATTGAAATTCTCGGTCGTGAACGTGTAAGCTGCACCCGCGTAAAGTGCTGGTGTGAACTGGTATTTGAAGTTCACTTCGAAGTTCTGGAATCGCAACGAATTCAGCGTCCCAACTACCGGCAGGATCGACCCAGATATGTACGTCGTCGATTGCGGTTGATTCAGGTACGAGTTCGTATACGCGAAGCCGGCTGTCGCCGGGCCAAACGTGTAGTTGATCCCGCCGCCAAATACTCGCAGTCGCTTCGCGAGAAAGTTTTCATCGCCGCCGTTGTTAATCGCGCCGCTCGACGTCGCGGACGGATTGTCGGCTTGCAGATATGCTGCCGCGACGAGCAGCCCGCCGTTCGTGTACTGCGCACCGACACTGTACTGCCGGTTGTTTGCGAATTCCGTGCCGTTGCTGAAACTGTACGTACCGCCGAATTGAAAGCCGGCGATCTCCGGACTCGCGTACTTGACAGTGTTGTTCACCCGAAAAGTGTTGTCCGTGTTGTCGTTGTCGTACGGATGGGAAAACATGTACCCGGCCCAGTTGCCGTTCGCAGTAGTCTGCGCCAGATAGTCGACAACCGAATCGTACTGGCGGCCAAACGTCAGGGTGCCGTAACGGTCGTTCGCCAGACCGACGTAAGCCTGGCGCCCAAATCCGAGGCCACCTTGTCCAAGCTTTCCGTTGTTGACGTTGAAGCCGCTCTCGATCTTGAAGATCGCCGATAGACCACCGCCAAGGTCTTCGGTGCCTCGCAGTCCCCAGCGACTGCCCTGGACGAAGCCACTCTGAAGCTCGTATACGTGCTTGCCACCGACATTGTTCGTATAGTCAATGCCCTCGTCGATCAGACCGTAAAGGGTAACGCTGCTTTGTGCAAAGACGGGGGCACTTAGAATGGCCATGGCCACTGCTGCCGCAATTCGAAGCTTCATCAAATGATCTCCAAAACAAATATACAGGATGTCTAATAAATTCCAACTCAATTGATCCGCTACTCGTGACGCACCAGCACAAATCCGCTTGGCGAGCTGTGTGGACCGGCCAGCCTTTCGTAGACATCTTCGAGCCATAATTTACGGCAACCGAGGAGGTCAGTATGAGCGGCAAGCG
>NZ_QTQA01000051.1:0-18674 GCF_003853825.1 Burkholderia sp. Bp9012 | reverse complement strand
CGCGCCCAGAAGCCCTCGTAATCCTGCTCGGCCTCGGCGGCAAGCGCCTGGTAGGCCGGCATGCCGGAAATGGTCGCCGCCTTCTCGAGCGCCTCGGGCGGCGCAAACTGACGGGTTTCGTGAAGAACCGATTCAATCGCAGACATCGACTACCCCTTGGTGAACATGAATCCTCTGCATGGCGGCGCGATCGTGCGCGCCGCGTCTTGGCCGGCGCTTGCGCGCCGCTGTCTCCCACTCACCCGCGCGCGCCCGAAGGCTGCGCGCGATGCTGCGCCGCACCACGTCACAAAACGATGGACGTACGGCCCGGCCCTATCCACGATAAGCGCTCGAACTTACCCGTCACTTACGCGACATCGCCGTTTCGCACGCCGCGCAGCGGCGCCTTGCAGTCTGCTTTACGCTGTTACGACCGCGACCCTACAATCCTAACTGAACTCGCCTCCCGGATTCCAGCTTGAATCGCTACGCCCTCTTCCTCATCCTGTCGATGCTGTTTGTCGGCAGCAACGTCGGTATCGGCAAATCCATCGTCGTCTTCGTCCCGGTCGTCATCCTCGCCACGCTGCGCTTCGTGATCGCGATCGCCGTGCTGTGGCCGCTGTTCAGCCCGGTGAAGATGCGTGCGGTCCGGCGCGCGGAATGGCTGAACCTGTTCCTGCAGGCATTCTTCGGCACCTTCATGTTTACGCTGCTGATGCTCAACGGCGTGCAACGCACGAGCGCGGTCGCGGCCGGCGTGATCACGAGCACCATCCCGGCCATCGTCGCGCTGTTCGCGTGGCTGATCCTGCGTGAAAAACCGAACGGCCGTGCGCTCGTGTCGATCGCGCTCGCGATCGCCGGCGTCGTGACGATCAACCTCGCCAACGGCAGCGCAGGCAGCGCGTCCGCGCACGGCGCCGGGGGCGCCTCGGCCGGCTCGCTGACCGGCAACCTGCTCATCCTTGGCGCGGTGTGCTGCGAATCGATCTACGTGATCCTGTCGCGCCGGCTCACGCAGACGCTCGCGCCGATCGACATCTGCGCGTATACGCACCTGTTCGGCCTGTGCCTGATGCTGCCGCTCGGCGCGTCGGCGTTGTGGCATTTCGATTACGCGAGCGTGCCGGCCGGTACGTGGGCGCTCGTCGTCTGGTACGGGCTGTCGGCCAGCATTTTCTCGTTCTGGCTGTGGATGAAAGGGATCCGGCACGTGCCGGGCAGCCTCGCCGGCGTGTTCAGCGCGGTGCTGCCGGTCGCGGCCGCCGCGTACGGCATCGCGTTCCTCGGCGAACGTCCGACGCTCGCGCACGGCATCGCGCTCGCGTGCGTCGTCAGCGGGATCGTGCTCGCGAGCCTGCGCGTGAAGCGCGTGCCGGCCGCCGCGTCCTGATCCGTCCCCTGCAGCCCCGGCGCGACGCTGCAGTCGCACCGGCCGACGCGTTACAATAGCGCGCCTTTTCAAGATTACCCCCGATACCTGCGCCCAGCGCCCGACCCTCCACCATGTCTGCCCCGCATTCGCCCGGCTCCATCCGTCGTCCCCTGCGCCCGCTGCCCGCGCTGATCTTCATGAGCCGCTGGCTCCAGGTTCCGCTTTATCTGGGCCTGATCGTCGCGCAGGCCGTCTATGTGTTCCTGTTCCTGAAGGAAGTCTGGCACCTGCTGTCGCATGCGACGAGCCTTGACGAGATCAGCGTGATGCTCGCGGTGCTCGGCCTGATCGACGTCGTGATGATCTCGAATCTGCTGATCATGGTGATCGTCGGCGGCTACGAGACGTTCGTGTCGCGCCTCGGCATCGAGGGCCACCCCGACGAGCCCGAGTGGCTCGACCATGTGAACGCGGGCGTGCTGAAGGTCAAGCTGTCGATGGCGCTGATCAGCATTTCGTCGATCCACCTGCTGAAGACCTTCATCAACCCCGACCAGCACACGACGCACGCGATCATGTGGCAGGTGATCATCCACGTGTCGTTCCTCGTGTCGGCGCTCGTGATGGCGTGGGTCGACCGCCTGACGACCCACACGCACCCGGCCCATTTCCACGAGCCGCACGCCCGCGACGCGCACGCGCCTGCAGCGAACGAGCCCCGCAAATCGGTCGAAGCCGCCGCCAACGCATAAACGTATTCCCCACAGTCCTCACAGAGTCTCAGCCATGACCGTCATCAAACAGGAAGACCTGATCCAGAGCATCGCGGATTCGCTGCAGTACATCAGCTACTACCATCCGCTCGACTACATCCAGGCCCTCGGCCGCGCGTACGAGCTGGAAGAGAGCCCGGCCGCGAAGGACGCGATCGCGCAGATCCTCACGAACAGCCGCATGTGCGCGGAAGGCCGTCGCCCGATCTGCCAGGACACCGGCATCGTCACGATCTTCGTGAAGGTCGGCATGGACGTGCGCTGGGACGGCGCGACGATGGGTCTCACCGACATGATCAACGAAGGCGTGCGCCGCGGTTACACGCACCCGGACAACGTGCTGCGCGCATCGATCGTCAATCCGCCGGAAGGCGCCCGCAAGAACACGAAGGACAACACGCCGGCCGTGATCCACTACGAGATCGTGCCGGGCGACAAGGTCGACGTGCAGGTCGCGGCAAAGGGCGGCGGCTCGGAGAACAAGTCGAAGTTCGTGATGCTGAACCCGTCCGACTCGATCGTCGACTGGGTACTGAAGACGGTCCCGACGATGGGCGCGGGCTGGTGCCCGCCGGGCATGCTCGGGATCGGCATCGGCGGCACTGCCGAAAAGGCGATGCTGATGGCGAAGGAATCGCTGATGGAGCCGATCGACATCCAGGAAATCATCGCGCGCGGCCCGAAGGACTGGGTCGAGGAACTGCGCGTCGAACTGCACGAGAAGGTCAACGCGCTCGGCATCGGCGCGCAGGGCCTCGGCGGCCTCGCGACCGTGCTCGACGTGAAGATCATGGCCGCGCCGACGCACGCGGCGTCGAAGCCGGTCGCACTGATCCCGAACTGCGCGGCCACGCGCCACGCGCACTTCGTGCTCGACGGCTCGGGCCCCGCGAAGCTCGAGGCGCCGTCGCTCGACGCCTGGCCGAAGGTCCAGTGGGAACCCAACACGGAAACCAGCAAGCGCGTCGACCTGAACACGCTGACCCCGGAAGAAGTCGCGAGCTGGACGCCGGGCCAGACGCTGCTGCTGTCGGGCAAGATGCTCACGGGCCGCGACGCCGCGCACAAGCGCATCGCCGACATGCTCGCGAAGGGCGAGAAGCTGCCGGTCGACTTCACGAACCGCGTGATCTACTACGTCGGCCCGGTCGATCCGGTGCGTGACGAAGTGGTCGGCCCGGCAGGCCCGACGACGGCCACGCGGATGGACAAGTTCACCGAGACGATGCTGGCCCAGACGGGTCTGATCTCGATGATCGGCAAGGCCGAGCGCGGCCCGGTCGCGATCGACGCGATCAAGAAGCACAAGGCGGCGTACCTGATGGCGGTCGGCGGTGCGGCTTACCTCGTGTCGAAGGCGATCCGCGGCGCGAAGGTGCTCGCATTCGAAGACCTCGGCATGGAAGCGATCTACGAGTTCGACGTGCAGGACATGCCGGTGACGGTCGCCGTCGATTCATCGGGCACGTCGGTGCACCAGACCGGCCCGAAGGAGTGGCAGGCGAAGATCGGCAAGATCCCGGTCGCAACCGCTTAAGCGCGCTCGCACGAAAGGCCGGACGGATGTCCGGCCTTTTTACTTCTCATTCTCGTTATTGCGCGCGGCCCGTTATCCCGGGCCGATTCTCATTACCCGCAAAAGGCAGGCCCGACAAGGCTTCGAGGCTTGGCTTTTCTCGTTCGAGCGATTATCGTTCGGTTTCTGAAGCCCCACTGAACAAGGAACAGCCATGCAAGGCGACAAGAAAGTCATTGAATACCTGAACGCCCAACTGAAGAACGAACTCACGGCGATCAACCAGTACTTCCTGCATGCGCGCATGTACAAGCACTGGGGCCTCGAGAAGCTCGGCAAGCACGAATACGACGAATCGATCGGCGAAATGAAGCATGCCGACTGGCTGATCGAGCGCGTGTTCATGCTTGACGGCCTGCCGAACCTGCAGGACCTGCACAAGCTGCTGGTCGGCGAGGAAACCGAAGAGATCCTGAAGTGCGACCTGAAGCTCGAGCAGGTCTCGCAGTCCACGTGCAAGGAAGCGATCGCTTACTGTGAATCGGTGCGTGACTACGTGTCGCGCGAGATCTTCGAAAAGATCCTCGACGACACCGAAGAGCACATCGACTGGCTGGAAACGCAGATCGACCTGATCGGCAAGGTCGGCCTGCAGAACTACCAGCAGACGATGATGGGTTCGCCCGAGTAATCGCCACACCCGCCACACCCGCCACGATCGCCACCTCGCCTTCCGCATGACGACGACGAACCAACCCGCCGCTTCCGGGGTCCGCCCCGCCGCCCCCATCGGCATCTTCGATTCGGGGCTCGGCGGCCTGTCGGTGCTGCGAGCCGCGCGCGCGTACCTGCCCGGCGAGTCGTTCGTCTATGTCGCCGATTCGCACCACGCACCGTATGGTCCGCGCGACGAGGCATTCATTACGGAGCGCACGCTTGCCATCGGCGAGTGGCTAGCCCGCGAAGGCGCGAAAGCGCTCGTGATCGCGTGCAACACCGCGACGGCGCGAGCGATCGCAGCCATCCGCGAGCGCCTGTCGATACCGCTCGTGGGTGTCGAGCCGGGCATCAAGCCGGCCGCCGCGCTGTCCGCGACCGGTGTCGCGGGCGTGCTCGCCACGCAATCGACGCTGAACAGCCCGCGCTTCCAGGCGCTGCTCGACCGCTACGGCGCCGGCCGTCGCTTCATCTGCCAGCCCGGCCACGGGCTCGTCGAAGCGATCGAACGCGGCGACACGAACTCGCCCGCGTTGCGCGCGTTGCTCGAGCGTTACCTGCAGCCGATGCTCGACGACGGCGCCGATACGCTGGTGCTCGGCTGCACGCACTACCCGTTCTTCACGGAAACGATCCGTGATCTTGTCGGCGACCGGCTGACGATCGTCGATACGAGCGATGCCATCGCCCGGCAGCTCACGCGGGTGCTCGACGAACGCGGCCTGCGCGCGCCGGCCGGCACGCGTGCCGCGCCGCCACGCTTCTGCTCGACGAGCGACGGCCTGCAACTGCGCGCACTCGCATCGTCGCTGCTCGGCCTCGACGTGCCGGTCGAATCCGTCACCATTTCCTCGCCGAACGCGCGCGCCTGCGCGACCGTCTGACGCGGGCCGGCACGCCGCCGGTTCGCCCTCTCCCGCTCCGCCACCCGTTTCAAGGGTCCGATGGCCTTAAAAAAAGCCGAACCCGGGCTTGTCAACGTCCGCAAATTTAATGATAATAATTCGCATTACCGTTAGCTATCGCAACTCATCATGATCGTCTGCGTGTGCAAGTCTGTTTCCGATCGCAAGATTCGCGCGTCCCTCGCCAAGGGCGTGAACTCTTTCGATGAACTCCAGTTCGAGCTCGGCGTGGCCACGTGCTGCGGCAAGTGCGAGGAGTCCGTACGCGACCTCATGGCCGAGCAAGGCGTCTGCGCGAGCCGGTGCGGTGTCGAGCATCATGCTCATCCGATCCCGGTCACGTTCTACGACCGCAAGGCCGCCTGAGCGGCGCCGAGCGTACCCGTGCGGCTGAAGCCGCATTTGATGTCCTTCCGTCAGCAAGCCATCTTTCGCGCGAGCCAGCGGCTTACCTGCCAAGGAGCCTGTCATGGAATTGCTGATCGGATTTGTGACCACCGTGTGCATCTCGCTGCTGATCTTCCGCAAGTAATACCGATTCACCCGCCGCGCCCCGGGTGCGACGTCGTTCTTTCAAGCTAACATGCAGGCTTCGCAATCCGCTCCTGCCGGCGTCTTGCCGGCTGCCCCACGTATGAATCCCCGGGTCATCACCGTCGCGGTCGGTGTGCTTGCCGCACATGCGATCATGCTGACGGCCGCGTGGCTCCATCGCAACGCGCCGCCGCCGAAGACGGTCGAAGTCCAGTCGATCACGGCGCAACTCATCCCGCCTGCGCCGGCCGCTCAGCCGGTCGCGGTCGAATCGGCTGCGCAACCCGCGCCACCGAAGCCCACGCCGCGCGTCAAGCCGAAGGTCGAACCGAAACCGGTGCAGAAAGCCGTCAAGCCGACGCCCCAGCCGGTCGCACAATCACCGTCTCCGACGCCCGCCCCGGCAGCCGATCCGACACCCGCGCCCACCGCACCCGCCGCCCCCGCTGCGCCGGCGGTCACGCCCGGTCCGGCCCGTGAGACGATGCAAGTCAGCGCGCCGAAGAACGTATCGGCGCTCAAGTGCAGTTTCGTGAAGCCCACCTATCCGTCGATGTCGCGTCGCCGCGGCGAAACGGGCACGGCCTATGTTCACTTCGTCATCGGCTTGACGGGCAAGATCGAAAGTGTCGAGTTGCAAAAGAGCAGCGGCTACCCGCGCCTCGACGAGGCTGCGCTGGATGCGACACGCGCCAGCACCTGCCCGCCGTACCTCGAGAACGGGCAAGCGATCCGCGCCGCCCATACGCTGCCCTTCAACTTCACGCTCGACGATTAACCCGCCTCATTCGAAAGATTCAAAGGAAACAAAAATGCAAAGCTACGGTATCGCGCACGTCTGGGCGCAAGGTGATTTCGTCACGCGCGCCATCGCGATCACGCTGCTCGTGATGTCGGTCCTGTCGTGGATCGTGATCATCGTCAAGGGCTGGAACGTGGTTCGCCTGAACCGTCTCACGAAGAATGCCGAGCAGGCATTCTGGCATTCGGACGATTTCAACGACGGCATCAAGAAGCTCGGCCTCGCCGCATCGACGCCGAGCGACAACCCGTTCCTCGCGCTCGCGCTGTCGGGCAAGGAAGCCGCCGATCACCACCATCAGACGCAACCGCATCTGCACGACCGCATGGACGTGTCGGACTGGGTCACGCGCTGCCTGAAGGACACGATGGACGAGGGCATTTCGCGCATGCAGGCCGGTCTCGCGATTCTCGCGTCGATCGGCAGCACGGCGCCGTTCGTCGGCCTGTTCGGCACGGTCTGGGGCATCTACCACGCACTGCTCGCAATCGGTGCAACCGGCCAGACGTCGATCGACCAGGTCGCGGGCCCGGTGGGCGAGTCGCTGATCATGACGGCCTTCGGCCTGTTCGTCGCGATTCCCGCAGTGCTCGGCTACAACGCACTGACCCGTGCGAACAAGGGCGTCGTCAGCAAGCTGCGCCGCTTCGCGCACGGCCTGCACGCATACTTCGTGACCGGTGCGCGCCTCGCGTCGTCGTCGCCCCGCGACGGCCTGCGCCTTGCTTCGCGCGCCAGCTGAGACGAGGTGAACCATGGCAATGAACACCGGCTTCAGCGATGACGACGACGATGGCGTGATGAGCGAGATCAACATGACGCCGCTCGTCGACGTCATGCTCGTACTCCTGATCATTTTCCTCGTGACGATTCCGGCGATGCAGCACGCGGTGAAGATCGACCTGCCGCACGCGAGCAGCCAGCCCGTCGACGAAAAGCCGCAGACCGTCGACGTCGCGATCCAGGGCAATGGCACGATCCTGTGGAACGACCAGACGGTCACGCGCGAGCAGTTGCAGGCGCACATCGCGGAAGCGGCACAGCATCAGCCGCAACCGGAGTTGCACCTGCGCGCCGACCGCAAGGTTGCATATGAGCGTGTGGCCGAAGTGATGTCCGATGCGCAGGCCGGCGGCCTGACGAAGCTCGGCTTCGTGACGGAGCCGACTGCGAAGGCGAAGTAACGCACACGCATTCGCTACGCGACGGTGGCCTCGCCGGCCGCGCCTGGCCGGCCGCGCACAAAGTAAAAGGCCTTCATCGCCAGATGAAGGCCTTTTTTCATGCGCACGCGGGCGCCTTCGGGCGGCGGGCTCTTCGGCGGTATCGGTTGCGCCTCGAGCAACGCAAATGCGACTACCGTGGTCTGCACGGACTGCGCGTTCTGCCCTATCTGGCTCGCAATATATGCGGCCACCTGATTCCGCTCAGAACTTCCTTCGCGAAATGGGATTTCAATATAGGCCTGCCCGCGTATGCATTCAAGGTCCCGGCGATTGAAACTTGCGATTGCCGGCGGCGCTTCAATGACAAAACAAATTTGCCACGACGCGCATCTTGCATTCAGGTGGCCGAAGCATCGGCCGCCGCCGCGTCCTGTTTCGCGCGCTCGGGGCACCCCGGCTGCTTGTATTCGCCATGGTCGAGCTTCTCGACCAGATAGTCGACGAACGCGCGCACGGCGGGCGGCATGCCCTGCCGCGACACGAACACTGCATAGAGTTGCGGCACCGGCAGCGTCCAGCCCGGCATCACCGGCGACAACTGCCCCGCACGCAACGCATTGCCGTACATCATCTCGGGCAGCGCCGCGATGCCGAGACCGTCGAGCACGGCCTCGCGGATCGTCATCAGGTCGGCCGTCACGAGCCGCGGGTCGTGCTCGTGCAAGTGACGCGTGCCGTCCGGCGCGATCAGGCTGAACACGTGCCGCCCGTCGACGCTCGGCGTATCGAGCGTCTCGAAGTGCGCCAGGTCGTCCGGCACGAGCGGTGGCGCATTCTGGTTCAGCAGGCTCGGCGCGCCGACCAGCATCTGCTCGGTCCGCCACAGCGGCCGCACGACGATGTTCGCGTTCTGCGGCGGCTCCGAGCGCACGCGCAACGCAACGTCGATCGAATCCTCGAACAGGTCGATCACGCGATTCGTCACACGGATATGCACCTTCACCTCGGGATAGCGGTGCAGAAATTCGGGGAGGATGCGCGACAGCATCGTCTGCGACAACGTCACGGGGACGCTCACGCGCACCGAGCCGCGCGGCGACGCGCGCAACTGCTGCACGGCGTTCATCGCGGCCTGGGCTTCGGCGAGCATCGCCTGGCAATGCTGGTAGAACAGCTCCCCCGCCTCGGTCAACGCGAGCTTGCGTGTCGAGCGCTGCAGCAGGCGCACGCCGAGCGCCGCCTCGAGTTCGGTCAGGCGCCGCGACAGGCGCGATTTCGAGATACCCAGCACGCGTTCCGCAGCCGAGAAACCGCCGTGTTCGACGACCTGCGAAAAGTACATGAGGTCGTTCAGGTTGTGTGCATCGATGTTCATGTCATCGTTCCAATTTCAGAACAATCCATTGCGAACCGCCGCAAATCGGACCGTAAAACGCCCAATATAATAGCGCCATGTTTCAAAAATGACGCTATTCCGATGATATCGAGGGCTTCTGCATGACGACCGCTCGCTCGCTTGACCGCACGTACCCCGCGCTTCGCACGACCGAAGGCGGCGGCTTCGTGGTTCACCGCCCGTTCCCGACCCGGCTGCTGATGGATTTCGATCCGTTCCTGCTGCTCGACGAAATGGGCCCCGTCGACTATGCCCCTGGCGAAGCCAAGGGCGCGCCCGACCATCCGCATCGCGGCTTCGAGACGGTCACCTACGTGCTCGACGGGCGTTTTCGTCATCGCGACTCGGCCGGCCATGCTGGCACGCTCGGGCCTGGTGACGTGCAGTGGATGACGGCCGGCGCGGGCGTCGTGCACAGCGAAATGCCGGATCCCGAGTTCGCGCAGGCCGGCGGACGCTCGCACGGCTTTCAGCTGTGGGTCAACCTGCCGCGGCGCGACAAGCTGATCGCACCGCGCTACCAGGAGATCCCGGCCGGCCGCATCCCGACCGCGACGTCGCCCGACGGCCGCACGCAGGTCCGCGTGATCGCCGGCGAAGCCTTCGGTGTGCGCGCGGCGATCGAGACGCGCACGCCGATCCTCTACCAGCATTTCACGCTGCAACCGGGTGCAACGGTCACGCAGCCGGTACCGGCAGGTTATCGCGTGTTCGCCTACCCGCTCGAGGGAGCCGGCCGCTACGGGCCCGACAGGCAGCAAATCGACGCGCGACAGATGATCGTCTACGGTGACGATGGCGACGCGGTGACGTTCGAGGCCGGCGATATGCCGCTCGACCTGCTGCTGATCGGCGGCGTGCCGCTCAACGAGCCGATCGTCCGCTATGGCCCGTTCGTGATGAATACCGAGGAAGAGATCCGGCAGGCCGTCATCGACTACCAGACCGGCCGCATGGGTTCCATCGAGGCATGACGTCCGATCGGGGCCACAGGTGCCGCGAAGCTGCGCGTTTTGCGTCACAATGTTTTTTTGATCCATGTGGCCGCCCGCCACCAGAAGGAACCCGTCCCCTTGAACTTCGAACATCTGATCCAGATCAACTCCGACGATCCGGCCGTGCCGTCCCTTACCCGCGACCAGCTCTGGGAAGGCCTCGTGCTGCGCGCCGAACAGCCGCAGCTGTTCGTGATCGGCCTCGACAGCTGTGTCGTCCTTGAACGGACGGATACCACGCTCGAACGCGAGCTGCACTACGGGCATGCGACCGTGCGCGACCGCGTGACGTTCACCCCGAACCAGCAAGTGCGCTACGACATCCATGCGGCCGGCGGCGAA
The DNA here is from genome assembly GCF_003853825.1 of Burkholderia sp. Bp9012. Lineage (NCBI taxonomy): Bacteria > Pseudomonadati > Pseudomonadota > Betaproteobacteria > Burkholderiales > Burkholderiaceae > Burkholderia > Burkholderia sp. Bp9012. Next base: position 8,168 of record NZ_QTQA01000051.1, on the reverse strand, counting down.
ATCGGCGGCTCGCTGACGATGACGATCGAGGAACGCGACGACCACGAGTTGTTCCTGCGCTTCGAATACCACACGACGCTGACCGTCACGGACGACAGCGAGGAAGCGCGCCAGACGCACGGCATCGTCAAGGAAGCGTATCGCACGTCGGACATCGACACGGTGCGCCTGATCCGCGAATACGCACAGGGACGCAAGGACCCTGACCCGCTCCACTGACGTCGGCGGCGGCCTGCGAGCCGCCCTTTGATTCAAGCTATCGGATTCGTCATATCGATCGATAAAGAGTTTTGTAAATGGGAATAGTTATCATTTAGAATTCATTCCATCGTATCGACAGTCACCGATCAACCGAATGACCGACACCACGCGCCCGACCACGCTGACGTTGCGCCGCACGACCGGCACCGCAAGCGCCAACCGCCAGAAGACGGCAGCGGTCACGACGCCGGCGAAACCTGCCGGTAGTCACGATGCCGGCACCCGGACCCTCAGCAGCGATGCGCTGCTGCAAGGCCGCAGCCACATCAGCATCGCGCACAACGGAGAGACGTATCAGTTGCGTGCCACGCGGCTCGGCAAGCTGATCCTGACGAAGTAACGACAGAGTATTGTGGGGACCACCTCCCTGAGAGGTGTTGGGCAGTAGCCAGCGTAACGGCTTGCACGCGAGATCTAGACCCCTTCGTGCAAACACACTCAAGCAGCCGTTGCAGCAAGCCAAGCCACTTTTTTTTGGTTCTCGCACAAGGAAGAAAAAAAGCGACACGTCCTTCGACGTGTCGCTTTTTTTTGTCGGTGCGTCCGGATGCAAAGAGAAAGGCATCGCGGCTGTCGGCACTTCAGCTTCAGCGCGTTCCGGAGCCCGACGGCGAAATATACGCTCGCCTGCTGCTCCGGAGCCCGGCCACACGGCCGTCAAGACCGCGTCAGAAACCCCAGAACATCAACCACCATGCGCTGTCGACCACGGCCAGGCCTGCCGCGAACCACGCGAATGCCGCCAGTCGACGCGACCAGGCCGCATAGCGCCCCGTCACCTTCCATGCGAGCCAGGCGCTCCATGCGTTGGCGCCGACCAGAATCGCGATGCGAACGTCGGTCGCCCAGCCGAGCGGCACGTGCTCCGCCCGCAGCAGCGACAGCGTCGTCGCCGACAGCCCGAGGAACACGCCGGCTCCCGCGATCGGGATCAGCGCCTGCGCGAGATGATGAAGACGCACGCGGTCGAAACGGCCGAGCATCAGCGTCGCGCCGGCCAGCAGCACGAGCAGCGCGGTGCCATACACGAGCCCCGTGCCGACGATGTAGCTGACGACCAGCCCGCCGTCGAGCCACGAGAACACATCGTTTCGATCCGGATAGTGCGTGAGCAGGAACCACGGGGCATTCGTCTCGAGTGGCCACGTGATGTCGCGATCAATGAGCCAGCCCGCGAGCCATTGCTTGATCTGCACGAACCACGGGCTGACGGTCCAGTGAAACGCACCGATCGCGACGCCGAGCAGGCCGTACAGGATCAGCGCCGTGTCCCACGGATTCGCCTGCTGCGCGCCAAGGTTCACGACCTCGTCGGACGGCGAGCGCCACGACAGCGCGATTGCATCGCGGTGCCCGCTGCATCGGCCGCACATATGGCACGAGGCCGCGCCCTTCATGTTGCGCAACGGCACGAGCGGCGCGCAATTGATCGGAATCACGCGATGCCCGTGCTCGCCGTTCTTGTACGAGCGACGCCAAGCATCCTCATCGACCTTGTAGCGCATCGGCGCGAGCCGCGCGAGCAGCCCGAACACACCGTTGACCGGGCACAGGTACTTGCACCACACGCGCTTCTCGCGGCCGTACAGCACACCTATCACGATCGCGCCGACGGTCGAGCCGCCGAGCACGAACAGCACCGCGAGCGGATACTGGTACACGCTCACCATCTGCCCGTAGATCGTCGTGAGCCCGAATGCGACGAACGGCCAACCGCCCCACCGCATCCAGCGCGGAATCGCGCCGCCGCGGCCGAACTTGCTCGCATATTCGGTCAGCGCGCCTTCCGGGCACAGCACGCCGCACCAGACGCGGCCGAGCATCACCATCGACAGCAGCACGAACGGCCACCAGATGCCCCAGAACACGAACTGCGCGATCAGCGTGAGATTGCTCCACAGATGCGCGGAATCGTCGGGCAGCGGCAATACTGCGGGCACGATGATCAGGAACGCGTAGACGGCGACGACGACCCACTGGATGCCGCGGATCACCGCGCCGTGGCGCTGCATCCACTGACCGGCCTGCGCGAGCCAGCCCGGCTTGGCTGCGGCAACAACACTCATGCCGCGCGACCTGCAGGGACGACCGGACGACGGCTCGCGCGCTTCATCAGCAGCCAGACCACCGCCCAGTACACCGCATAGGCGATCAGGTTGGTCAGCGCCGGGTGCGCCCGGTAGCCCGTCAGCGTCGCGACGAGCGAACCGAACGTGCCGGAGTCGTCGAGAATCGACGAGGTATCCCACACCTGCGAAATGCCGAGCGGCAGGATTTCCTTGTCGATCAGCTTGTCGACGCCGGTCTGGAACAGGCCCGCACCGAGGAACAGCAGCATCACTTCGGTGACGCGGAAGAAATGCCGCCACGAGAAGTACTTGCCGCCAAGCTGCAGCAGATAGAACGTGAGGAACGCGAGGCCCAGGCCGATCACGACCGCGAGCATCTGGCTGCCGTCCACGTGCCCCGACTGACCGAAACCGAGGCCGTACAGGAAGATCACCGTCTCGCTGCCTTCGCGAGCGATCGCGAGCGCGACCAGCACGGCGACGCCCCACCAGTTCGAATCGCGCGTGCTCTGCTGCAGCGACTGCTCCATGTCACGCTTCAGCGTGCGGCCGTGCCGGCGCATCCACAGCACCATCTGCACGATCAGCACGCACGCGATGAGCACCATCGCGGTCTGGAAATAGTCCTGCGCGTCGCCGGACAGCACTTCGGTAAAGCCGACGAGCGCGGCGCCGAGACCGACCGCCATCAGCAGGCCGACTGCCACGCCCGTCCACAGAAACGGCAGGCCGCGGCGCGCGTCGTCGTCGCCGTTCTTCAGCCATGCATAGAGGATGCCGACGACGAGCAGCGCTTCGACGCTCTCCCGCCAGACGATGAACAAGATCTGACCCATTGAATCCTCCTGACGCGCGGCGCAAGACACTCGTACGCCCGCACGCAGATAAAACGCATTACTTCGCGACGATCACGCCCTGTGCCTGCTGGTGGAAATCGTCGAAAAACTTGTATTCGCCCGGCGACAGCGGGGCGACGACCACGAACGAATCCGCGCCCGGCGCAAGCACCTTCTCCTTGCGCAACTGCACGCTCTCGAATTCGGCGGCGCCCTTGCCGGTATTCCTGATCTCGATCTTGAAGCGCTGGCCGGCCGGCACTTCGATGCGGGCGGGATTCAGCTTGCCGTCCGTCATCTCGAGCTTGAACGTCGGCAGATCGGCGGCATGCGCCGCGCCGGCGAGCCACAGCGCGGCGGCTGCGGCAACGATTTTCTGGGGAAATTTCATTCTGGGTTCTCTGCGCCGACGGCGCGCCGAAGCACGCCGTCCGTGATGCCACCGATCAGTACCCGCCCTTCTTGCCGATGCCGGCGAACGGGAAGTCATATTCGAGGGTGATGGGCTTGAACCATGCGCCCACGCCCGTTTCCTTGTCGACGTGACGGCCGAACGCCATGTGGCCTGACTGCATCGGCGGCTTGACGGTCATCGTCAGGTGATACTTGCCCGGGCCGGCGAGCTTCACGTTGTCGCCATAGTGCGGTCCGTCGCTCGCGACCATGCCCATCAGGTCGCCTTCGGCCTTCCACTTCGTGTCGCCCTGCTTCGTCAGCTTGTACGTGACCTGCAGGTACGGCATCCAGTCGCCTTCCGCGAAACCCGTCGGGTTGTTCTTGACCGCGTGGATGTCCGCCTCGAGGTGGATATCGGAATCCGACGCCTTGCGCATCATCCCTTCCGGATCCATCGTGATCGGCTGCAGGTACACCGCGCCGATCTCCATGCCGCCCTGGATCTGCTGCTTGCCGATCGGATATTCGGCCGCCGAGGCCGACATCGCGGCAAGCGCCGCCGCTACCGCAACCGACGTGCGGATGAACGAAGAACCCAACATGGACACTCCTTGTTATTTGTCTGACTATCTTGACGACATGCGCGCCGCCTCCGGGGCGGCACGCTGAAAACACTAACGCAATGAAGAACGTTAATGCGAACTATTCTCAATACTTGCGAAGTTTAGCACCGAACCAGCTTCGGAACAAACGAGACACCGTGTAAACCCCTGATCCGACAAGGCTTACAGACCCGTTACTGACAGATTTTGGTGACGCTTGGAAAGATTTACCGGCCGCCGTTGATGTGGTCGCCGACGTTCGCGCCGAACACGCGCTCGCGCAACAGCGCAAGCTGGTCGCGCGTCGCGGCGGCCTTCTCGAACTCGAGGTTCTTCGCGTAGTCGGCCATCTGCTTCTCGAGACGCTTGATTTCCTTCGCGAGCTGCTTCTCCGACATATCCTCGAATTTCGCGCGCTGCTGCGCTTCCTTCAGCTCCGCGCGCGCCTCGTCGGCGTTGTACACGCCGTCGATGATGTCCTTGATGCGCTTCACGACACCGCGCGGCGTAATGCCCATTTTCTCGTTGTGCGCGATCTGCTTCGCGCGGCGCCGCTCGGTCTCGCCGATCGCGCGCTTCATCGATTCGGTCATCCTGTCGGCGTAGAGGATCGCCTTGCCGTTCACGTTGCGCGCCGCGCGGCCGATCGTCTGGATCAGCGAGCGCTCGGCACGCAGGAAGCCTTCCTTGTCCGCATCGAGAATCGCGACGAGCGACACTTCCGGAATGTCGAGGCCCTCGCGCAGCAGGTTGATCCCGACCAGCACGTCGAACGTGCCGAGCCGCAGGTCGCGGATGATCTCGACCCGCTCCACCGTGTCGATGTCGCTATGCAGGTAGCGCACCTTGACGCCGTGGTCGGCCAAGAACTCTGTGAGCTGCTCGGCCATGCGCTTCGTCAGCACGGTGATCAACACCCGCTCGCCGGCCTTCACGCGCGCATTGATCTCCGTCAGCACGTCGTCGACCTGCGAACTCGCCGGGCGCACTTCGATTTCCGGATCGACGAGCCCGGTCGGCCGCACCACCTGCTCGGCGACCTGCCCCGTCACGCGCTGCTCGTAGTCGGCCGGCGTCGCCGACACGAACACCACCTGGCGCATCTTGCGTTCGAACTCCGGGAACTTGAGCGGCCGGTTGTCCAGCGCCGACGGCAGCCGGAAGCCATAGTTGACGAGGTTTTCCTTGCGCGCGCGGTCGCCGTTGTACATGCCGTTCAGCTGGCCGATCAGCACGTGCGATTCGTCGAGCAGCATCAGCGCGTCGGGCGGCAGGTAGTCGACGAGCGTCGGCGGCGGCTCGCCGGGCGCGGCGCCCGAAAAGTGCCGCGAGTAGTTCTCGATGCCCTTGCAGAAGCCGAGCTCCTGCAGCATCTCGAGGTCGAAGCGCGTGCGCTGCTCGAGGCGCTGCGCCTCGACGAGCTTGCCGTTGCTGTGGAAGAACTCGAGGCGCTCGCGCAATTCGTCCTTGATCGTCTCGACCGCCCGCATCACGGTGTCGCGCGGCGTCACGTAGTGCGACGACGGATACACGGTGAAGCGCGGGATCTTCTGTCGCACGCGCCCGGTCAGCGGGTCGAACAGCTGCAGCGTCTCGACCTCGTCGTCGAACAGCTCGACGCGCACGGCCAATTCCGCGTGCTCGGCCGGGAAGATGTCGATCGTGTCGCCGCGCACGCGGAACGTACCGCGCTGGAAGTCCTGTTCGTTGCGCGAGTACTGCATCGCGATCAGCCGCGCGATCACGTCGCGCTGGCCGAGCTTGTCGCCGGTGCGCAGCGTCAGGATCATCTGGTGGTATTCGGACGGGTTGCCGATACCGTAGATCGCCGACACCGTCGCGACGATCACCACGTCGCGGCGCTCCATCAGGCTCTTCGTCGCCGACAGCCGCATCTGCTCGATGTGCTCGTTGATCGACGAATCCTTCTCGATGAACAGGTCGCGCTGCGGCACGTACGCTTCCGGCTGGTAATAGTCGTAGTACGACACGAAGTACTCGACCGCGTTGCGCGGGAAGAACTCGCGAAATTCCGCGTAGAGCTGCGCCGCGAGCGTCTTGTTCGGCGCGAACACGATTGCCGGGCGGCCGAGCCGCGCGATCGTGTTGGCCATCGTGAAGGTCTTGCCCGAACCGGTCACGCCGAGCAGCGTCTGGAATGCGAGGCCGTCGCCGACACCTTCGACGAGCGTTTCGATCGCGGTCGGCTGGTCGCCTGCGGGCGGATACGGTTGGTACAACTGGAACGGCGACCCTTCGAAGGTCACGAATTTCGATTCGTCGAGCGCGTCGCCGACTTCGGCGTGATGTTCGGACATGGAGTGCGGCCGGAGCGAGGGCAAAAAAACTATTCTAGCGCTTCGCGGCGTTGCGAACCGCTGACGGCTCCTGACGCGCGGCAACCGCCCGAAATCGCAATTCGCCGCGCGATCGCCGCCTCCGGCAGCGTGAATTCGCTACAATGTCAGGCTGCTGCGCTTTCCGGCGCCGTGCCTGTTGGCGCGCGGTCCGCTGCGCCTGCCCCGCCGGCTGAAAGCCTGACCCTCTTTTCACTACTGCCGAATCATCATGTCGCTCTTCTCCGCTGTCCAGCTTGCTCCCCGCGACCCGATCCTGGGCCTGAACGAAGCCTTCAACGCCGATACGCGCCCGACCAAGGTCAACCTCGGCGTCGGTGTGTACACGAACGAAGAAGGCAAGATTCCGCTGCTGCGCGCCGTTCGCGAAGCGGAAAAGGCGCGTGTCGACGCCGGCCTGCCGCGCGGCTACCTGCCGATCGACGGGATCGCCGCGTACGACGCAGCGGTGCAGAAGCTGCTGCTCGGCAACGATTCGCCGCTGATCGCTGCGGGCCGCGTGGTCACGGCGCAGGCACTGGGCGGCACGGGCGCACTGAAGATCGGTGCCGATTTCCTTCGCACCGTGAACCCGAACGCGAAGGTCGCAATCAGCGATCCGAGCTGGGAAAACCACCGCGCACTGTTCGAAGCCGCCGGCTTCGAAGTCGTCGCATACCCGTACTACGACGCCGCCACCAACGGCGTGAACTTCGAAGGCATGCTGTCGGCGCTGAACGGCTATGCGGCGGGCACGATCGTCGTGCTGCACGCGTGCTGCCACAACCCGACCGGCGTCGACCTGACCGAAGCGCAATGGCAGCAGGTCGTCGACGTCGTCAAGGCGCGCAACCTCGTGCCGTTCCTCGACATGGCCTACCAGGGCTTCGGCGAGAACATCGAGGCCGATGCCGCCGCGGTGCGTCTCTTTGCCGCTGCCGACCTGAATGCGTTCGTGTCGTCGTCGTTCTCGAAGTCGTTCTCGCTGTACGGCGAGCGCGTCGGCGCGCTGTCGATCATCACGTCGAGCAAGGAAGAAGCGACGCGCGTGCTGTCGCAACTGAAGCGCGTGATCCGCACGAACTACTCGAACCCGCCGACCCATGGCGGCGCCGTCGTCGCGGCCGTGCTCGCGTCGCCTGAACTGCACGCTTCGTGGGTGCAGGAACTCGGCGAAATGCGCGATCGCATCCGCGCGATGCGCAACGGCCTCGTCGAACGCCTGAAGGCGAGCGGTGTCGATCGCGACTTCAGCTTCATCAACGCGCAGCGCGGGATGTTCTCGTATTCGGGCCTGACCTCGGCGCAAGTCGATCGCCTGCGCGAAGAGTTCGGCATCTACGCAGTCGGCACCGGCCGGATCTGCGTTGCGGCGCTGAACACGCGCAACCTCGATGCGGTCGCCAATGCGGTCGCAGCGGTCCTGAAGTAAGCCGGTGTCAGCGGGTAGCAGCCCGCCCTGCCGAAACAACAAACGCGCTCCCCGGAGCGCGTTTTTTTCTTGCCGTTCCACTACCGGCGAATGCTGCCTGCAGCACAAGCGGCGCGCAGCGCGGCCGCCCGTGCCGGAGCCCGTTACTGCATGAACCAACCGTGGCTGACGACGAACGACTGGCCCGTGAGCGCGGCGCTCGGGAACGCCGACAGGAACAGCACCGTCTGCGCGAC
>NZ_QTQA01000050.1:0-21037 GCF_003853825.1 Burkholderia sp. Bp9012 | reverse complement strand
TTGAGCGCGCCCATGTCCGAGAACGGGTGGATGTGGTGCGCGGCGTCGAGCGCGCGGTATTCGGCGGTCGAGCGTGCCTGCGTCGTGCGCGGTGCGGCGGCCGGCGCGGCCGGCTGGATCCAGGCAGATTCATTGCGGTAAGTCATGTTTCCTCCGTGATTCCGTATTCGTCGTGCGCACGCTCAGACGTGCAGCAGCAGATGGCGGCGTTCCCACGAGCTGATCACGCGGAAGAACGCTTCGTATTCGGTTTCCTTCAGCGCGAAATACGCCTTCAGGAACTTGTGGCCGAGAATTTCGCCGAGCGGCTCGCATGCGGCCATCAGCGTGAGCCCTTCCTCGAGGTTGCGCGGCAGCTGGTACGGCAGTTCGTAGCCGTCGCTGACGAGCGGTTCGGTCGGTTCGAGACGCTGCGTCATGCCGAGATAGCCGGCCGCGAGCGTCGCCGCGAGCGCGAGGTACGGGTTGCAGTCGACGCCCGGGATCCGGTTCTCGATGCGGCGCGCGGCCGGGCCCGAGTGCGGGATGCGGAAGCCGACCGTGCGGTTGTCGTAGCCCCACTGCACGTTGATCGGCGCGGCCATGAAGCGCGACAGCCGGCGGTACGAATTGATGTACGGCGCGAAGATCGGCATCAAGGCGGGCGTGTATTTCTGCAGCCCCGCGAGGTAGTTGTAGAACATCGACGTCGCGCCGCCGGTTTCCCGCGACGTGAACAGGTTCTGGCCCGTCTCCTCGTCGACGATGCTCTGGTGCACGTGCATCGCCGAACCCGGCTCGTTTTCCATCGGCTTCGCCATGAACGTCGCGTACATGTTGTGACGCAGCGCGGCCTCGCGCACCGTGCGCTTGAACAGGAACACCTGGTCGGCGAGCGACAGCGCGTCGCCGTGCATGAAGTTGATCTCCATCTGCGCGGCGCCGACTTCGTGGATCAGCGTGTCGATATCGAGGTTCTGTGCTTCGCAGTACTCGTAGATGTCCTCGAACAGCGGGTCGAACTCGTTGACCGCCTCGATCGAATACGACTGGCGGCCCGTCTCGGGGCGGCCCGTGCGGCCGACAGGCGGACGCAGCGGCAGGTCCGGATCCTTGTTCATGTCGACCAGGTAGAACTCGAGCTCCGGCGCGACGACGGGCTTCCAGCCCTTCGCCTTGTACAGGTCGAGCACGCGGCGCAGCACGTAGCGCGGCGAGATCTCGACCGGCGAGCCGTCGAAGTGCACGCAGTCGTGGATCACTTGCGCGGTCGGGTCGACCGCCCACGGGATCAGGCGAATGGTCGACGTGTCGGGCACGCACACCATGTCGGGGTCGGTCACGCCGGTCAGCGAGCCGTCTTCCGGATACTCGCCGGTGACGGTCTGCACCATCACGGCCTGCGGCAGGCGCATCGATTCGCCGGACGTGAACTTGTTGCGCGGCGTGATCTTGCCGCGCGCGATGCCGGCCATGTCGGGAATGATCGCTTCGATCTCGGTGATCCGGTGCTGCTTCAGAAATTCGTCGATGTCTTGCATGTTCGTTCTCGTTGGTTGTTCGACGCGCTCATGCGAGCGCGGCGGCGGCCCTGGTGCGCTCGCGGGCGTTCCGGCGGGCGCGGCATGCGTCGCCGAAGGCGCGGAAGATCGCGCTCGACAGCGGGTCATGCGCATGCCGCCATTCCGGGTGCCATTGCACGGCGAGGGCGAAGGCCGGTGCGTCGACGACGCTGACGGCCTCGATCAGGCCGTCCGGCGCGACGGCTTCGACGGCGAGGCCGGCACCGAGCTGCGCGACGCCCTGTTTGTGCAGCGAGTTCACGTGCACGTCATCGCGGCCGCCGGCGAGCGTGTGCAGCACGCCGCCGGGCGTCAGGCGCACGACGTGCGCGGGGCCGTATTGCGTGTCCATCGGCGCGTCGTCGTCCTCGCGGTGATCGGCGAGGCCGGGCACTTCGTGCACGCGCTGATGCAGCGTGCCGCCGCAGACGACGTTCAGCTCCTGGAAGCCGCGGCACACGGCCAGCACGGGCACGCCAGCGGCGATCGCCGCACGCAGCAGCGGCAGCGTCGTCGCGTCACGCGCGGGATCGTGCTTCGTGCCGGGCTCGCTCGGCTCGCCGCCATACAGGTGCGGCTCGACGTTCGAATAGCTGCCGGTAAACAACAGGCCGTCGACCGTGGCGAGCACGTCGTCGGTCGACTGGCGATCGCCGAGCGCGGGCAGCACCATCGCGAGCGCGTGTGCGCCGTCGACGATCGCCGCGACGTACTTGTCGCCGACCGTGTGCGACGCATGTGCGCCGATTTGCGTGAAGTCGGCGGTGATGCCGACGAGGGGTTTCCTTTCCATGACGTCAATCAGTTGTCCGTAGGGCCATGGCGTGCGTTACGCGGGAAAATCGCGAAATGCAGGCGCGACACGGCCCCGCAGCCTGGCGAAATGCGCAAGGCCGCTGGTGAATGGGCGCAACGGGTTCGCATGGCGATCCGCGCTGCGCGCGACGGTCAGGCCGTCGTTCGTTTCGTTGCGCTGCGCGACGCGGCAATGGATGCGCGAACGCGTTCCGTCACCGCGCAGACGACGCGGCTGACGAGCAGGCAGTTGAAACGAACGACGAGAAAAGGAGGAGAGGCGCTATGGCAGCAGCGATGCGACTTCGTCGGTATCGACGGCCACGAACGCGCGTGCGGAAACGGCGTTGTGACGGCGAACGGAACGACGGGACAGGATGGTGTAGATCGACAGATGCAGCAGGCGAGGACTATGCCAGCCGCAACTGCCATCGGAAGCGGGAACAGCGCTGCGCAAACTTCGCACATCGCCTCGATCCCACCTCACCAGAGGGCCACGGACTCTCACGATTACACTCGACTGGTTTGTTGAAAGTATTGAACACCTGATCGTTTCGGCGCGTGAGGCGTTTAAAATAATCGAGGTGCCGGACCTGCGTCATTTACATCGATGGGCATCAATTTTTACGTTGCAATAACGTTTTTCGGTGCCGATGAATGGCCAATGACGCTGACCTGAGAGCCAGCATATACGAGCCAAAAACGGCGTCAAATGTTTTTTGACGGTCTCGTGTCAGGGCTTTCCCGAGGCACTCCGAACAAAATATTCGTAAATGGAATGACCCGCTGGGTGTTCATTATTTCGAACGCCTTTCAGGGTTTTCCCCGCTGATGCGCGGCATAAAGTGATTAGAATATTCAACGGCTGCGTAACGCCGCTCCACGCGTCGTTTCACTTTTTCACCGCACTTCTATCGTGTCCGAAACCGAATCGATGTCCACCGAAGTCGCCGAGCGCCTGCGTTTCGTGCGCAACAAGCATGGCCTGTCGCAGCGTGAACTCGCGAAGCGGGCCGGCGTGACCAACGGCACGATCTCGCTGATCGAACAGGGGCGCGTAAGCCCGTCGGTCGGCTCGCTGAAGAAACTGCTCGAATGCATTCCGATGAGTCTCGCGGAGTTCTTCACGTTCGAACTCGTCGAATCGCGCTCGGTCGTATCGCGCCGCGACGAGATGCCGAACCTTGGCAACGACGCGCTCGCATTTCATCTCGTCGGCGCGGGCGTGAAGGACCGCAACATGTGCATCATGCGCGAGATCTACCAGCCGCTCGCCGATACGGGGCCCGAGATGCTCGTGCACGCGGGGCACGAGGGCGGCGTGGTCGTTTCGGGCCGGCTCGAGCTCACCGTCGACGGCGCGACCTGGCTGCTCGACCCCGGAGACGGCTACTACTTCGAAAGCCGTTTGCCGCACCGTTTTCGCAATCCCAGCGCGGAACAGCTCTGCGAGGTCGTGTCGGCGAATTCGCCGGCCACCTTCTGAGCCCGCATCACCGCATTCGTCGCCGGCAGTCTTGCCGTTGCGCGGCATGCCGCAGCACGAATGCCACGACAATTGAGGCATCCTGATGAACAAGTTGACTTTGGCTGACTGGCAGGACAAGGCGGCGTCGCTCACGATTGAAGGGCGCGCATTCATCGACGGCACGTCGCGCGACGCGCACGGCGGCAGGACGTTCGACTGCGTGAGCCCGATCGACGGTCGCGTGCTCGCGAAGGTGGCCGACTGCGGAGAGCCCGACGTGAACGCCGCCGTCGCGGCCGCGCGCCGCGCGTTCGACGCCGGCGTGTGGGCCGGACTGAACCCGCGCGCGCGCAAGGCCGTGCTGCTGCGCTGGGCCGCGCTGATGCGCGAGCATCTCGACGAACTTTCGCTGCTCGAGACGCTCGATGCGGGCAAGCCGATCGGCGACACCACGACGGTTGACGTGCCGGGCGCCGCTTATTGCGTCGAGTGGTTCGCCGAAGCGATCGACAAGGTCGGCGGCGAAGTCGCGCCGGCCGACCATCATCTCGTCGGTCTCGTCACGCGCGAGCCGGTCGGCGTGGTGGCGGCCGTCGTGCCGTGGAACTTCCCGATCCTGATGGCCGCATGGAAGTTCGGCCCGGCGCTCGCGGCCGGCAACAGCGTCGTGCTGAAGCCGTCGGAGAAATCGCCGCTGACCGCGATCCGCGTCGCGCAGCTCGCATACGAGGCCGGCATCCCGGCCGGCGTGTTCAACGTCGTGCCGGGCGCAGGCGAACCGGGCAAGCTGCTCGCGCTGCATCGCGATGTCGACTGCATCGCGTTCACCGGCTCCACCGCGGTCGGCAAGCTGATCATGCAGTACGCCGCGCAGTCGAACCTGAAGCGCGCGTGGCTCGAGCTCGGCGGCAAGTCGCCGAACATCGTGCTGCCGGATTGTCCGGACCTCGACCGCGCCGCGCAGGCCGCGGCCGGGGCGATCTTCTACAACATGGGCGAGATGTGCACGGCCGGCTCGCGCCTGCTCGTGCATCGCGACATCAAGGACGCGTTCATCGAGAAGCTGGTGGCGGCCGCGCGCGCGTACGTGCCGGGCAACCCGCTCGATCCGTCGGTATCGATGGGCGCGATCGTCGACGGGATCCAGCTCGAGCGCGTGCTCGGCTACATCGATGCCGGGCGCAAGGAAGGCACGCTCGTCACGGGCGGCGCGCGCGTGAAGGAGGAGACGGGCGGCTTCTACGTGGAACCGACGGTGTTCGAGGTAAAGCCCGATGCGAAGATCGCGCGCGAGGAGATCTTCGGCCCCGTGCTGTCGGTGATCGTGTTCGACGATGTCGACGAGGCGGTGCGGATCGCGAACGACACCGAATACGGGCTGGCCGCGGCCGTGTGGACGTCGAACCTGACGACCGCGCACGACGTGTCGCGCCGGCTGCGGGCGGGCACGGTGTGGGTGAACTGCTACGACGAAGGCGGCGACATGAACTTCCCGTTCGGCGGCTACAAGCAGTCGGGCAACGGCCGCGACAAGTCGCTGCACGCGCTCGAGAAATACACCGAGCTGAAGTCGACGCTGATCCGGCTGCGCTGACGCGGCCGGTGTACGGGCGCGGTGCCGAGGGGCGCCGCGCCCGCGCGCGTCAGGCCGAGCGCAATGCCGGGTGGAAGCCCGCGGCTTCGATGATCGACTGCACGCGTTCGGCGCCTTGCGCCGATTCGACCTTGACCGTCTTCGCGGCCACGTCGATGTCGAGCTTCGCGGCCGGGTCCGCTGCCGTCACGGCGCGCGTGATGGCGTTGGCGCAGCCGCCGCAGGTCATGTCCTGGACTTCGAATTCCATCGTGTTCTCCTGGGTTGATTGGCGATTCACAAACATCGCCAGCATGAAGCTTGCCATGGTGGGAAGGTCAAGCCATTCGTCGCGTTCGACACTGCACAAGCAATTTGTAAAGCTGATGTCAGACGAATCGCAATCTGCTCGTGTGCGTCAGTCCGAATTTTTCCCGATTGACGGCCGCGTATTGCCGGCGAAATCTCGCGGAGCCTTGCGCGACAAGGTGCGCGTCGCATCACTGACGCCCGATGTCCATGCCATGAGTAAGGGTACTGGGAGAGGGAAATGCGAATCGATCTTACTATCGATTCCCCTCGATATTTCATTTCGGTACCCGTATGAATCGCTTCGCTTTCGGTTTCGCACTGGCCCTGCTGGGCGCATCGGCAACGTCCGCATTCGCTGCCGACGACGTCGTCAACCTGACCCTGAAGAACCACAAGTTTTCGCCCGACGGCGTGACGATTCCGGCCGGCAAGAAGGTGAAGTTCGTCGTGAAGAATCTCGATGCGACGCCCGCGGAATTCGAAAGCGACGATTTCAAGGCGGAGAAGGTCGTGCCGGCCGGCAAGTCGGTGGAGATCCTGGTCGGGCCGCTGAACGCCGGCACCTACGAGTTCCACGACGAGTATCATGAAGCGCAGTCGAAGACGCACCTGACCGTCAAATAAGCGGATATCGCCATGCTGTCTACCGCCCTGATCGTCTTTCGTGAAGTGCTCGAGGCCGCGCTGGTGGTGTCGATCGTGATGGCCGCGACGAAGGGCGTGCCGAGCCGCGGCTGGTGGGTCGGCGGCGGCCTCGTCGGCGGCGTGATCGGCGCCGGCCTGATCGCCGCGTTCGCCGACGTGATTTCGCAGTGGGCCTCCGGCATGGGGCAGGAAGTCTTCAACGCCGGCGTGATGTTCGTCGCGACGCTGATGCTCGCGTGGCACTGCATCTGGATGAGCCGCCACGGCCGCGAGATGGCGCTGCACATGGGCGAGGTCGGCCGAGCCGTCGCAGCCGGCAGCCGGCCGCTGACGGGGCTCGCGATCGTCGTCGGCGTCGCGGTGCTGCGCGAGGGCTCCGAGGCCGTGCTGTTCCTGTACGGCATCGCGGCGGGCGATCCGGGACAGACGCCGCAGATGATCGTCGGCGGGCTGCTCGGCGTGCTGGGCGGCGCCGGGCTCGGCTACGCGATGTATGCGGGCCTGCTGCAGATTCCACTCAAGCGCCTTTTCTCCGTCACCAACGCGCTGATCGTGCTGCTCGCGGCGGGGATGGCGAGCCAGTGCGTCGGCTTCCTGCTTGCCGCCGGCCTCGTGCCGTCGTGGGGCGATGCGGTCTGGGATACCTCGTGGCTGCTGAAGGAATCGAGCATCGTCGGCAAGGCGCTGCATACGCTGATCGGCTATACCGCGCGTCCGGCGGGGATCCAGATCGTTGCGTACGTCGTCACGCTGGTCGCGATCGTCGTGCTGGCGCGGCTCGTCGGCCGGCCCCGGACGGTGGTGCCGCCGCCGCGGCCCGTTGCCTGAGCGGGCCGGGGCCGAATGCAGAAAGGGGCGTCATGGACGCCCCTTTTTTCTTGCGTTGACGGCTCGCGCGCAGCCGCGCGGCCCGTTCAGCGATGGTTGTCGATCCATGCGCGGGCCCATTCGAGCCCCGCTTCGCGCGCTTCGTCCTCGGTATCGAACACGCCGAGCACGCCCGACGCTTCGACGAGCCGATTGTTCTGCGTGATCGTGCCGCTCGCTGCGAAGCGTTCGGGCTGCAGGATTTCATCCTGCTGCAGGATCGAATGGCCCCAGATCTGGTAGCCGTGATAGGTCTGCGCTTCCATTATCGCGTCACCTCCGCGGAGCGGCTGCTCGTGCCGACACGCAGCACGTTGCCGTCCGGTGTGTATTGCCGCGGGATGTCCGAGAACTTGAGTGCGTGCGGCGTGTCGGGCATGGCCGGCTGCATCACCGTGAGCCGGCCGGGCGTAGGCTGCGCGACCGGGCGCGGTGCGGCCGGCGCATCGACCGTCGCGGCGGTCGGTCGATGCGGCGTGCTTTTCACGGCTTGTGCGACGCGGCGCTTGTGCGGCTTGACCGCAGCCTTCGGCTGCACGCTCGCGTGCTTTTCCACGGTCTTGCCGCCGGCGTGCGCGTCGGCACCTGGACGCGCTGCCGGCGTGCGGGCATCCGGCGTACGCGCTGCCGGCAACCGCGCCTCGGGCGGGTTCCAGACTTCGACGTAGTGCTCGGCCGCCCAGCCCGTCGACGCGAAGGTCAGCGCCAGCAATCCGCATCCAAACAGTCTTACCATGGTCTCTCCGTCAGTCTCGTCGGCGCGCCGGACCGCGCTGCGCCGATTGCTTACTCCACCGTCACCGACTTCGCGAGGTTGCGCGGTTTGTCGACGTCGGTGCCGCGCGCGCATGCGGTGTGATATGCGAGCAGTTGCAGCGGCACGACGTGCAGGATCGGCGACAGCTGCCCGTAGTGTTCCGGCATCCGGATCACGTGCAGGCCTTCGTCGTTGACGATCTGCGTGTCGGCATCCGCGAACACGTACAGCTCGCCGCCGCGTGCGCGCACTTCCTGCATGTTCGACTTCAGCTTCTCGAGCAGCGTGTCGTTCGGCGCGACCGTGACGACCGGCATCGCTTCAGTGACGAGCGCGAGCGGCCCGTGCTTCAGTTCGCCGGCCGGATACGCCTCCGCATGGATGTACGAGATTTCCTTCAGCTTCAGCGCGCCTTCGAGCGCGATCGGGTAGTGCAGCCCGCGGCCGAGGAACAGCGCGTTTTCCTTGCGCGCGAATTCCTCCGACCACGCGATGATCTGCGGCTCGAGCGCGAGCACGCTGTTCAGCGCGGCCGGCAGGTGGCGCAACTGCTTCAGGAATTCGGCTTCCTGCGCGGCGTCGACGTGCCCGCGCAGCTTGCCGAGCGTCGCGGCCAGCACGAACAGCGCGACGAGCTGCGTCGTGAACGCCTTGGTCGACGCAACGCCGATCTCGGTGCCTGCGTGCGTCAGGAACTGCATCTCGGTGAGGCGCACCATCGCGCTCGTCGCGACGTTGCACACCGCGAGCGTATGCGTGTGGCCGAGCGACTGCGCGTGCTTGAGCGCGGCGAGCGTGTCGGCCGTCTCGCCCGACTGCGAGATCACCAGCACGAGCTGGCGCGGGTTCGGCACGGATTCGCGGTAGCGGTATTCGCTCGCGATCTCGACCTGGGTCGGGATCTTCGCGATCGATTCGAGCCAGTACTTCGCGGTGAGGCCCGAGTAGTAGCTCGTGCCGCACGCGAGGATCAGCAGGCTGTCGATCTCCGCGAACGCGGCGGGGGCCGCATCGCCGAACAGCGTCGCGTCGAACGCTTCGGTTTGCGGCACCGTGTCGCCGATCGCGCGCGGCTGCTCGAAGATTTCCTTCTGCATGAAGTGGCGATACGGGCCCAGCTCGACCGCGCCGCCGTATGCACTGACGACGCGGATCTCGCGCTGCGCGAGCGCGCCGTGACGATCGACGATCTTCACGCCGTCGAGCGACAGCTCGCACACGTCGCCTTCCTCGAGGAACGTGAAGCGGTCGGTGCTGCCGGCCAGCGCGAGTGCGTCGGACGCGAGGAAGTTCTCGCCGTCGCCGTGGCCGACGACGAGCGGCGAACCCTGGCGCGCGCCGACGACGGTGTGTGGCTGGTCCCTGTGCGTCACCGCGATCGCATAGGCGCCGTGCAGCTGCTGCACGGCTTCGCGCACGGCCTCGAACAGGTCGCCGCGATACAGGCTGTGCACGAGGTGCGCGATGACTTCGGTGTCGGTCTGCGACACGAACTCGTAGCCCTTCGCGCGCAGCGCTTCGCGCAGCGGCTCGAAGTTCTCGATGATGCCGTTGTGCACCAGCGCGAGCGCGTTCGACGAGAAGATCGGATGCGCGTTGTTCGTGACGGGCGCGCCGTGCGTCGCCCAGCGCGTGTGCGCGACGCCGGTCGTGCCTTCGAGATGCGATTCCTGCACCTGCGCATCGAGATCGGCGACGCGCGCGACGCTGCGCGCGCGCTTGGGCGCGCCCGGCTCGAGCACGGCGACGCCGCACGAATCGTAGCCACGGTATTCGAGGCGCCGCAATCCTTCGATCAGCACCGGAACGATATTACGCTGCGCAACTGCGCCGACAATGCCGCACATGAATGGGTCAGTCCTGTAAGTCGACGCGGGCGCCGTCCGGGCGCCCGCTAAAGGTTCAGCTCTTCTTCTTGACCGGGCGGACGTAGCCGCTCTTCGTGGTCTGCGTCTTCTCGTTCAATGCGAGCAGGCCGTCGGCAACGTCCTTCCAGATCGTCGTGCCGGCCGCGATCGTCACGCCGCGGCCGACGCGCACCGGCGCGACGAGCTGCGTGTCGGAGCCGACGAACACGTCGTCCTCGATCACGGTGCGGAACTTGTTCGCGCCGTCGTAGTTGCAGGTGATCGTGCCCGCGCCGATGTTCACGCGCGCGCCGATGTCGGCGTCGCCGATGTAGGTGAGGTGGTTCGCCTTCGAACCGTGGCCGATCACCGCGTTCTTCACCTCGACGAAGTTGCCGACGTGCGCCTCGTCCGCGAGCTGCGCGCCGGGGCGCAGCCGCGCGTACGGGCCGATCACGGTGTTCGCGCCGAGCTCGGCGCCGTCGATGTGCGTGAACGCGTCGACGCGCGTGCCGGCGCCGACCGACGCGTTGCGGATCACGCAGTTCGGGCCGATCGTCACGTTGTCGGCGAGCGTCACGTTGCCTTCGAACACGCAGTTCACGTCGATCGACACGTCGCGGCCGCAGCGCAGCGTGCCGCGCACGTCGAGCCGCGCCGGATCGGCGAGCGTGACGCCGTCGACGAGCAGCGCATCGGCGACGTTGCGCTGATGGATGCGCTCGAGCTCCGCGAGCTGCGCCTTGCTGTTCACGCCGAGCGTTTCCCATTCCTCGTCGGGCTGCGCCGTGACGATCTCGAAGCCGGCCTCGATCGCGAGCTCGACGACGTCGGTCAGGTAGTACTCGCCCTGCGCGTTCTCGTTCTTCAGCGCGCCGAGCCACATCGACAGCTGGGCCGTGGGCGTGACGATGATGCCGGTGTTGATCTCGGCGATCTTCAGCTGCTCGGGCGACGCGTCCTTCTGCTCGACGATGCGCGTGACGAAGCCGGACGCGTCGCGCACGATGCGGCCGTAGCCGGTCGGGTCGTCGAGCGTGACGGTCAGAATCCCGTAGCGGCCCTCGCGCGCGGCGTCGACGAGACGCCGCAGCGTCGACGCGCGGGTGAGCGGCACGTCGCCGTACAGCACCAGCGTCGGTTGCGCGGGATCGAGCAGCGGCAGCGCCTGGCGTACCGCGTGGCCGGTGCCGAGCTGCTCGGCCTGCACCGCGAACTGGACGTCGGGCGCGGCGACGGCGGCCTGGACCTGCTCGGCGCCGTGACCGACCACGACGACGAGCCGCGACGGCTGCAGCGTGCGCGCGGTGGCGATGACGTGGGAGAGGAGCGGCCTGCCGGCCAGGGGATGGAGCACTTTCGGCAGCGCGGAACGCATGCGCTTGCCGGTGCCTGCCGCCAAAATCACGATATTCATGGCGCCAGCTTGTCAGAGGAGTTCGAAGCCGTCCATTTTAGCATGCGGCCCCCGTCGTTCCGGGCCTGTCGCGGCGGGGCGACAGCGCCGGAACGACGCTGCGGCCCCGGTTCCGGCGGGTGTTCGGACCCTGCTTACAGGTCGTCGAACTGGACGATCGAGATCGGTTTCGCGGCGCCCGGCGCGGCGGTCTCTTCGCCGGACGCGCACGGCTCCTCGTCGAACGCGATGTCGCCCTGCGGATCGGCAACGCCGGTCGCGCGCAGCGACGCGAACGGGAACTGGGTCGTATCCATCAGGTGCGACGGCACGACGTTCGCGAGCGCGCTGAACATGTTGTCGACGCGGCCCGGGAAGCGCTTGTCCCATTCGCGGATCAGCGCCTTCATTTCCGCGCGCTTCAGGTTCGGCTGGCTGCCGCACAGGTTGCACGGGATGATCGGGAATTCGCGCAGCTCCGCGTATTTCTCGAGATCGGTTTCCTTCACGTATGCGAGCGGGCGGATCACGACGTTCCTGCCGTCGTCCGACTGCAGCTTCGGCGGCATTCCTTTCAGCTTGCCGCCGTAGAACATGTTGAGCAGCAGCGTCTGCAGGATGTCGTCGCGGTGGTGGCCGAGCGCGATCTTGGTCGCGCCGAGCTCGCCGGCCACGCGGTACAGGATCCCGCGGCGCAGCCGCGAGCACAGCGAGCAGGTCGTCTTGCCTTCGGGCACGAGCCGCTTGACGATGCTGTAGGTGTCCTGGTTCTCGATGTGGAACGGCACGCCGACCTGCGTCAGGTACTCGGGCAGCACGTGTTCAGGGAAGCCCGGCTGCTTCTGGTCGAGGTTGACCGCGACGATGTCGAAGTCGATCGGCGCGCGCTCGCGCAGGCGCAGCAGCACGTCGAGCATCGCGTAGCTGTCCTTGCCGCCCGACAGGCACACCATCACCTTGTCGCCCTGCTCGATCATGTTGTAGTCGCCGATCGCCTGGCCGACCTGGCGCACGATCCGCTTGAACAGCTTGTTGTTCTCGTACGCTTCCTTCTGCTCGCGGCGCGTCAGCACGCGGCGGCCGGTGTCGGCGGCGGTGGCTTCGATGGCGGCGCCATCGGCCGCCGTGTCGTTCATGTGGGGGGCGTTCATGCGCGCTCCTCGTCCTTGATGCGAAAGACTTCGACGCCGACGGCGTCGCAGTCCGGATAGGCGTCCGGTTTCTCGGTACAGACGCGTACCGCGCGCACGGCGTCGTGCGCCAGCAGGTTCGCGGCGATCGCGTCGCACAGCGTTTCCTGCAGGTGGATGTGGCCGCGCGCCACGCACTGCGCGACGCTCTGCTTCATCAGGTCGTAGTCGACGACTTCATGCAGCCGGTCGTCGACGGGGGTGGACAGCGCGAGCGGCACGAACAGGTCGACGTTGATGACGACGCGCTGCTCGCCGCGCTTCTCGTGTTCGAAGGCCCCGATGTTGATGTGCACCTCGTAGTCGCGCAGGTAGAGCCTGCGGCAGTCCGCGAGGCGGGGGTGCAGGAGAGCGGAAAACATGGTCGTCCCAGTCAAATTGGCGTGCGCGCACGCAAAGCGGCGCGGGCGGCGGCGATCACGCCGCGCGATCCGCGCGGTTCATTCATTCGGGCCGGCGGCGGGCGGCACCAGGTGCTCGCCGCCGTCGACGGTCAGCGTCGCGCCCGTGACGCCGGGCGCGCTCGCGAGATAGCAGGCCGCCGCCGCGATGTCGTTCGCGTGCGGCGCGTGGCCGCGCACGAGCGCCGCGACGCGCACCTTCGGCGCCAGCGCCAGCGCCAGCGCGGAGGTCGCGCGGTTCAGCGCGGCCTGCATCAGCGCGTGCGACAACTGCGCCGGCGCCGGGTGAAACAGGGCCTGATCCAGAACGTGGATCACGCAGGCGCGCAGCGATTCGTCGTCACGCGCGGCGTCGGGCGTCGCGTCGGCAAGCGCCCGGGCCAGCGCGAGCGGCGCCGTCACGTTGCGCGCGAGCGCGGCGGCGAGCGATGCGCCGTCCACGGTGTGCGCGTCGTCGGTGGCGGCGCATGCACTCACGAACACAGCACAGGCGGGCCGGCCGAGCGCCGCAGCACACGCGGCGACGAGCGCGGCCGCGTCGGTTTCCAGGGCCAGATCGGCGTCGAGCACGGCTGCACGGCGCCCGCGGGCGGCGACTTCGGCGACGAGCGCGTCGGCGGCCGCGCGCGGCGTGCCGGGGCTGCGCTGCACCGCGATGTCCCAGCCGTGCTGCGCGAATCCGGTCGCGAGCGCGCGACCGAGCGACGCGGCGTCGGCCGCGCTGCCCAGCGCGCCGGCGACGAGCGCGATGCGCGGGGGCGACGTATCGGCTGAAACGGTCATTTACAATGCCGGGATGAACCCGAAAGCTCACGAACCCGCTAGTTTACCTGCTCCCGGCCCTGACGCGCTCGCGCAGTCCGAAACCCTTGCCGCGCAACTGCGCGACGAGATCGCGGCGGCCGGCGGCTGGCTGCCGTTCGACCGCTTCATGGAGCGCGCGCTGTATGCGCCCGGCCTCGGCTATTACAGCGGCGGCGCGCGCAAGTTCGGCCGCCGCGCCGACGACGGCAGCGACTTCGTGACGGCCCCCGAGCTGTCGCCGCTGTTCGCGCAGACGCTCGCGAATCCCGTCGCGCAAGCGCTGGCGGCAAGCGGCACGCGCCGCGTGATGGAGTTCGGCGCGGGCACGGGCAAGCTCGCGGCCGGGCTGCTCGCGGCGCTCGATGCGCTCGGCGTCGAGCTCGACGAATACCTGATCGTCGACCTGTCCGGCGAACTGCGCGAACGGCAGCGCGACACGATCGCGGCGGCCGCGCCGGCGCTCGCCGCGAAGGTGCGCTGGCTCGACGCGCTGCCCGAGCGCTTCGACGGCGTCGTGGTCGGCAACGAGGTGCTCGACGCGATGCCGGTGCGCCTCTTCGCGAAGGCGGACGGCGTGTGGCTCGAGCGCGGCGTCGCGCTCGACGCGCGGCACGCATTCGTGTTCAACGACCGGCCCGCCGGTGCGGCCGGCCTGCCGCCGGTGCTCGCGACGCTCGACGTCGACGACGGCTACGTGACCGAGACGCACGAAGCCGCGCTGGCGTTCACGCGTACCGTGTGCACGATGCTCGGGCGTGGCGCGGTGCTGCTGGTCGACTACGGGTTCCCCGCGCACGAGTACTACCATCCGCAGCGCGACCGCGGCACGCTGATGTGCCACTACCGCCATCACGCGCATGACGACGCATTCCTGTACCCGGGGCTGCAGGACATCACCGCACACGTCGAATTCACGGGCATCTACGACGCGGGCGTCGCGACCGGCGCCGACCTGCTCGGCTACACGTCGCAGGCGCGCTTCCTGTTGAACGCAGGCATCACCGACGCGCTGGCCGCGATCGATCCTTCCGACATCCACCAGTTCCTGCCGGCCGCGAACGCGGTGCAGAAGCTGATCTCGGAAGCGGAGATGGGCGAGTTGTTCAAGGTGATCGCGTTCTCGCGCGGGATCGACGGCACGCTCGACGCCTTCGCGCGCGGCGACCGCTCGCACGCGCTCTGACGGGGAGCCCGGGATGCTGCGCTGGCTGATGGCGTCGTTCGTCGCGGTGATGATCCTGACGCGCTGCTGGCCGTGGCTCGGCAAGTTCGGCATCGGGCGGATGCCGGGCGACGTCACGCTGACGCTCGGCGGGCGGCGCTACCCGTTCCCGTTCATGTCGACGCTGGTGCTGACGATGCTGGTGTCGATGGTGGCGCGGCTGCTCTGAGCCGCGCCGAATGCGGCGGCGCGCCGCGACCGGGCCGCGGCGCGCGCGGGATGGTTCGGCGCGTCACGGTTCGCGCGTTACAGTTCGATTTCGCCGAGGATCCGGTGCGCGAGCGCCTTCGCTTCGTCGAACGCCTCTTCCTCGCTCGGACTCGTCGTGTGGACGTCGTAGCGCATGTTCTCCGTCTCGTCGCCGTCGTCCCGGGCGAGGATCACGTAACCCTGGAACTGTCCGTTGGCGGCGTGCTGCGTATGCGCCTTGGCCGTGTAGATGCCTTTCGTGAACGTGTTCGTGTCCATCGTGCCTCTCCCGCAATAGGACACTTCATCGTAGCACTGCGGCGCAGCATGTACAGCGCCGCTAATCGGCGACCGATCAGCGCGCCGTCATCGTCCCGTCACCGTTCGAGCAGCGCGACGACCTCGTCGAGCGTCGGCGCATGCGCGCCCGTATGCCGGCACGCGGCGGCGCCCGCCGCGAGCGCGAACGCGAGATGCTCGCGCCACGACCGCTGCGGCGCGGCCATCAGGCTGAACAGCATGCCGCCGATCGACGCGTCGCCCGCGCCGACGGTGTCGACCACCTCGACGCGCGGCGGGCTGGCCTCGAGCACGTCGCCGTCCGCGTAAAGCGTGGCCGCCTGCGCGCCGCGCGTGACGAGCACGGCCGCGCGCGGATTCAGCGCGCGCACCGCGGCGACCGCATCGGGGCCGTCGCCGCCGAACAGGTGGCGCAGGTCCTCGTCGGACACCTTGATCAGGTCGGCGAGCGCGGCCATCTTCTCGAGCGTCGGCCGGTACGCGGCCGTCATCAGGTTCCGGTAGTTCGGATCGAAGCTGATCTTCACGCCACGCGCGTGCAGGTCGGCCGCGAGCGCGACGAGCGTGCCCGCGAGCGGTTCGCGCACGAGGCTGATGCAGCCGAAGTGCGCCCACTTCACGTGTCCGGCCCAGCCGGCCGGCAGCCGCGCCGGGTCGAACGCGAGATCCGCGCTCGCTTCGCCGATGAAGAAGTACGCGGGCGGCCGCGTCTCGTGGACGATCGCGAGCAGCGGCGCACGCGGCACCCGCTGCAGGAAGCGCAGGTCGAGCCCGGCCGCCTCGCTGGTACGCCACAGCACGTCGGAGAAGCAGTCTTCGCCGATCGCGCCCGCGAGCGCGCTCGGCACGCCGAGCCGCGCGACCGCGCGCGCGACGTTCCAGCCGGCGCCGCCCGGCACCGAGGTCCACTGCGCGTCGCCCGCGCGCACCATGTCGGTCAGGATGTCGCCCGCCGACACGAAGGCCGGAAAGGTGCCGCCGCTCATTGCGTCGGCTCGCTGCGCGCCGCGCGCGCGAGGGTCGCGAGCACGTCGTAGCATGCGCCCATCGTGTGATAGTCGGTCTTGCCGGCCGGGCTCTTCTCGTCGCTGTACTTGCGGTTGTCGCAGGTGAGGATCCGGTACCACGCGCCGTAGCGGTGATCGACGAAATGCGTCCAGCTGTAGCGCCAGATCTCGTCGTACCAGTCCCAGAAGCGCTCGCTGCCGGTGCGCGCGCCGAGCATCGCGGCCGCCGCGAAGGTTTCCGCCTGCACCCAGAAATACTTGTTGTGGTCGCAGATCGTGAAGTCGGGGCCGAAGCCGTAGCAGAGGCCGCCGTGATCGGCGTCCCACGCATGCGTGAGCGCCGCGTCGAACAGCTCGGCCGCGCGCGGCACGAGCCAGTCGAGCGGGCGGTGCCGCTCCAGGATCAGCAGCAGCTTCGCCCATTCGGTCTGGTGCCCGGGCTGGAAGCCCCACGGACGGAAGATGTTCGAGCTGTCCTCCTTGTTGTAGTCCCAGTCGACCGACCAGTCCGCATGGTAGTGCTCCCACACGAGGCCGCCCGACAGCGAAGCCTGGCGCTGCGTGATGTGGGTCGCGAGCTTTTCCGCGCGATCGAGATAGGTGAGATGGCCGGTCGCCTCGTACGCCGCGAGCAGCGCTTCCGTCATGTGCATGTTCGCGTTCTGGCCGCGATACGACGACACGTTCCAGTTCGGCGTCGCGTCGTCCGCGTAGAGGCCGGCGGCCGCGTCCCAGAAGCGGTGCTCGGCGAGCTCGTAGGTCGACGCGATCAGCGCGCGCGCTTCATCGATGCCGGCCATCGCAGCGTGCGCGGCCGCCAGCAGCACGAACGCGAGCCCGTAGCAGTGGCGCGTGCCGTCGAGCGTCGCGCGTTTCGCGCCGTCGCGCCAGTCGAGTTCCCAGTCGTAGCCCTGCAGCGCTTCATCCCAGTGCGCGTCGCGCAGGAAGCGCAGCCCGTGGCGTGCGTAGTCGAGGTGGCGCGGATCGCCGAAATGCCGGTACGCCATCGCGTAGTTGAAGACGAACCGGCAGCTGCTGACCAGGTGCCGCGACGTGCGGTTGTAGATGCTGCCGTCGTCGCGGAAGTAATGGTAGAAGCCGCCCGTCGGATCGAACGCGTTCTGCGCGTAGAAGCGCAGCGTGTCCTCGATGTGCGACAGCAGGAACGACGGATCGCGGAAGCTCGCGACGAACGGTGCCGCTTGCGCGTGAGCGGCCGGCGCGGCCGTGCGGGATTGGACCGGGGGCATGTTCATGATTCGGTGACCGTGGCGGTATCGAGTGCCGGTGAGCCGGCGGGCTGGCTGCTGGCCCGTACGATCAGTTCGACGGGCAGGGAGATCTCGGTGCGCTCGGGCGATTCGGCGAGCAGCAGTTCGACGCCGCGGCGGCCGAGCGCTTCCTTGTCGACGGCGAGCGTCGTGAGCGGTGGGTTCGCGTGCGCGGCGGCCGGGATGTCGTCGAAGCCGACGATCGCGATGTCTTCCGGAATCCGCACGCCGCGTGCGATGCACACGCGCTGCGCGGCCAGCGCGGCGGCGTCGTTGTACGCGAACACGGCGTCCGGGCGTGGGCCGGGCGCGTCGAGCAGCTGCTGCATCGCGCGCGCGGCGCCGGTGTCGGGGTCGAGCCCGGCGTCGATCGTCACTTCGTACGCGGGATCGAACAGCCTCCCGGCTTCGAAGAACGCGCGGCGGTAGCCGATCGCGCGCTGCGCGATGCTGAAGTGCGCGGCCGAGCCGCCGATGAACGCGATCCGCGAGCGGCCGATGGCGAGCAGGTGGCGCATCGCGAGCGCCGCGCCCGTCGCGTTGTCGATGTTCACCGAGCGCAGGCCGGGCGCCCACAGGTCGATCAGCACGAGCGGCCGGCCGGTCGCGGCGAGCGCCTCGATCGTCTCGGGCTCGATGAAGCCGGCCACCGCGATCGCGTCGGGCGCGTGCGGGCGCATCTGGCGCAGCACGTCGTCGTTCGGGCCGACCGTGAGCAGCGTCGGCACGATGCCGCGCTCGCGGCACGCGTCCTCGACGCCGTGCAGCACGTGCGAGAAGAACGGGCTGGCGGGAAAGCGGTTGTGCTGGCGGTGCAGCAGGAACGTGAGCCGGCGGATGCGCGGGCGCAACTGGGCCGGGTCGTAGCCGAGGTGCTGCGCGATCTCGACGACGCGCGCCCGCGTGGTTTCCGACAGGCCCGGCTGGTTTTTCAGCGCGCGGGAGACGGTGCCGATCGAGACCTCTGCCGCCCGCGCTACGTCGCGAATGGTGGTGCCCATCGTTCGGGTCCGGTTTGTTTAGGATGACGGCGATTGTATAGTAAAACACGGCGCCAAATTCGGGCCGGATAACCGGGGAATACCCGGAAATAACGGGTTTTTACGCGCTAATCTGCGAAAACGACGTTACTAAAAATACTAAACAAAATGCGGAAAAGGCAAGGTGATCGCATGGAAAGGGGCGATGCCGGCGGGGCGGACGAGGCGCACGCGTTCGGATGCCCGGTCCGCGACGGACGAGCGGCAGGCCGTTGCCCGGAGTCGATCGGGCGGGCCCAGATGCGCGGGCGCCGGCACCGCCGTCCGCACCGGCCGGCAGCGCGCTTGCGTGCGGCAACCGCCCGCCGTTCAGTCCGCCGCCGCGTGCGGCGGCCCGCCGCGATCGCGCAGCGCCGCGCGGCCTGCATCGAGATCGACGACCGCGAGCCCGCCCGGCTGCTGTTTCGCGCGCCGCTTCGCGAGCGCCGCGACCGACGCGATCTCGTCGCTGCCATAGCGCATCGCGCCGTGCGCACCCGCCGGCACGCCGACCGCGCCGATCGCCATCGTCACGAAGCCGAAGAACGCCGGGTTGCCGTGGCGGTCCTCGCCGCGCAGCCCGCCTGCCTGCCGGTCGGCCTGCGTGTAGAAGCGCTGCGCGCCTTCGTTGAAGCGCGCGATCGCGTCGGTTGCGCGCACGTGCCAGTCGTCGTGCTGGAACAGCACGAGGAAATCGTCGCCGCCGACGTGCCCGAGAAAGTCGCGCTGCGGGTCGCACACGCCGGCCAGCACCGTCGCGGCGAACTTCAGCACCTCGTCGCCTTGCCAGTAGCCGTACTGGTCGTTGAACGGCTTGAACTGGTTCAGGTCGACGTAGCACGCATGAAAGCCGGCGTCGCGCTGGAGCAGGCGGTCGATGTGCGCGCTGATCGGGATGTTGCCGGGCAGGAAGGTCAGCGGGTTCGCGTAGCGCGCGGCTTCGATGCGCATCTCGGTCACCGCGCGCACGAGGCTCTCGCCGGTGCCGAGCCCGACGTAGCGGCCGTGTTCGGTGATCACGAAGCCGTCCGCGAGATAGCGCTGGTCGTGGCTCGCGAGCAGCGTCGCGAGTTGCTCGAACGTCGTCGCGTTGTCGATCATCAGCGGCGCATCGTTCGCGAACTGCAGGCACGGTTTCTTTCCGAACACCTCGCGGTGATACGGCAGCGCGAAGCGGTCGATGAAGCCGCGGCGATTCACGAGTGCGACCGGCCGCCCGTGTTCGACGAGCGCGACCGCATGCAGGTCGGGCATCCGGTTGAACAGGTCGAGCACGTCGTTGCTGGTCGCGTCGCGCGGCAGCGGCGGCGCGGCGACGAGCATTTTCGCGGCGATCGTGCCGGCCGGCCGCACGGTGCGCGTCGCGCCGGGAAACACCGCGATGTGCGGCGCGCGGATCGCATCGCGCGCGGCCGGCGCGACGACCCGCGACGGCTGCGCGTCCGGCCGCCCGAGCAGGAAGCCCTGCACGCAGCAGATGCCCATGTCGCGCACGACGATCAGGTCGCATTCGTTCTCGATGCCTTCCGCGATCAGTCGCGCGCCGCTCGCCTGCGCGAAGTGCTGCATGGCCTTCACGGCCTCGAACTTGAGCGGGTCGCGCGAGATGTCGTGGATGAAGAAGCGGTCAACCTTCACGACGTCCGGCTGCAGGCGCAGCCACAGGTTCATGCTCGCGTTGGCGGTGCCGTAGTCGTCGAGCGCGAACTGGATGCCGGCGTCGCGCAGCGACGCGACCGCCGGCCCGATGTGCGCGACATCCAGTATCGCGTTCTGCTCGGTCAGCTCGATCACGATGCGCTCCGCGCCGATGCGCGCGCGGCCGAGAAACTGGCGCGCGCGCTCGCGCTCGATGGCGAGCTGCAGGATCGTGCCGGCGCTGAAATTGAGGAACAGCTTGCCGTCGCAGCCGAGCGCCGCGAACGCGTCTAGGCAGGTGAGCGCGGCGGCCTGTTCGAGCGCGATGGTCGCGCCTTCGCGCGCGGCCTGCGCGAACAGCGCGGCCGGCGCCTCGAGGTCGGTGCCGCGTGGGCCGCGGATCAGGCCTTCGTAGCCGACGACCGTCCCCGACCCGAGGTCGACGATCGGCTGGAACACGGCCGCGAGCGCACGCTCCACGATCAGGCGCGTGGTGTGGGCGGTGGACGAGTCGGGATGGGGCGCGGGCATGGGCGAGGGTGAGGGTGAGGGCGGCAGAGGCGACGGGACGCCCGACTTTAACGGCAGCGTGTGCGAAGAATTGAATGAAGATTTCGTGACGCGATGCGCGTTGATGGTGCATGCGTCGCGTTGGGTGGACGGGGGGCGGTGCGACGGAGGGGGCGGTGCGACGGAGGGGGCGGAGGGGGCGGAGGAGGCGGAGGAAGCGGAGGAGGCGGAAGAAGCGGAAGAAGCGGAAGAAGCGGAAGAAGCGGAAGAAGCGGAAGAAGCGGA
>NZ_QTQA01000049.1:0-25739 GCF_003853825.1 Burkholderia sp. Bp9012 | reverse complement strand
GAGAACGGCAACCTGCTGGAGCACATCCGTGCGGACGGCACCACCGTGCATTACGCGTGGGATAGCAAAGACCAGCTCATCAAGATCAGCGACGCCGAGGGCGGCCTCTGGCTGCGCGACTACGATACCCGCGGCCGCCTGACGGAGGTCATCGACCCGCTGGGCAACAAGACGGAGTATGCGTACAACTTGATGGGGTTGCCGATCGGCATCATCGATGCCAGCGGCAAGACCAGGCAGCTCGAGTACAACAGCAGCGGCCAGCTCATTCGCTACGTGGACTGCTCGGCCAAGGCCAGCGAATGGGCCTACGACGCGCACGGCCAGCTTGCGCAGTTCACCGACGCGGCGGGCCAGGTCACCCGCTACCGCCACGAGGCCGGCCAGCTCGCCGCCATCCGCTACCCGGACGATACCGCAGAACACTTCGAGCGCGACGCCGAAGGCCGGCTGCTAACCCACATCGATGCGCTGGGTCGGCGCACTGAATGGGACTACACCGAGGCCGGCCTGCTGGCCAAACGCGTGGACGCCGCCGGCCAGTCCCTGCGCTATCAGTGGGACAAGCTCGGCCAGCTCACCGCGCTGCGCAACGAGAACGGCCGCGATGCCGAGTTCCACTACGACCCGGTGGGCCGTCTGCTGGCGGAAACCGGCTTCGACGGTGCCATCACGCGCTACGAGTACGAGGAGGCGACCGGCAAACTGGCGCGCGCCATCGACGGGCAGCGCATCACCGCCTACGCCTTCGACCCGATGGGTCGCCTCACCGAGCGGCGCGCCGCGCTGCAAACCGGCGACGCGAGTCCGCGCGAGCAGGACTGGCAGATCGAACGCTTTGCCTACGACCTCAACGGCAACCTGGCACTGGCCAGCAACGCCGACAGCCGCCTGCAATGGTTCCACGACCCGGCCGGCAACCTGGTGCGCGAGCACCAGCACTACACCCGCCTGGGCCAGCCGCTGGTCGGGGTGTGGCAGCACGAATACGATGCGCTCAACCAGCGTATTGCCACCGTGCGCCCGGACGGCCACCGCGTCAGCTGGCTCACCTACGGCAGCGGCCACCTGCTGGCGCTGCAGCTCGATGAGCGCGAGTTGGTCAGCTATGAGCGCGACGACCTGCATCGCGAAGTCGCGCGCCTGCAAGGCAACCGGCTGCTGCAAACGCAGCAGTGGGACGCCATGGGACGCTTGAGGGAGCAGGTGTTGGCGCGCGACACGCCTGCGCCCACACACACCGCAGGTGGCAACCGCCTGCTGGTGCGTCGCTACCGCTACGACGCCAGCGGCCAGCTCACCGACATCAACGACACGCGGCGCGGGCAGCTCGCCTACCGCTACGACCCGGTGGGCCGCTTGCTCGAAGCGCAAAGCCGGCTCGGTCATGAGACGTTTGACTTCGACCCGGCGAGCAACCTCATCGACCCGGCCGAGCAGCGCGAAGCCGAGCGCCAGCGCATGCCGCGCATCAAGGCGCTGGACAACCTGCTCAAGCAATACGCCGGCACCCACTATCAGTACGATGCGCGCGGCAACCTCACCCAGCGCTGGCACAACGGCAAGGAAGGCCGTTTTACCTGGGATCTGTTCGACCGCCTCACGCACTACGAAGACGAGCGCCTGAAGGTCGACTACACCTACGACGCCCTCGGCCGGCGTCTGTCCAAGCACAGTCAGGCGTACTACGAGGAAAGAAGGGAAGCGGGGCCACACTGGAACCGCGCCGAGCGTGTGAAACGCAACCGCGCGCTGCAATGCGGCTTCACGCTATACGGCTGGGACGGCGACACGCTGGCCTGGGAAAGCAAGATTGCCGACGAGGATGGCTTCGGTGCGCGCACCACACACTATGTGTACGAGCCCGGCAGCTTTGTGCCGGTGGCGCAGGCGGTGCGCGACGACGCCATCGAATTGCTGGACCAGCCCGAGTATGGCGATTACTACCGGCAGGATGAAGACCCGCTGTGGGGCGCGCCGCCGCCCGCACCAGCCATCGACAGCCTGGCGTGGTACCAGTGCGATCACCTTGGCACGCCGCAGGAGCTGACTGATGAGCACAGCGAGATTGCGTGGAGCGCGGAGTACCGCGCGTGGGGTGTCGCGCAGGAGGCGATCCGCAAGGCGTCGGGGAAGGCACCGATCGCCAACCCCATCCGCTTCCAGGGGCAGTACCATGACCACGAGTCGGGGCTGCATTACAACCGATATCGGCATTACGATCCGGAGGTGGCGCGGTATATCAGCCCGGATCCAATTAGCTTACGAGGCGGGCTCAATCTATACGCATACGGGCAAAGTAATCCTGTCACGCGAGTCGATCCACTCGGTCTTCAGGCGAGGGGGCCAGTTCTCCTCGGGATGGGACATCTATACAGAGCTGATGCGACGCCGCCGAGACCTGCGCTTGCTCACCATCCTCAAGCAAGACTTCTACTGAACGATATTTCCAACAATCCAATTCCAGCAAATGTACTACCCGGTGTTTGGCCTGGAGTGAATGTCCCGGTAGCTGCTCCGCAATTCTATTGTTCCGCGGGCTACTATGGCGATGATCCTCTTTCGGATCTTAGGCCGACGGATGATTCCGGCCTTACTTGCAAGGCACGTCCCAAACATTACAATCAATCGTATTCTGTATTTGGAGATAATTCCCGTAAATTTACGTGCACCGCACTGGGAGGACTGTAATGCCGCGCATCGTAAGGTTAAATTTATTTACTACTTTTTTGACGCTTTCATTTATTTTCTTTATCGCAATGTGCGGGCAACAAACTTACCAGGAAAAATGGCATAATTGCGTTGAAAGATGCAAAAAGATAGGCATGTTTGGGAAATTAGAGCCAACCCACCCCCAATACGGAAGAAATATTTCAAATAGCCTTGAATGCCGCTGTTACTAACCACACGACAAAACAAGAAGATGCATCTACAACCGCCATCGCCATTTTATCCTCCAACGCGACAGACCAACATCGCAAGATCAGATCAAATTGAATATCAGCATAATCTCATATGCCAATATCAAAAAACCTGACACCCGAATTGATCTACTCGGTTTACAGAAAACTGGGCAGCGCCACACGGAATGGGCAATCTGCATTATAACGATACCCGCAAATCCATCAATACCATAAAACTCTACCGACGGAAGCGCATTGGGAGAGATATCCAATTTCCATTGGCCCCTTCAGCAAGTCCTCGGCGAATGGGTCGGCGTAAACATGGCATGGACGATGCCTGAATCATATTGCACCGAGGGCTACTATGGAGATGATCCGTTAGAAGATCTTCGCGCAGCTGATAATTATTGATTTAGCCAAAAAGATAAACCCAAAAAGAACGATCAATTTTTTCATCGAATAGAAAAATATAATAAAATTTACCTGCAAAAAAGCAAAAGCTTTCACAAATCAAACTCATGAAAAATTATATCAAGATTATTTTGTATACGGGCTTATCTTTGTTGGTTATGGTATTTGTCGCGACAAAATGCGGCATGCCAAGCTTTCAGGATGTCAGACAGCGATGCATGGATGATTGTGGCAAGCGCGGAATGTTTGGTCGCTTGAATGCTCCTGCTAGTTATTCTCCGCGACATACTGCCCTTAACTATGAGTGCAAATGCTATTAAATTCCACATTAAATTAGCTTACCCAGGATTGCCCGGCGCACTTGTGAAAGAACGCAGGACCACAGTGAGCTGCCCCCGTGACGTTGGACAGGTAAATTGGGCCGCCACGCTCCTCCGTCGGTGGCGTCAACGAGAAACCCCACCCTGGCGGCGTACTTAACTATGTTACAGATCCTCCCTTCGCATCCAACGCACTTCCTCCAGGACAATGGATGGGGAAGGGGCACTTCCCTTGACAGGAGCCACATAGATACTTCCCTTCAAGATATCACGAGGGTGACGCATTTCAGAATGACAAGGCAATCGATGATTAAAATTTTATACTCCCAAAAAAATACAACATTTAAAACGGGAATTTTCAACGAGAGGCACGGACAAGAGGGAATTCATTTCACGAGAAAGACATTGAAATGAAACGAATGGCGAAGATTTTTTTATATGTTCTTCTTTTTGCTTTGGCGGTGCTGTTTGTCCTGGCAAAATTTAGCGAACCAAACATAAATGAGCGAGAGGGTCAATGCCTCAAGGCTTGTGGCGACCGCGGCATGTTTGGGATCTTGGAGGCACCGTTTCCAAATTCGACTAGGAACACCGTCGCAAATTACACGTGTAAGTGTTATTGAGTATGATCATGGCCGATGGAGGCTTACAGAAGCTGCGGGAGACTGCCGTCAAGAGCGCATGCCTGCTGGAAGTACGGGTGGGATGGCGACACGCTGGCGTGGGAAAGCAAGATCGCCGACGAGGACGGCTTCGGCGCACGCACTACGTCTACGAGCCCAGCAGCTTTGTGCCGGCGGAGCAGGCGGTGCGCGAGGAAGCCATCGAATTGCTCGACCAGCCCGAGTACGGCGATTACTACCGGCAGGATGAAGACCCGCTATGGCTGCCCTGCCGCCGCCGCCCGCACCAGCCATCAACAACCTGGCGTGGTACCACTCGGCACGCCGCAGGAACTGACGGACGAGCGCAGCGAGATTGCATGGAGCGCGGAGTACCGTGCCTGGGGTGTTGTGCAGGAGGCAATCAGAAAGGCGTCGGGGAAGGCACTGATCGCCAATCCCATCCGCTTCCAGGGGCAGTACCATGACCATGAGTCGGGGCTGCATTACAACCGGTATCGGTACTACGATCCACAGGTGGGGCGGTACATCACACAGGATCCGATTGAGCTGGCCGGTGGCCTGAACGTCTATCAGTACGCATGGAATCCGATAAGCTGGATTGACCCGCTTGGACTTCAGACCGGCCCCGTATTACTCGGGATGGGGAACCTTTATCGCGCGCGTGCGCAGCCACCGCTGCCAACTCTTTCAAGCAACACGTCGATCAAAGGTATCTATGGTGACGTCTCCAACCTCGCGTTCCCTTCTCCCGTCCTTCCAGGGGAATGGGTCGGAGTTAACGTACAGTGGAGTATGCCAACCATCAAACAATATTGTGCGAAGGGATATTTTGGCGACACGCCGCTAGGGATGACTGACAATTCAGGTAGGCAATGCAGACGTCAACCGGATTTTCAAACTCAAAGCATCGTTCCAGAAGGTTGGTCTGATCGTCGCAAATTTACTTGCACGGAGTGGGTTCCGTATGACTCGGCTATTTAAGGATCCTGTATTTTTGATGGTTGCAACCATCGCCACCTCTTGTTTTATTGCAACTTTAGGGACAACTTCGAATCAGGAAACATACAATGAAAAACTGAGACGGTGTGCCGGCATGTGCAAGGAATCAAATCGCTTTGGTCGACTGATTGAGCCCAAGCCGGCTTCTCCGAAATATACGATAGTAGACTACAAATGTGAGTGCCATTAATTAATGATCAAGGGCCGCAGTTGCGCCTCCTTGTAGTTATCGCGGTCGACTGGAATCGGGAGTGATGGCGATCTGCTCCGCCTGCATCACTGCTGGCGCGATCTGCACGACCGGGATGGTGAGTTTCCCGGGTTCGATGTGAACGTGGAACGGTGACGATCCTCTTTCTGATCTTAGGTTAACCGGTGATTCGGGGCTCACTTGCAACGCATGCCCCAAACATTACGATCAATCACATTTTTTGGAGATGATTCTCGCAAACCTACGTTCACAGCGCCGGATGGATTGTGATGAGGCGTATTTCAAGGACAAATTTTATAAATTTTTCTACGGCACCTTCTTTAATATTTTTTATTTCAATGTGCGGACGACCAACTTACCAGGAAAGATGGAATCAATGCATGAAAATCCGCAAAAAGAGAGCGATGCCAGGGAAATTTGAGCCACTTTGCCATTAATATGGTCGAAATATTTCAAATAGCTACGAATGTCGCCGCCGCCAACTCCCCGTCGGATCAAGAAGATGCCTCTTCAACCGCGATCGCCATTATGCCCGCAAAGCGCGCTGACTCATATATAAAAATCCGATCGGATTGAGTGGCAGAATCAATTCCCATGCTTACTTCAGAAAAATCCATTGCCCGAATAGATCCACTCAGGCTTCATAAAATACTGACAGCGGCATTTTGAAAAAGTAATCTGAAGTATCGTGAATCGAATTTTCAGGCTCCTGACGATTTTTCTGATCTTAGGAGCGTTCAGTAGCGCTAGGTGGGTTGAGCGAACCCTTTCACATCAGTGGCTTGAAAAATATGGTCCGATGAGCGCTCCTATTGTTCATCGAGATCCGACACGCCGGCGCACCACGACTACGCGACGTCACCGTTCCGCCGCTGGCGAATCGCCTAAACTACAGACCGTCCCCCCCCGCGCGGCTCCTGCCAGCCACTGCCATGGCCCACCTCTTCTTCGCGGCGTCGATCCAGCGCCACATCGACACGCCCGAGCGCGACGTCGACGCACGGACGCTCGGCGAAGCGCTTGAAACCGTCTTCGGCGAGCAGCCCCGGCTGCGCGGCTATATCGTCGACGACCAGGGTGCGCTGCGAAAGCACCTGTCGGTGTTCATCGACGGCCAGCCGGTACGCGACCGGCAACACTTGTCCGATGCGCTCGGCAATGCCAGCCGCGTCTATGTCGTGCAGGCGCTGTCCGGCGGATAAAGGGACGCATCTCCATCGAAACAAGCGCCCGGCCGGACTTACTGGAGACACCCGACATGAACGATCGACTGCTCGTCGCGACCCGCAAGGGCCTGTTCGTGCTGCACGCCGATGGCAACGGCGGCTGGTCGCTCGGCGAGCCACACTTCATCGGCGAACCCGTCAGCATGGCGCTGGCCGACCCGCGCGACGGCACGCTGTATGCGGCGCTCAATCTCGGCCATTTTGGCGTCAAGCTGCATCGCCGGCGCGCCGGTGCCGCCGCTTGGGAAGAATGTGCAGTCCCCGTCTATCCACCGCAGGCCGCCGACGCGCCTCGCGCTAACGCCGACACACACGCAGGTGCCGGCGATTCGGATGACGAAGCGCCTGCCCCGCCGCGCCCACCCTGGACGCTTCAGCAGATCTGGTCGCTCGAAGCAGGCGGCGCCGACGAGCCGGGCGTACTGTGGGCCGGCACGATACCGGGCGGACTGTTCCGCTCCGACGACGGCGGCGATTCGTGGGTGCTCAACCACGCGCTATGGAGCCGCCCGGAGCGCGCCGAGTGGTTCGGCGGTGGCTACGATGCAGCCGGCATCCATTCGGTGATGGTCGATCCGCGCGACAGCCGGCACGTGACGATCGGGATTTCGTGCGGCGGCGTCTGGCAGACCTTCGACGGCGGCGCGACCTGGCGCGTCAGCGCCGACGGCATGGAGGCCGACTACATGCCGCCCGAGCGGCGCGGCGAACCCAACGTGCAGGATCCGCACCGTGTCGTCCAGTGCGCGGCCGCTCCCGATGTGCTGTGGACTCAGCATCACTGCGCGATCTTCCGCTCGACCGACGGCGCAGCGCACTGGCAGCGGATCGAAGCGCAGCCGTCGAGCTTCGGCTTCGCGGTCGCCGTGCATCCGGCAGATCCCGACACCGCATGGTTCGTACCGGCGGTGAAGGATGCGTGCCGGATTCCGGTGAACGGCCGGTTCGTCGTCACGCGCACGCGCGACGGCGGCCGCAGCTTCGAGAGCCTGTCGAACGGGCTGCCGCCCGCGCCGGCCTACGACCTCGTGTATCGGCACGGGCTTGCGGTGGACGACTCCGGCACGCGTCTCGCGATGGCGTCGACGACGGGAGGGTTATGGACGTCCGGCGACGGCGGTGAAAACTGGCGGCAGGTCTCCGCGCATTTGCCGCCGGTGTATTGCGTGCGTTTCGGGTAACGAAGGACCCGAACGCCTCACAACGGAATGCAGGCGCCGGACCGTTGCTTCACATTCGCGGCGCGATTCGGGCCACCGCCCCACGCGTGCGCGCGATCTCCGCTTCGAGCCACTCGAGAAACCGCCTGACCTGCGGCTCGCGTTCCCGCCCGGGCCGGCATAGCGCGACGAAGCGTGCGCCGGCGAGCCGCACCGACGGCTCGATCGGCATCAACGCGCCGCGCTCGACGTGCTCGGCGACCAGCACGGAACTGAGCAGCCCGACACCCTGCCCGTGCAATACCGCCTGCAACGCGTAATGCTCGTCGTCATAGTGACGGAACACCGCGCGTTCGAGCCACACGTCCCGGCCCGCCGCACGACACCACGAGGTCCAATCGATCGACACCGGCAGCGGCGTATCCCACACGGTCTCGATCAAATCGAGGCGCTCATCCGAACGATGCGCATCGAACCCGGTAGCCGCATACGCACCAAAATACTCGTCGATCAGCGCAATTTCGTGCAGTGCCGGAAACGTGCGCGACGTCGCGCGAATCGCGAGATCGATTCG
Source organism: Burkholderia sp. Bp9012 (assembly GCF_003853825.1). Taxonomy (NCBI): domain Bacteria; kingdom Pseudomonadati; phylum Pseudomonadota; class Betaproteobacteria; order Burkholderiales; family Burkholderiaceae; genus Burkholderia; species Burkholderia sp. Bp9012. The sequence continues at coordinate 17,309 of NZ_QTQA01000049.1, read as the reverse complement.
CGCGTCGCGTTCGAGGTCGGCGAGCGTGTTGCCGGTTTCGACCTTGATGTTCAATTGCGGATCGACCTGCCGAAACCGGCCGAGGCGCGGAATTAGCCACATCGCTGCAAACGCCGGCGTAGTCGTCAGCACGAGCGTGCGCTCATCGGCCGCTTCGGGCCGCACCGCGTCGAGCCCGCGACTCAGCGCAAGCAGTGCATCGTGACTCGTGCGAAACAGGCGCTCGCCCTCCTCCGTGAGCCGCACGCCGCTCGCGCCACGTTCGAACAGCAGCACGCCGATCCGGCTTTCGAGCGACTTGATCTGATGCGACACGGCCGCGGGCGTCACGGACAACTCGTCCGCCGCAGCCTTGAACGAGCCGAGCCGTGCCGACGACTCGAATACACGCAATGCGGTCAGGGGAATTTTCGAGAACACGGGGCCTCGCGGGCCGGATCCGGCCGGGTTGAATTCGATTCAATCCGGGTGAGATTAGGTGAATTGAAGCGCTCGTGCAACGCACGTAGCCTTGCGGGACGTCGTGGCACCGAGCCGCGCAAGCAACCGTCGAGTCACCGTCGAACCGGAGAAACAACGTGCAAGGCCTACCGCGCAGGATCACGCAGGCAGTGCTCTACGAAGCGATCGCCATTTCCTGCATCTCGCCTGCGATCGCGGCGATCTTCAAGCAGGGCCTCGTCTATTCGGGCGCGCTGTCCACAACGATGTCCGCGATCGCGCTGCTGTGGAACATGATCTTCAACGCGCTGTTCGAGCGCTGGGAAGCGTCGCGCCGGCGGCCGAGGCGCACGCTCGCGCGGCGAATCCTGCATGCGACCGGATTCGAGGGCGGGCTGATCTTCATTCTCGTGCCGGTCGTGTCGTGGTGGCTCGACATCTCGTGGTTCGACGCGTTCGTCGTCGACATCGGGCTGTTCGCGTTCTTCTTCTGCTACGCGTTCGTGTTCCAGTGGGCATTCGATCGCGTGTTCGACGTGCCGGCGGCGACGAAGGAATCGTGACGTTCGTTCGCGGCCCGGCGCTTCGCCGATCGGCTCCAGGCCCGAAAACAACGCGGCTCGCCCGCGCGATACGGGAGGGCCGCGTTTCATCACGCCGGCGCGCCGCCTTCAGCGAGCGCGCCGTTCGTCTCGTCGCTCAATGCACGCCGAGATACGCCTTCACCGCCGGCAGACCCGGCTTGCCGTCGATCGTCGTCACGCCCGCGAGCCACTTGTCGAGCGCCTGCGGATTCGCCTTCAGGTACTCGGCCGCGGCCTTGTTCGGATCCTCCTTGTTCATGATCGGCACCATCACGTGATTCTCGATCGTCGTCGTGAACTGCAGGTTCGACACGAACTTCGCGACGTTCGGGCAGCGCTGCGCGTAGTCGGGCGGCGTGGCCGTCAGCACCTTCGCTTCGCCGTAGTTCGGGCCGAACACGTCGTCGCCGCCGCTCAGGTAGTCGATCTTCATCTGCACGTTCATCGGATGCGGTTCCCAGCCCAGGAACACGATCCACTGCTTGTCGCGGATCGCGCGATTCACCTCGACCAGCATCCCGGCCTCGCTCGACTCGACCATCTTGAACTTGCCGAGGCCGAACTGGTTGCCGTCGATCATCTTCTTGATCAGCAGATTGCCGTCGTTGCCCGGTTCGATCCCGTAGATCTTGCCGTTGAGCTTGTCCGCGAACTTCTGGATGTCGGCGAACGACTTCAGGCCGCCCTGGTACACGTAGTCGGGCACCGCGAGCGTGTATTTCGCGCCGGTCAGGTTGGGCGTTGCGAGCACCTTGATCGTGCCGGCCTTCGTGAACGGCTGGATGATCGGATCCATCGTCGGCGACCAGTAGCCGAGGAACACGTCAATCTGCTTGCTCTTGATGCCCGCGAACGTGATCGGCACCGACGCGATCGTCTTGGTCGGCGTGTAGCCGAGCCCCTGCAGCATCGTCGATGCAAGACCGGTGGTGGCCGCGATGTCGGACCAGCCGACGTCCGCGAAGCGCACGTTCTTGCATACGGGCGGGTCGGCCGCATAAACCGCCGACATCGGCGCTGCAATCCCGATCCCGCATGCCGCTGCGATCAATAGGCGCTTCATCTGTCTTCTCCTCAAAGTGACGTCGTTTTTCATGGGTGCGGGATCGAGTGTTGAAACCGCGTGCCGAGATCCCGGCGGCGTCGCGGACCGAATGGCTCGCGCGGGTCGCGTCAGCGCCCCGGCAACCGTCGCTCGTAGCTCGGCGCGTGACCGAATTGCGCGCGATACGCCTTGCTGAAATGACACGGCGAATGGAATCCGCACGTCGTCGTCACGCGCGCGATCGATGCGTCGGTCGTGCGCAGCAGGTCGCGCGCGCGCTTCAGACGCAGCGTCAGGTAATAGTGGGTGGGCGACACATTCAGGTAAACCTTGAACATGCGCTGCAGGTGCCGCTGCGAAAGCCGCACGAGCCGCGCGAGTTCCTCGAGCGAAAGCGGCTCCTCGATGTTCGCCTCCATCAGCCGCACGACCTCGATCAGCTCCGCGCGCGAGAAACCGACGCGCGCATCGACGGGAATCGGCTGCGTGTCGGTCGAACTGCGGATGCGCTCCAGGATGAACTGCTCGGACACCTGCGCGGCGAGCTGCTGGCCGAAACGCATGCCGACGAGGTTCAGCATCAGGTCGAGCGGCGCGGTGCCGCCGGTGCAGGTGAGCCGGTCGCGATCGACGACGAACAACTCGTCGGCGAACCCCACCCGCGGAAACTCCGCATGCAGCGCGGACAGGTTCTCCCAGTGCACGGTGCAGCGATAGCCGTCGAGCAGACCGCCCGACATCAGCGCATACGCACCTGTGCAGATGCCGCCCAGCGGCAGCCCGCGCTCGGCGAGCGCGACGAGCGTGTCGCGCGCGCCGTCGTCGACCACGTCGCGGATGCGGATCCCGCCGCACACGATCATCACGTCAGGCAGGTTCGTGTAGTCGAGCGCCTGGGTCGGCCGCACCGCGATGCCGTTGCTGGCATGCACGGGCGCACCGTCGAGCGAATAGATCGACCACTGGTAGTGGTCGGATCTCCCGACGTAGTTCGCCATCCGAAGCACTTCGACAGCGCTCGAGAACGCGATCATCGAGAAATTCGGCAGCGTCAGGAAGCCGAAATGGGCAAGGGACGAAACCGGTGAAACGCAAGCGGCGGGCACGGCGGCAGCGGCGGCGGACGTCACATCGGGCTCCTGGCGAATTGAGCAGGTTGCACGCGGCCAGCCCCGTGGCAAACGCCACGGAAGCCGGTATCGAATCAGGGGAAGCGGCCGGAGGGCGAACCGGCCGCCGGTTGCTTACGCTTGCGCGGGCGTGGCCTTCGCGCGGAACAGTTGCTTCAGGCCCGAGAACAGCGGTGCTTTCACGGTGCCCGGCGCGCGGCCGAAGCTCTCGGTGATACGGTCGAGAATGATCGCGAGCAGCACGACCGACAGACCGCTTTCGAAGCCGAGGCCGATGTCGAGGCGCTGGATACTTGCAAGGACGTCGTTGCCGAGGCCGCCCGCGCCGACCATCGATGCGATGATCACCATCGACAGCGCCATCATGATCGTCTGGTTCACGCCCTGCATGATCGACGGCAGCGCGTTCGGGAACTGGACCTTGTACAGCAACTGCCACGGCGTGCAACCGAATGCCTGGCCGGCTTCGACGATCTCGCGGTTCACGTGACGGATGCCGAGGCTCGTCAGGCGCACGGCCGGCGGCATCGCGAAAATCACCGTCGACAGGATCCCCGGCACGCGGCCGAGACCGAACAGCATCGCGGCCGGAATCAGATACACGAATGCCGGCATCGTCTGCATCAGGTCGAGAATCGGACGCACGATCGCGGCGACCCACTTGCTCTTCGCCGCCCAGATGCCGAGCGGAATGCCGAGCACGAGGCTGACGATCGTCGACGACAGCGTGAGGCCGAGCGTGATGACCGTCTGGTCCCAGAAGCCCGTCGCGAAGATCAGCAGCAGCGACGCGGTGGTGAACAGCGCGAAGCGCCAGCCCACGCGCCACAGACCGACACCGATGAAGATCGCCATCATCAGCCACATCGGGATCGCCTGCAGGCTGTGCTCGACGAATGCGGCGAGGCCCTCGATCGCGCGGCCGATCGTATCGAACGTCGCCGCGTCATGGTCGAGCAAGTAGTGAACGGACTGGTCGACCCAGCTACCGAGCGGAATCATTTCAGACATGGGAGCCTCGCGAGCGCGTGATGGCCTTCAGGATAAGTGCGCGGTCGACCGAGCCGCAGTAGCAGCCGTCGTCATCGACGACGGGCAGTGCATTCGGGCTCGCGACGACGCGCGCGACGACATGTTCGAGCGACGCATCGCGCCGGATGCTTTCGATCGGCCGCACGGACGGCGTGTCCTGACCGATCGCCTCGCGCGTGACGAAGCCGCGGATCTTGCGGGCGGCGTCCAGCACGAACGCGTATTCGGCACTGCCGTTCAGCGTCGCCGCGACGTTCGCGGCATCGCACTTGGACATGGTCGGCACGGCGCCCGTCTGCATCAGGTCGCCCGCCGTCAGATAGCGGCTCGTGTCGATGCCGTCGAAGAACGCGCGCACGTAGTCGTCGGCCGGGTTCGCGATGATGTCCTGCGGCGTGCCGACCTGCACGAGCCTGCCGCCTTCCATGATCGCGATGCGGTTGCCGATGCGCAGCGCCTCTTCCAGATCGTGCGACACGAACATGATCGTGCGGCGCTGTTCCTTCTGCAGTTGCAGCAGCACGTCCTGCATTTCGCGGCGCTTGAGCGGATCGAGTGCGGAGAACGCCTCGTCCATGATCATCAACGACGGATTCACGGCCAGCGCGCGGGCCAGGCCGACGCGCTGCTGCATGCCGCCCGACAGCTCGGACGGCAGCTTGTGCGAGAACGGTGCGAGACCGACCTGCTCGAGCACCTCCATCGCACGGCGTTCGCGTTCCTTCTTGCCGACGCCTGCGACCTCGAGGCCGAACGCGGCATTCGATACCACGGTGCGATGCGGCATCAGCGCGAACGACTGAAACACCATGCTCATGTCCTTGCGGCGCAGCGCCGTCAGGGCGGAGCGGCGTGCCGACGCGACGTCGAGCCCGTCGATCAGCACCTTGCCGGCGCTCGGATCGACCAGCCGGTTCACGAGGCGGATCAGCGTGGATTTGCCGGAGCCGGACAGGCCCATCAGCACGAATATTTCGCCTTCCTGCACGTCGAACGATACGTTGTGCACACCGACGACCTGACCGGTACGCTTGAGCACATCATCTTTCGTCGCGCCGGCAGCGAGCATGTCGAGCGCCTGCTGCGGGTTGCTTCCAAATACCTTGCACAGACCTTCGACCACGACCTTGGGGGCATCCATCGAAACCTTCTCCTCGTGTAGCGGGGACTCACGCATCGCATAGCGTGCCTACATAGTTGCCAGAAAAAACCCCGACCTGCCGACGAATTACGACAAACGCTTGCGCAAATACGACACACCCGGCGGCCCCGCCACGCGGGGCGCGGCGCTCGGCGGCACTCGATTGCGGCGATGCAATACGCGCAAGGCCAATAACGGCGGGCATCTCGAGCATGACTTGTGCGCAGCAGCGCGACGCGCAAGCGGTGTCGTTTTGCATCAACCCGCGGAGGCCGCGCGTCGCTTTGCGACAATTCCACGTCCGATCGGACGACCTCGTCTGCCCCGTTCGTGCGAAACGAATGGTCGTACGAAACCCCGCATCGCGAACGTGCGACAGCCACGATTCGCAGCCCGCCCGCAACCCAGAAAATCCCCCATGGCCATTGTGATACATTGCCGGCAAACACGCTGATCGCGACGTCGCCGCGCGCCTTGGGCGTGGCGCTGCGCCGACGGCGTGCGCATGCCGGTTCGCCTGCCGGCCATACTGAAACAGCCTCGATCGAGCCGCGCGCCGATCGAAGGACGATAACGAAATGAGAGAGGGAGCAAGGCGATGAATTGGGCTTTTGCCGCAATCGGTTTCATCGTGGGCGGTATCGCCGCATTGTTCGGGGATTTCTCTGCCGCCAACGGCACGCTGCTCGGCGCGGCGGTGGGGTTCTGCATCGGTCACGCGCTGCAGCAACGCAAGCGCAAGAGCGGCGGCACGATACCCGACGCATTCGCGATTTACACCAATCCCGCGACACCGCAACCCGCTCCCGTGCCACTCGCGGATCGCGTCGCGCGCCTCGAAGCGACGGTCGACACGCTCACGCGCGAGCTCGATGTGCTGCGCGGTCAACTCGCGGGCGCGAAGGCCGGTGCCGCCACGACCGGCAGCGCCGCGCAAATGCCACCGGCGATGCCCGCCACCGTCACGCCTTCACCCGCCGCAATGCCGCCGCGGCCGTCCGTGCAGCCGGCCGTCGCGCGCGCCGGCGTGACGCCGTCGACGTCCATCCCGGCTCCCGCACCGGCAGTCGCCACGCCAACGAGCGACGCGACCGCCGCTGCCGGCGCGCCGACGCATCCGCCCGCGACGACTTCGCCATCTGCCCCTCCCGCCCCGCCGAAACCCCGCGAACCCGGCATCGCCGAACGCGCGTTCCGCGCCGCGCGCGACTGGCTGCTCGGCGGCAATACGGTCGTGCGCGTCGGCATCATCGTGCTGTTCTTCGGCGTCGCTTTCCTGCTCAAGTACGCGGCCGACAACAACATGCTGCCGATCGAATTCCGCCTGGCCGGCACGGCACTCGCCGCGGCGGCGCTCCTGGCGATCGGCTGGCGCGTGCGTGCGCGCCGCGCGGCATACGGCCTCGTGCTGCAGGGCGGCGGCATCGGCATCCTGTACCTGACGATCTTCGCCGCGACCAAGCTCTACACACTGCTGCCGGTCGGCGCGGCGTTCCCGCTGATGGTCGCGGTGTGCGCGCTGAGCGCGTTCCTCGCGGTGAAGCAGAACGCGCTGCCGCTTGCATTCATGGGCAGTGCGGGCGGCTTTCTCGCGCCGGTGCTGCTGTCGACCGGCCACGGCAGCCATGTCGCGCTGTTCAGCTACTACGCATTGCTGAACGCCGGCATCTTCGCGATCGCATGGTTCAAGGCCTGGCGTCCGCTGAACCTGCTCGGTTTCGTGTTCACGTTCACGATCGGCTCGGCGTGGGGCGTGACGGCATACCGCCCCGCGCTGTTCGCGACCACCGAACCTTTCCTGATCCTGTTCTTCCTGATGTATGTCGGCATCGCGCTGCTGTATGCGGTGAAACGCGAACTGGCGCTGCGCCACTACGTGGACGGCACGCTCGTGTTCGGCACCCCGATCGTCGCGACGGCACTGCAGGCGGCGCTCGTGAAGGACATGCCGTTCGGGCTCGCGTGGAGTTCGGTCGCGCTGTCGGCGTTCTACGTCGCGGTCGCCGCATGGCTCGCGCGGCGCCGCGACCGTCTCGCGTTGCTGTTCGAAGCGATGCTCGCGCTGGCGGTGATCTTCGCGACGCTCGCGGTGCCGCTCGCATTTTCGGGCCCGACGACGAGTGCCGCGTGGGCGATCGAAGGCGCGGCGATCGTGTGGGTCGGCGTGCGCGAGAAACGCCTTGCGCCGTTCGGCTTCGGCCTGCTGATGCAGATCGCCGCAGCCGGCGCATTCTTCACGAGCCTGCTCGGGCCGGCCGACACGAACGCGCTGCCGGTGCTCAACAGCCCGTATATCGCGATGCTGCTGATCGCGCTCGCCGGGCTGTTCACAGGCTGGTGGCTGCACGGGCGCGACGAAGCGCGCGCGTGGCACGCATGGATGCCGGACGTCGGCGCGGCAGCCGCGGCCTGGGGGCTGCTGTGGTGGCTAAGCGGCGGGCTGCACGAGATCCTCGTCTATGCGAGCCGCCACGTCGATCTGCATGCGGACCGCTTCGTCGTCGACGCGACCGCGCTGTTCGCAGCCGGCACCGCATGGCTTGCACACGTCGCGCGCCGCAAGCTCGCGTGGCCGATCGCCGAATGGCCCGCACTCGCGCTGACGCCGGTGCTCGCGCTGCTCGCATTGCGCGCGTTCGATGCGCACGAGGCACCACTGTCTGGAATGGGCGCGTTCGCGTGGCCGATCGCCGTCATCGCATGCTATGCGCTGCTGCTGCGTCAGTCGCGCGGCACGGCGGCGGCTGGCCCGGTCGCGGGCGCGATGGGCACGTCGGCCGTGGCGGCCCTCCCCGCCCCGGTGATCGCGCCGCTGCACACGCTGATGTTCTGGACGTTGTGCGGACTCTTCTCGCTCGAAGGCTTCTGGCGCCTGCGCGCGTTCGTGCCCGAAGGCGCGTGGAGCTGGAGCGCGTGGGCCTACGGCTTCGGCGCGCTGCTTCTGCTGGTTTCGGGCCCCGGCTCCCGCCTGCGCTGGCCCGTCGCCGCGTTCCCGCGTGCGTATCAGGTGTGGGGGGCCGCGCCACTCGCCGCGCTGCTGTGGCTGTGGAGCATCGCCAGCGTGACGAGCGACGGCGATGCGTCGCCGCTGTTCTGGCTGCCGCTGCTCAATCCGCTCGACGTCGCGCAACTGCTGATCTTCGTCGCGTTCGCGACCTGGCTGCGCCGCCTGAAGACGCTCGGTGTCGTCTGGCATCCACTCGCGGCCGACCTGGCGGCGCTCGCGACCGTGTTCCTGTGGTTCAACGCGCTGCTGCTGCGCACGCTGCATCACCGTTTCCACCTCGCCTACGACATCGACGCCGTGCTGTCGTCGTTCGGCATTCAGCAGGTGTTCATGGTCGGCTGGAGTCTGTTCGCGTTCGCCGGCATGTGGCTGACGCACCGCGACGGCATCGCGCGCGTGTGTGCGCTCGCGTCCTTGCCGCTGATCGTCGTGATGTGGGTCTGGACCTTCTACGCGAACTTCACGCAGGACGGCGGCAGCTGGGCGCGCGTCCCGCTGCTCAATCCGCTCGACCTCGTGCTCGTGGTGGTCTATGCGCTCGCCGCGTCGTGGTTCGTGCGCGCGCGCAAGCTCGGCTGGTCGTTCGGCAACTACCGCGTCGAGTTGCTCGGCGCGGCCGGCGCAACGGCCTTCCTGTGGCTGAACGCGATCCTGTTGCGCACGCTGCATCACTGGACCGGCGTGCCGTACGCGTTCGATGCAATGGCGGAATCGACGCTCGTGCAGGCGTCGGTTTCCGTGTACTGGACACTCTGCGCGCTCGCGACGATGATCTGGGCCACGCGCCGCGGGTTGCGTCCGCTGTGGTTCGTCGGCGCCGCGCTGCTCGCGCTCACGGTGATCAAGCTGTTCCTGTTCGACCTGTCGCACGTCACCGGCATCGAACGTATCGTGTCGTTCATCGGTATCGGCATCCTGCTGCTGTTGATCGGCTATTTCTCGCCGCTGCCGCCGAAGGCAGCGGCCCAACGGGACGACCACCAACCATGAAGCGACTCGCAGCCCTGCTCGGCCTGAGCCTGCTGACGTCGTTCGCGGCGGCCGACTCCGCGCCCGGTGCCGAACGCGTTGCCCAACGCTTCTCGCTGGATCTCGACGGCACCGCCGCGTATTACCAGCTGACCGTGCCGCAGGCCGTCTATGCGGCCAGCCGGCGTGACGATCTCGGCGACGTGCGCATCTTCAACGGCAACGGCGAGCCCGTGCCTTACTCGCTCGATGCGCCAGCGGCGGCGGCCGTGCCGCCGTCGCGCACGCCGGTACAGTGGTTCCCGCTGCCGCCGGCGCGCGCCGACGACGGGCACGCACCGCTCGGCGTGTCGGTTGCGCCGGACGGCTCGCTGCGCGCAGCCGTCACCGCGCCGGCGCGCGCGAAGCATGCGGCCGATCTCGTCGACCTGTCGCACGCGGACGGCGAGGTCGACGCACTGCTCGTGCACATCAGCGACGACAGCTACCAGGGGCGTGTCGCAGTCGCGGCGAGCGACGATCTGCGCAGCTGGCGCTCGCTCGGCAGCACGCAATTGCTGAAGGTCGGGCGCGGCGGCGACATGCTGATGCAGGAACGCATCGCGCTCGAAGGCACAGGGCCGCGCTACCTGCAGCTCGACTGGCTCGACGGCGCGCCCTCGATCCGGTCGATCGAGACCGAAACGCGACCGCACGATGCACGCACGGCGGACAGCGCGGCCGTGCCGCGCCAATGGCGCGAAGCCGCGCACGTGCGGGCCGGCAGTGCGCCCGGCGAGTATCTGTTCGACACCGACGGCGCTTATCCGGTCGACCGCGTGCGCATCGACCTTCCACAGCCGAATACGGTTGCGCGCGCAACGCTACAGAGCCGCCCCGACGCGCAAACGCCGTGGCGCGACGTCGCCGGCGGGGTGCTGTTCCGGCTGCAGGGCAAAGGTGGCGAACAGCGCAACCCGCCGCTGGCGTTCGCGTCGAATCCGGATCGCGCGTGGCGAATCGTCGTCGACATGCGCAACGGCGGGCTGGGCGGCGGCCAGCCGTCCGTCGTGGTCGGCTGGCATCCGGCCGCCCTGACGTTCGTCGCGCGCGGCACGCCGCCGTTCACGCTCGGCGTCGGCAATGCGTCGCTGCCTTCGTCGGCCGTGGGCCGCGATGCGCTGCTGGTCGGGATGGCGCCGGAAGTGCGGCCCGCGCGCGTCGGCGCGGCCCTGCCGGTCTCGGCGGCCCCGTCGGAGCCGGCCGCCGATAAGGACGCGATCCGCCGTTATGTGCTGTGGGGGGCGCTGGTCGTTGCGGTCGGCGTGCTCGGCACGATCGCATGGCGCCTCGCGCGCGGCAGCGACACGCACACACGCGACGATTGATACCACGCCGGCACGACGAATCAGGCCGCAGCCGCGCGCCGCGAGGCGTCGCAAGAAGTGGAACGATGGCGCGACGGCGTACATACGCATGCGTTCGGCGCCGTCGGACACGCGGCTGCACTCACCGATCGTTGCGCCCGCAAGCAGTCCGTGACGCGCACGTCGGCGTCGATGCAAGTCGGCACGCGCGAAACCTTGCCCGCGATGCACGAAGCGGGCGCGAGCGCGGCCGGCTCGTCGTTGACACGCCCGGTGACGCGATCCAGACTCGCTGATCCTCAACAGCACCGCGAGCGCCCATGGTCACCTGCTTCCTTCGCTACGTCATCGATCCGTACAAACTCGAGCAGTTCGAAACCTACGGCAAGATGTGGATTCCGCTCGTCGAGCAATTCGGCGGCACGCATCACGGCTACTTCCTGCCTTCCGAAGGTGCCAGCAACATCGCGCTCGCGATGTTCTCGTTCCCGAGCCTCGCCGAATACGAACGCTACCGTGAGCGCTCGAAAACCGATCCCGCCTGCCAGGCCGCGTTCCGGTATGCAGAGGAAACGCGCTGCATCGTCAGCTACGAGCGCAGCTTCTTCCGGCCGGTGTTCGCGTAACGTCGCAAAACGCCCGCGCATCGCACCCCCTTTCCGGCGCCGGACGAAAAAAAGCCCCGCCTGCATCCGCGCGGCGGGGCCAACCCATGTCAGTAGAGACATCATGGAGGAGACGGGCCCATCTTATCGAACGCGGCACGCCGTCCCAACCAAGCATTTCTGCTATCCATCTGCGTCGCCGCGCGGACGTTCGCCCCGCGTGCATGGCATATCGATAGAACGAAAAGTCGTTTTCAGAGTGGCGGCGGGGTCGTTACCATCTGGTTTTAAGCCTGTGCTTAGCCGGGCAAGCCATCCCCTAGGAGCGCCCCTTGACTGCATTCGATCAACACCGCCGCCCGTTCGTGGTCGGCATCGGCGGAACCACCCGAGCCGCGTCGTCGACCGAGCGCGCGCTGTCGTTCGCGCTGCGCGGCGCGCAGGCCGCCGGCGCACGCACGCGACTGTTCGACGGCCCGTTCCTGCATACGCTGCCGCACTACGCCCCCGAACACAAGACGCTGACCGACGCGCAGCGAGAGCTGATCGACACCGTGCGCGAAGCCGACGCGATCATCATCGCGACGCCCGGCTATCACGGCGGCGTGTCCGGCCTCGTGAAGAACGCGCTCGACACGCTCGAGGAACTGCGCGCCGACGAGCGCCCGTACCTCGACGGCCGCGCCGTCGGCCTGATCGTCACGGCCTACGGCTGGCAGGCCGCCGGCACCGTGCTGACGTCGCTGCGTTCAATCGTCCACGCGCTGCGAGGCTGGCCGACCCCGTTCGGCGCCACCGTGAACACGCTCGAAACGCGCTTCGACAGCGCCGACAGTTGCTCGGATCCGAAGGTCGTCGCGCAGCTCGAAACCGTCGGCTCGCAAGCAGCCGAATTCGCGCTCGCGTTCGCGTCGCATCGCGCGGCCGCGCATGCCGCGTCGGTCGACGCGCTCGCCCCCGTGCTGAAGATCGCCAACCAGTAACCCCAGCCTCCCCGCCGCCCGCGCCCGGCCGACGACGTTCGCCGCGCGCGGGCGCGCGTGTCCGGCCGTCCGGCGCGCATCGCGACGTCGTCCCCCATGCTTCATGCCGGCTCGCCGCGCCGATAACGATCCGGCCCGCCACGTGATTTGCATTGGCCGAAAGATTGGTTCACGCGTGCCGCGCGTTTTCGTACGCTGAAAGCCCGAACCTTCCATGCGCACGCCATGAACCGCACGATCCGCTACAAGGGCTACGAAGTCGCCCCCGCTGCCGCCCGGCTGCCGAACGGGCTGTTCGCCGCGAACCTGACGATCGAGAAGGCAAGCGGCGGTCCGTCGCCGCGCGCCGTGTCGTTCGACGCGATCGATTTCTTCTTCGAAGAGGAACACGCGCTGGCGTACGCGTCGCGCTGGGGGCGCCTCTGGGTCGACACGCAGGCCTGAGCGCAGCGCGGGGCGGCTCGAAAATACGCGATTACGAAAGCTATGCAAAAATCTTTCGACTCGTAATCGCATAACAACAGCCATGTCCGACACGCTGCTGAAAGACCATGCAGCGGCAGATCACGCCATGCGCAACTGGACCTTCAAGCACCAGGGTCCGGTCAGGATCGGTTCCGATGCGCACAGGCAGATGTTCTGCCGCATGCTGCTCGATACGCACAACCCGTACAAACCGGCCGTCATCGACTGGCCACCGCTCAAGCCCGACGAACTCAAGCGGCTCACGTCGCTGCCAATCTGGGACATCGCCGTGCAGACCGAAGGCCGCGCGTCGATCCGCGTCGCCACCTTCGCGGCGACCGTCGGCGATCCGCTGTTGCGCCAGGCGCTCGAGATGGACGGCGCCGAGGAGGCACGGCACAAGGTCGTGCTGTCGAAGCTGGTGCAGGCATACGGCATCGAGCTCGCCCCCGAGCCGCCCTATCCGGCACCGAACGACCCCGAGTGGTCGTGGATGGTGACCGGCTTCAGCGAGTGCATCGACAGCTTCTTCGCGTTCGGCCTGTTCCGCTCGGCGCAGCGCTCCGGCTTTTTCCCGCCCGAACTCGTCGACACCTTCGAACCCGTGATCCAGGAGGAAGGCCGGCACATCCTGTTCTTCGTGAACTGGTATGCGTGGTACTGGCGGAGTTTGCCGTGGTGGCGCCGGCCGTGGTTCTTCGCACGGGTTGCGGCCGTGTGGGCGTTCCTGATCCGGGAACGCATCGGCATCGCGCGCGGGATCGATGCGGACGGCGTCGCGCACGACGCGAACTTCCCGGCGACGAGCACCGCCGACATCGGCGATGCGCTCAACCCGCGCGAACTGATCGAACTGTGCCTCAGCGAGAACGACCGGCGGATGGCCGGGTACGACAAACGGCTGCTACGCCCGATGTTCGTGCCGCGCATGGCGCGCCTCGCGCTGCGATTCCTGAGGAAATAAGGCTGCGGCGGCAGGTTTCCGGCGTCACCTTGTCCGGGGCGATTTACTGCATCGCCCGGACCGGGTAGCACAACCGCGACGTGCGGCCGCGACCGCCATCGGCACGGCGGCACACACTGTCGGACGAAAACGAGCCCCCTCCGGTTCGCATCCCGCGTTGGCTGGCGCGACGTCACGCCAGCCAACACCCCCCTCCGCCCGACAGTGCTGATCCGACGCGCTTGCACGTCGTCTTTCCTCCCGCAGCATGTCCGCCCTCGCCAGCAAGTTCGAGTCACCGTGGCTCAAATCTGACGTTTCCTGCTCGCTGCTCCCGTTGCCCTCAACCCGCGGTCTCCGACCGTCGTCGTGGACGATCCGGCACGTCGTCCAATTCGCCTCCGAACCCATCACACGAAATACGTCAATAGGGCAGATTCCACTCGGGAATCCCAATGGCTGAGTCAATGCCTCTGTAGCATTTTTTTACAACTTCGTGGAGCCGGCCGCCGGGGAAGGCCCGCCCCACGGGCGAATGCGTCCGGCGAAATGCGCAAACCAGCATAGCCAGACAATCCTTTCTTCATGTTTTTTTGATTTCCTAGAAAACTCCGTAAATGCAATTTGAAACTCCACCCAAATCTCAAATTAACAAATTAACAAGACTGTCGAATCCATTCGAGCTAGCACCCCATCAATTATTACAACCCCGAAAGGCAAACGTTTGCCGCAAACGTTTGTCGTTTAATTCATCTTACCTTTTGTGTCTTGCGATATGTAACATGACACACACAAATCACGTATCCATTTGATTTATATGGATTTTTTACACAAACCACCGAACCAGGAGGTACCCTTCACTCAACATTCCACGCATTTTCAACTTTCTTACACTCGGATGTATCAAAACGCGATGCATTAACCATTTTTTAACTTTCAAAGCGCTTCATTTTTCACTGTTTGTCAATCTCAAAATACCTCCTCAAATAAACTCCGCCCATCAATTTTGAGATTCGCGCGAGCGCACGGCAAATTCATCTAACGAAAGAGACCGGTGTGTGGCGTGCTTATTTGGAGGTAGTAGGACATGAACCGCACATACCGCTCGATCTGGAACGAAGCTCTTGGCGCCTGGGTCGCAGCATCCGAACACGATTCGGCACGGGGCAAGCCGAACAAGTCCGCCGTCGTAAAGGTCGTGGCAACCGTCGCGCTCGTCGCGGGAGCGGCCGCCGGCAACGTTGCGCACGCGCAGTATTTCGCCGGCGGCGGCACGTCGACGGGCGCCCAGGCAATTGCCATCGGCGGTAACGGGGGCAGCCAGACAACGGCCAGCGGCGCGACCTCGATTGCGATCGGTGCGAATGCGACGGCGTCCGGCAGCTATTCGCAGGCATTCGGCCAGGCCACGACGGCGTCCGGCTCAAGCGCGATCGGCATCGGCTCCGGCGCGAAGGCGCTCAACACGGGCGCGACCGCCGTCGGCAACGACTCGACCGCATCGGGCTCGAGCTCGATCGCGATCGGTGGCGGCAACAGCACGGGCACGGGCGGTGCGGTGGCGGCAGGCACCAACTCGATCGCGCTGGGCCGGTTTTCGAACGTCAACTCGGCGACGACGTCAGGCATCGCAATCGGTTCGAATGCGACCGTCACGTCAGTCGGTACCAACGGCACCGCGCTCGGTTCGGGTGCCACCGCAGCCGGCTCCGGCGCATCCGCCATCGGCAACGGCGCAACGGCGACGGGCACCAACGCGATCGCGCTCGGCGGCACGGCCAACTACGCATCCAGCGTCGCGATCGGTGCAGGCAGCGTGACCGGCGCGGCAGCGCCGACGGGAACGGGCTATCTGACGGGCAGCGCCGCGCCGACGTCGGAAGTGTCGGTCGGCAGCTCGACGGCCCTGCGTCGCATCACGAACGTCGCCGACGGCTCGGCACCGCAGGACGCGGTCACCGTGGCCCAACTCAGCACCGGGATGAGCACGACGACGAGCGCCATCAGCAGCTTGTCGACGTCGGCGTCGACCGGCCTCTCCTCGGCTAATAGCTCGATCAGCTCGCTGTCCACGTCGACTTCGACCGGCATCAACTCGCTGTCCACGGGCCTGAGCTCGACCAACAGCTCGGTTACGTCGCTGTCGTCGTCCACGTCGACCGGCCTCTCGTCGGCAAATAGCTCGATCAGCTCGCTGTCCACGTCGACCTCGACGGGCATCAACTCGTTGTCCACGGGCCTCAGCTCGACCAACAGTTCGGTGGCGTCGCTGTCGACCTCCACGTCGACGGGTCTCTCGTCGGCAACCAGCTCGATCTCGTCGCTCTCCACCTCGACCTCGACGGGCATCAACTCGCTGTCCACGGGCCTGAGCTCGACCAACAGCTCGGTTACGTCGCTGTCGTCGTCCACGTCGACCGGCCTCTCGTCGGCTAATAGCTCGATCAGCTCGCTCTCCACCTCGACTTCGACCGGCATCAACTCGCTGTCCACGGGCCTCAGCACCGTCACGACCAAGACCGACAATCTGGGCAGCAGCACCGCCGCAGCCCTCGGCGGCGGCGCGAGCTACAACCCGGCAACCGGCACGGTTTCCGCTCCGTCGTACACGACGTACAACGCGAACGGCACGACGTCGACCGCCAACAGCGTCGGCTCGGCGATCGACAGCATCAACAACCAGGGCATCAAGTACTTCCACGCGAATTCGACAGCAGCCGACAGCCAGGCGCTCGGCACCGATTCGGTCGCGATCGGCCCGAATGCCATCGCCAACAACGCCGGCGACGTCGCACTCGGCAGCGGCTCCGTCACTGGAGCGCCCAACGCGACGCCGACGGGTACCGTCGGCGGCGTGACCACCACGTTCGCGGGCGGCAATCCGAGCAGCGTGGTGAGCGTCGGCAATGCGAGCACGGGCACCACGCGCCAAATCACCAATGTCGCGGCAGGCCAAATCACGGCGACCAGCACGGACGCGATCAACGGCTCCCAACTCTTCGCGACCAATTCCATCGTGGATTCGCTGTCGACGACGGTGTCGTCGTCCAGCAGCGCGATCTCGTCGCTGTCGACCGGCATCACTTCGTTGTCGACGGGGCTTAGCTCGACCGATAGCTCGGTGGCATCGCTGTCGACTTCCACGTCGACCGGTCTGTCGTCGGCAACCAGCTCCATCAGCTCGCTGTCCACGTCGACGTCGACCGGCATCAGCTCGTTGTCCACGGGCCTCAGCTCGACCGATAGTTCGGTGGCTTCGCTGTCGACTTCCACGTCGACCGGCCTGTCGTCGGCAACCAGCTCGATCAGCTCGCTGTCCACGTCGACCTCGACCGGCATCAGCTCGTTGTCCACGGGCCTCAGCTCGACCGACAGCTCGGTGGCATCGCTGTCGACCTCCACGTCGACCGGCCTGTCGTCGGCAACCAGCTCGATCTCGTCGCTGTCCACGTCGACCTCGACCGGCATCAGCTCGCTGTCCACGGGTCTGAGCTCGACCGACAGCTCGGTGGCTTCGCTCTCGACCTCCACGTCGACCGGCCTCTCGTCGGCAACTAGCTCGATCTCGTCGCTGTCCACGTCGACCTCGACCGGCATCAGCTCGTTGTCCACGGGTCT
>NZ_QTQA01000048.1:0-29253 GCF_003853825.1 Burkholderia sp. Bp9012 | reverse complement strand
CTCGCGATTTGAATATAGGATCGATCTGAAAAGCCGTTTAGATGGGCGGCTAACTGTACAAAATTCATTTCAGCGCATACCCGATGGTTGCAATTTTGAGCGTGGGCCGCTGTTTGCCTGCCAGCCCACGCACACATCAGGACATCAGAACCTCAGAACGACACCGTCGTCGTCAGCGTGACGAGCCGCGGCTCGCCGACCGCGACGATCAGATTGCTGTTGCTCGACGGATAGTAGGTCTTGTCGAGCAGGTTCTTCACGTTGAGCTGGATGCGTGTCGGGAACTTGCCGATCGTCGTTTCATAGGCCGCGAAAGCATCGACGGTCACGTAGCCGGGCAGCGTGAAGCTGTTCGCGGTGTCGCCGGGCCGTGCGCCGACGAGCCGCGCGCCGCCGCCGAAGCGCCAGCGTCCGGGCAGGTTCGCGATCGCCGTGTCGTACACCGCGAACAGGCTGCCCATGTGGCGCGCGACGTTGACGAGCGGCGTGTTGCTGTCGCGGTCGTTCGCGTTCGTGTACGCGTAGCTGCCGATCAGACTCAGATGGCGCGTGAGCTGCCCCGCGACGTCGAGTTCGATCCCGCGCGAGCGCGCGGTGCCGATGGTCGACGTGATGTCGCCGACCGTGACCGCGACGTTGCGTTTGTCGATCTGATAGGCCGCGAGCGTGCCGGTGATGCCGGGCTTCAGGTTGAACTTCAGGCCGGCTTCCAGCACGCGGCCGAATTCCGGCGCGAGCGGCGCAGCCACGTTCGACGCGACGTTCGGCTTGAACGAGCGGCTCACGTTCGCATACGCGGTCAGCGACGGCGTGAGCGCATAGGCGAGCCCGAACTGCGGCAGCCACACGTTGCCGTGCGAGCGGTCGGCGAACACGAACGGCCGCCCCATTCCCGATTCCTGCTGCCAGTCCTCCCAGCGCAACCCGCCGACCGCGGTGAGCCGGTCGGTGATCTTCACGGAGTCCTGCACGATCATCGAGTACGTGTGGACCTTCGAAAGCGAATCGCTCTGCTTCGTGCTTACCGTGCCGCCGGGCGCGAGCAGGCCGTAGACGGGATCGTAGAGATCGAAGCCCCTGGTCGCGGTGCCGCGGATCGTGTCGCCGCGGAAGCTGCGCTGCCGCTCGTATTCGCCTCCAATGTAGAGCGCGTGGTTCATTCCCGCGAGCGTCAGGTTGCCGAGCAGGCCGAGCGTCGCGATCTGGTCGGAGTCGTTGCGTCCGAGGTTGGCGTCGGACGTGCGCGATAGCGCGCCGGTCGTGCTGTTGAAGGCGGTCGCGCGGGTGATGTATTGATCGTAGCGGTCGCGGCCCCAGCCGTAGGTCGCGCGCACGCGCCATGCGTCGGAGAAGCGGTGCTCGATGCGCGCGCGCAGCGTTTCCTGGATCCCGCTGCTTTGCGCCCACGCTTCCTCGTAGCGGCGATAGCGCAGTGTATCGTCGGGGCGGCCGTTCACGAGCACGGTGCCGCGATCGAACGGCGTCGTGTAGTCGACGTACTGGTAGCTGACGTCGATCGACGTGTTCGCGTCGTGCCACGACAGCGCGGGCGCGATCAGCGCATCGCGTTGGCGGCCGAAGCTGCGCCAGTAGCGGCTCGTGTCGTATTCGCCGGTGAGCCGGAACGCGAGCGTGCCGCCCGCGACCTGGCCCGGCTTGCCGAGCGGGCCGGTCAGGTCGAACTGCGCGCCGCTGCCGCCGTGGCTCGTGCGCGAGGCCGAGATCGAGCCGGCGAATGTTTCTTCCGGCTTGCGCGTGACGAGGTTGATCACGCCGCCCGGGTCCTGCATCCCGTACAGCAGCGAAGCGGGGCCCTTCAGCACTTCGACGCGGTCGATCGTCGCGAGGTAGCTGTGCAGCACCGGCGTGCGCACGCCGTCGACGAGCACGGAACCGTCGTTGTTCGAGCCGAAGCCGCGCTTGATGAACGCGTCGCGCGTGCCGCCGAGCGTGTTGGTCTGCGTCACGCCGCTGATGTTGCCGAGCACGTCGTCGAGCGAACGCGCCTGCTGGTCCTGCATCACGCTGCTGCTGACCACGGCAACTGATTGCGGAATCTCCTTGAGCGGACGATCGTCGCCGCCGGCGACGCTGCTGGTGCGCGGCTGGTAGCCGACGGTCGGATCAGTGGCCGCCGATGCGCTGACGCTGATCGTCGGCAGTTCGCGTTCGGGCGGCGCGGGCGTCGACGAGCCCGAGGGCGCGGCCGGCGAGGCCGTGGCGACAGGTTCGGCATCCGCATGCGCGCCGCTTGCGACGCAAAGGGTGATCAGGGCAGGCAGGCTCGCGCGCCACGGACGCAAGGTCCGCGCGCGGCGGGGCGGTCGACGGGATGGCATGAATCGATGAATGGACGGAGTGCTAAGGATGAAGGCGCGGGCCGCGGCGCTTCACTGATTCGCCGAGGCAGGACGCGCATGATATACGTAATGAGAATCGTTTGCAATTGTAACAAGGCCGATATGGACCGTGCATCGCGATTGCCGGGCCTTCGGCCGTCTGCTACCGTAGCGGCCAAAATCAGACGCAGTGAAATTCAATGAGAGCCGGGGGCCGCACCATGCCATCTTCCTGTCACGTCGCGTGCAGCGCGATGTTTTGCACCGCCGTCGACCATGCGGGTGGTGAAGTGACCGCAGCCGCGTTCCGCGATTCGAACGAATAAAGCAACGGCGGCACGATCGTCCGGGGTGGCGCCGGGCAGCCGGCGCCGCGCCTCGGTCAACGACTTCAACCACTACGCTTGACGGGAGACCACCCATGAAAAAGATTCCCGCGCCGTTCATGACGGCCGCGTTGGCCGCATGCGCGCTGCTGGCGGGCGTGTACCAGGCCGCCTGCGCCGCGCCGGCCGCCGAGCCCGCGATCGACGCGCACTACGGCACCGTGATCGAGGCCTATACGCAGGACATGGCCGCCGCGAAGACGAAATACGACGGCAAGCGCCTCGCGTTCGTCGGCGCCGTGATCCGGATGGGCAGCGACCCGGGCGGCACGTACTTCGGTGCGTTGACGACCGACGGGGAACAGTTCGATACGCATTTCGACGTGGCCGACCAGGCCGCGCTGAAACCGAAATTCCCCGGCGGCGAGATCAAGCCGTTCACGGCGTCCGCGAATTTCCGCTTCAGTTGCGAGAACGAAGGCTATATCGACGCGCCGGTGCTGCCCGGATTGAAGCTTTCGCATTGCCGGCTCGCCGATTGATCGACGGGCGATGTCCGGCGATCAGAACTTCTGCTGGATGCCGGCCATCACACCGAGCTGATTCATCCCGGTGCCGACCGTCCCGCCGGCGGCGACCGCGTTCGCGGCCAGCGTGCTGTTGAACATATAGCCCACCGACGTATAGACGGTCGTCCGCTTCGACAGGAAATAGTTCGCCCGGCCGACGAAGAGCGTGGCGTTCGTGCCGCCTTCGCCGTTTTCGCGGCGTTGCAGGTAGCGCACGCCTTGCAGGTCGAGCGCGAGGTAGGGTGTCGCGTAATACGTACCGCCGGCGAACACGATGTCGGCCTGCAGGTGTGCGGCCGCCGCGAGGTTGCGGCGGATCCAGCCGGCGCCGAGTTTCGCGGGGCCGATCTTCACGTAGCCGGCGACGATGTCGCGCGTGTCGGTGTACGCCGGATTGTTCAGCGGCGCGAGCGCGCCGCCGCCGCCGCGCATCACGTCGTGCGATGCGGCGACCCCGAAATTGCTCGCGTCATAGGCGAGCATCGCCGTGTATTGGCGGCAGGCTACGATGTCGCCGGGCACCTGTCCCCCGCAGCCCGTCGCGGACGGTCCCGCCGGCCCGGCCGCGTCGCGGCCGAAGCTGTAGGTCGCGCCGAGCGTCACGCCGTGGAACGTGCCCTTGTAGCCGATCGCATTGTCGCTGCGGGCGTTCGGCAGATACGAGTCGAAATCCGCCATCGAATGAATCGACGGGCCGATCACGTCGGCATTGGTCAGCACGATCATCGACATGTTCATCTGGCGGCCGAGGGTCAGCGCGCCGAAGGGACTGTTCACGCCCACGTTCGCCTGCCGCCCGAACAGACGCCCGCCGTAGTTCAGCGCACCGGTGCCGGGCTGGAAGCCGTTTTCGAGTACGAAGAACGCCTGGTAGCCGCCGCCGAGATCCTCGGTGCCTCGCAGGCCCCAGCGTGACGGCACTTCGCCGGTCAGCGTCGGCATCCCGGTGAACGTCCCGCCGTGTGCCGCATTGTTGTAGTAGGACACGCCGGTATCGATGATCCCGTACAGCGTGACGCTGCTTTGCGCACAGGCCGGTCCGGCCAGCGCCATCGCCGTCGCGAATACGACGCCCAGTTTCGTTTTCATGGCTGTCTCCAAACAGTATGTAGATATACTTATCGATTTTTCAGGCCCGGGGCATGCCGGGAATGCCGACGGGTATCGGCAGGACTGCGGGCGTCGCGCGTTACGAGATCGCCGGGTCGCGCTGCCGGTGCGGTGCCGCGGCGCGCCCGCCCGCCACGGCGACGGCGATCGCCGCGCCGGCCATCGGCACGAGGAACGCGAGATAGAGATGGGGCACGGACCAGCCGTCGTCCAGCAGCGCGCCGACCGTCATCGGCGACAGGATCGCGCCGAGTCGGCCGATGCCGACCGCGAGACCGATGCCGGTCGTACGGATCTCGGCGGGATAGGGCGTCGGCGACAACGCATACATGCCGGCCACGCACGCATTGATCACGGCGCCGAGGAAGATCGCGACGGTCATCCCGATGCCGAGCGAGCCGGTGTTCATGCCGAACACGACCATCAGCGCGCCGCCCAGCAACAGCGTCGCGCCCAGCAGGTTGCGCAGGCCGAACCGGGTGGACAGCAAGCTGAAGAGCGACGCGCCCGCGATGCCGCCGAGGTTGAGCAGCACGCCACCGGTCACGCCCTGCGATGCCGACAGCCCGGCCTGGACCAGCAGCTTCGGCGTCCAGCTGACGACGAAATAAAAGCTGCCCATCACGAGAAAGAACGCGATCCACAGCGCGATCGTGCGGCGCGTGAGCGGCGCGCGCAGCACGGCCGTCCAGCTCGACGCGGGGTTCGTCGTGTCGATGGACGCGGTCACGGCCGGCAGTGCGTCGATCGGCGCGCGCTTCATTCTCGCGAGGATGCGGTTGATTTTCTGCAGCGCGTCGTCCGGACGCCGTGCCAGCAGGAAGTCGAGCGATTCCGGCAGCAGTGCGAGCACCATCGGGATCGCCGTCAAGGTCAGGATGCCGCCGAACGCGAACACGCTGCGCCATCCCCACGTCGACAGCAGGTAGCCGGCGATGACCCCGCCGGCGGTGGCGCCGATCGCGTAACCGGTCGACTGCATGCCGATCGCGGCGCTGCGCCATTTGTTCGATGCGTATTCGCCGCTGATGACGGTCAGGCTCGCCAGCATGCCGCCGATGCCGAGCCCCGTGTACGCACGTGCGATCGCGAGTTGCAGCGTGCTGTGCGTGGCCGCGCAGGCGAGCATCCCGGTCGAGATGACGGCGAGGCAGAACAGGATGATGCGGCGGCGGCCGATGCGATCGGCCAGCGGCGCGATCAGCACCGAGCCGATCCCCATGCCGGCGAGCCCCGCGCTCAGCAGCAGGCCGATTTCCTTGCCGCTCAGTTTCCACTCGGCGGCCAGGTGCGGCGCGGCAAACGCGATGGCCAGCACGTCGAAGCCATCGAGCATGTTCAGCACGACGCAGGCCGTGACCGCCATCGTCTGGAACGTGCTCATCGGTGATGCGTCGATCGTATTGCGGATATTTGCACTCACGTCAAAGACCCTTCATAAAAATAGTACGACTAATCGAATTGGAAAAAATCGAAGCCGGTTTTGGCGAGCGGGGCGAACGCGAATGCGTGTGCTGTCTGCCAACCGCGATGAATGCCTGTCGCGACCGTCAGGCGTCGTTCGCGTAACCGTCGCGCCGGCGCGACGGTTACGCGGGTTCGGGTTGTTGCAGCAGCCGCTGGATCACGCGCCGCGCGCGATTGGGGCCCGCGTCGACGTGAATGTCGATCTGGTGGCTGTCCGGAAACCGAAGCTGATTCCGGTATTGCGCTTCGATCACGGTCTTGTCTTCATCGAACGTCGCCGCGGATTGCTCGATGACCGTTTGCGCGACGCGTTCGACGTCGTATTGCGGATTGGTCGCGACGGTCCAGAAATAGTGCGTCGTGGTGTCCGTCTCTGGCGTGATGCCGTGGAAGCCGCGCATGTGAAAGCCACCGCGCGCGGGATCGAGCAGGTCGCCGGTGCCGGCGTCCATCGCGCCGGTCCAGATCCGGATATGCGACACGTGGAATTCGATTTCCTGCCAGCGATCGACCCGGCCCGCGAACGGCCATGCGGCCGTGTAGGTCGGCGGCGGGTCGGAGTCCGGCATCCGGCGGACCAGCGTCACCGTATCGCCGTCGCTGCTGACGCAGGTTTCCGCACCCATGTGCAGCGGCGCGTTGCCGCCGATCGTTTTCAGGTGGACATAGCCGAGGTGGCTCAGATCCATCAGGTTGTCGTGAATCAGCTGATACGGTGCGTCGTAATGGTAGTTGCCGCCGCCGAACCGGTATTGCGGATCCGTGTGGAACGCATAGCGCGGCGGCGCGCAGGTTGGTTGGGCGTGCGCATCGGCGCCGATCCAGATCCATACGATCGCGTCCTGTTCCCGCGCCGGATACGACGACACACACGCCTTTGCCGGAATCCGGTCCTGCCCGGGAATCTCCACGCAGGTGCCGTCGCGGTCGAACAGCAGGCCGTGATAGCCGCAGCGCAGGCCGCGCGCTTCGAGCGAGCCGCACGACAGCGGCAGCGACTTGTGGCAGCAGCGATCTTCCAGCGCACCGACTTCCCCGGACGGCAACCGGAACAGCACGACCGGGCGGCCGAGCAGCGTGCGTGCGACGGGTTTGTCCGTCAGTTCGGACGACAGCGCGGCGACCCACCATCGGTCGACCGGGAATCGAGTTGTGTTGATGGGGGGCCGGGCAGGTTGCTCCATTGATCGTCTCCAGTATTGTGATTGGCCGCCGCGTGTCGGGCGGTCCGTCTACAGGTCGAGTACCAGCAGATCGCTTCGCGATCGCGAGCAGCACGGCATGAACTGGTCGCCGGCCGCTTGTTCCGCTTCCGTCAGATAAGAATCGCGATGATCGGGCTCACCTTCGAGCACACGCGTCACGCAGGTGCCGCAGACGCCTTGCTCGCACGACGTGAGCACATCGACGCCGTTGGCTGCCAGCGCGGCGATGACCGTGCATTCGGCCGGCACGTCGATCACCTTGCCGCTGCTCGCGATGCGGACCTGGAACGCGCGATCCGCGCCGGACGACGCAACCGCGCCGCCGAAGAACTCGTAATGCAGCCGCTCGTCGGCCCAGTTGTGCTCGCGCGCGGCGTTCAGCACCGCGTCCATGAAGCCGCGCGGGCCGCATACGTACAGGTGCGTGCCGTCAGGCGCTGCGGCGAGTACGGCGGGCAGGTCGAGGCGTTGCGCGGGGTCGCCGTCGTCGACGTGGAAGCGGGCGCGGAACCCGGCTGCTTTGATCCGCTCGACAAAGGCCATGCGATCGGTCGAACGCGCGCAGTAGTGCATGTCGAAGGGCGTGCCGGACGAGAACAGCCGTTCCGCCATGCAGAGAATCGGCGTGACGCCGATCCCGCCCGCGAGCAACAGGTGGTGCGGCGCGTCGGGCGCGAGCGGAAATTGATTGCGCGGCATGCCGATCCGTACGGTATCGCCTTGCCGGACGTCATCGTGAATCGCGCGCGACCCGCCGCGGCCCTCGGCATCGCGCAGCACCGCGATCTGGTATCGATCGCCGGGTTCGGGGTGGTTGCACAGCGAGTACTGGCGCACGAGCCCGCCCGGCAAATACACGTCGATATGCGCGCCGGCGTCGAAGCGCGGCAAGGGCGACCCGTCATCGCTGACGAATTCGAAACCGCAGATGTCGCGCGCTTCCTGCCACTTGCGGGCCACCCGGACCGTCAGCGTCGCGGCGCTCATGACGCCTCCTTGATCTGCGCGACCGGAATCACGGGCCGCTGCGGACTCGATGCGCTTTCGTCGGCGAGCAGCCGCTCGATCACCCTGCGCGACAGCACGCCGCCGGCGTCGATGTTGAGCTTGAGCAGCTTGCGGTCCGGCCACTGCTCGAGGTTGAGCTGCTGGCGCTCGAGCATCTCGAGATCCTCGGCGAAGATCTTGCCCTGGCCGTCGCGGATCTCGGTGGTCAACGCGTGATCGTCGGGCCGGAAGTTGCGCGCCATCCCCCAGAAATACCAGATCGACGTGTCCGTCTCCGGCGTGATGAAGTCGACCACGATCGACGACGCCTTCAGCTCGGCCGGCGCGTCGTAGCCTCCGTGGCCTGCGTGCGCGACGCCCACTTCGATCATCACGTGGCTCGGCGGCGTGAAGCGGCAGATCTGCCAGCGGTCGACCGCCACGTCATCGGCCAGCCCGTTGCCGCGCAGCGCCATCCGCCAGAACGGCGGCGGCATCACGTTCTCCATGAAGCGGCTCGTGACGACTTCGTCGCCGTTGGCGGTCGTCTTCGGCGGCGCTTCGTCGATTTCCTTCTGGCCGATGCTCGTCGCATGCACGTAGGTCTCGTGCGTGAGGTCCATCAGGTTGTCGATCATCAGCCGGTAGTCGCAACGGATGTGATACAGGCCGCCGCCGTATGCCCAGGCAGGATCTTCGGCCCACTGAAGCGCGGGCAGATTGTCGGGATCGGCTGCGGACGCATCGCCGGGCCATACCCAGACGAATCCATACCGCTCGACCACCGGAAAGCTGCGGATCGGCGGAAAGCCGCCGACGCGCTGGCCCGGCATGCCGGCCGTCTTGCCGTTGCAGCCCATTTCGAGCCCGTGATAGCCGCACACGAGCACGCCGTCGCGCACGAATCCCAGCGACAGCGGCGCGCCGCGGTGCGGGCAGAAGTCTTCGAGCGCGGCGACCCGGCCGTCCGCCGCGCGGTAGAACACCATCGACTCATTGCAGATCTTGCGCCCCAGGGGCTTGCCGTCGATTTCATCGGGCGTGCACGCGACATACCAAGCGTTCTTGAGAAACACGTTCTTCGTCTCCTTCAGGGCGGTGCCGCCGGTGCGCGGCAATTCTTCATTCCGTGTACTGAATGAGATTCAGTGTACTTATTGATGTTGGTCAGGGCAAGGCGAGCGGTATACTGGTTTTCCCGGGAAATGGCGCGACGCAGCGCCATGCCGTCGGCGCACGCAACAGCGTGCGCCGCCTATGTCATCGACTCATTCATGGAAAAAACGAATCCCGCCGACGCGCCCGCTTTCCCGCTCGACCTGTACGACGAACCCGGGCACCTGATCCGGCGCGCGCACCAGATCGCGGTTGCGATGTTCTACGAGAAGCTTGGCCGGGACGTGACGCCGGTGCAGTACGCGGTCCTGCGGATGCTCTACGAGTGTCCGGGGCTCGATCAGGTGACGCTCGCGCAGCGAGTGGCGCTCGACACGTCGACGACCGCGGACCTCGCGGTCCGGCTCGAAGCGAAAGGATTGATCGTTCGCGAAGTGTTACCGCGGCGTCAGCGGCGCTTGCTGCTGACGCCGGCGGGTGTCGAGCTGCTCACGCACCTGATTCCGTCGGTGCAGGAGCTGCGCGCCGGCCTGTTCGACGGCATGGGGGAGGACGATTCGCGGGAACTGATGCGCCTGTTGCGCAAGTTCGTTCATTTGAACAACGAGCAGAGCCGTGCGCCGCTGCGGGTCGGCGAGGAGTCGTAGCGGCTGATTTCCGCGCGATGGAAGAGCAGATGCGGCAAGGCGGCAGCAGCTTCGCGCCGCCTGCCTGCATTATGGGCGTGACGCTTCCCCTTCCAGCCGCCGCACCGCTTCCGCGACTTCGTTCCTGAAGCGCACGAGCGCCGCTTGTTCCGGCGCGGGCGGCTGCACGGCGGCCCAAAGCATGTCGACGAGCTGGGTGGCCGTCGTTTCCGTATCGAGCTTGCGGTGCCCGAGGATCGCATCCCACAGCACGTGCTCGATCGGCCCGAACACCATCGAGCGCAGCAGGCTCAGCGGCATGTCGCTGCGCACCTGCCCGGCCGCCTGGCCGCGCGCCAGTACGTCCATCAGCGGCGCCGTGTAGCGGCGCTGCAGCGCGGTGAGCTCGTCGCTCAACGCATGCTGCTTCGCCCGCCCCTCCGACAGCACCAGCGCGCACAGCCCGGTGCCGTTCACCAGCATCAGCCGCAGGTGCGTGCGCACGATGAACGCGAACTGCTGCTGCACCGACGCTTCCTGCGGCATCCCGAGTTCGAACGCGGCAATGATTTCGTCATACCAGTCGGCAATCACGCGCGCGCACAGCTCGCGCTTGCCGCGGAAGTAGCTGAACACCGTCGCCTCCGATACGCCGACGCGCTGCGCGATCTCGGCGGCCGTCGCATGCTCGTAACCCTTTTCGGCGAACACTTCACGACCGGCGCGCAGGATGTCCTGCACGCGCTGCTGGGACTTGCGCCCGGCAGGTGCGCGCGACGGCTCGGGGTGGTCGGCTTTGGCGGTGGCGGTCATGGTGTCGGCGGTAGCGGCTGTCATGCTGCAATGATATCTGAGTGTCACTCAAAAAACTATTGACGCCAAGCCGGACGAGGCGCGAAACTGTGCAAAATTTACGCTGCATTGGCTTAATGAATCGACGCATTGATCCGATTTGAGCGACACTCAGAAATCGGCGCGTGCGACCCACTTTCTGGAGACGGAGGAGACATGATCAACCTGCCCGGTGTGCAATTCATGCTCGGTGAAGACATCGAGATGCTGCGCGACGCCGTCGCGACGTTCGCGGCCAAGGAAATCACGCCGCGCGCGGCGGAAGTCGACCGCACCGACCAGTTTCCGATGGATCTGTGGAAGAAGTTCGGCGATCTCGGCGTGCTCGGCATGACGGTCGCCGAGGAATACGGCGGCGCGAACATGGGCTACACCGCGCACATGGTCGCGATGGAAGAGATCTCGCGCGCCTCGGCGTCGATCGGCTTGTCGTACGGCGCGCACTCGAACCTGTGCGTGAACCAGATCCACCGCAACGGCACCGAGGCGCAGAAGCAGAAATATCTGCCGAAGCTCGTGTCGGGCGAACACATCGGCGCGCTCGCGATGAGCGAGCCGAACGCAGGTTCCGACGTCGTCAGCATGAAGCTGCGCGCGGACAAGCGCGGCGACCGCTACGTGCTCAACGGCACGAAGATGTGGATCACCAACGGCCCCGACTGCGACACGCTCGTCGTCTACGCGAAGACGGACATCGACGCCGGCCCGCGCGGCATCACCGCGTTCATCGTCGAGAAGGGGATGAAGGGCTTCTCGGTCGCGCAGAAGCTCGACAAGCTCGGCATGCGCGGATCGCACACGGGCGAACTCGTGTTCCAGGACGTCGAGGTGCCGGAGGAGAACATCCTCGGTCAGCTCAACGGCGGCGTGAAGGTGCTGATGAGCGGCCTCGACTACGAACGCGCGGTGCTGTCGGGCGGCCCGACGGGCATCATGGCCGCGTGTCTCGACGCGGTGGTGCCGTATATCCACGACCGCAAGCAGTTCGGCCAGTCGATCGGCGAATTCCAGCTGATCCAGGGCAAGGTCGCCGACATGTACACCACGTTCCAGGCGTGCCGCGCGTACCTGTATGCGGTCGGCCGCCATCTCGACTCGGCGGGCAGCGACCACATCCGCCAGGTGCGCAAGGATTGCGCGGGCGTGATCCTCTACACGGCCGAGAAGGCGACGTGGATGGCCGGCGAGGCGATCCAGATCCTTGGCGGCAACGGTTACATCAACGAATACCCGGTCGGCCGTCTGTGGCGCGATGCGAAGCTGTACGAGATCGGTGCCGGCACGAGCGAGATCCGCCGCATGCTGATCGGCCGCGAGCTGTTCGCGGAAACGATGTAACGCCCCACGATACGCGAACGGAGCCCCGTCGATGCCGATCATCGAATCGAAACTGAACCCGCGTTCGGAAGAATTCCGCGCGAACGCCGCGGCGCTGGAGGCGGTCGTCGCCGACCTGCGCGCGAAGATCGAACAGCTCGCGCAAGGCGGCGGCCAGGCCGCGCGCGACAAGCATCTGTCGCGCGGCAAGCTGCTGCCGCGCGACCGTATCGCGCAGCTGCTCGATCCGGGTGCGCCGTTCCTCGAGCTGTCGCAGCTCGCGGCGAACGGCATGTACAACGACGACGCGCCAGGCGCGGGCGTGATCACCGGGATCGGCCGGATCGCGGGCCGCGAGTGCGTGATCGTATGCAACGACGCGACGGTCAAGGGCGGCACCTACTACCCGATGACGGTCAAGAAGCACGTGCGCGCGCAGGAAATCGCCGCGGAAAACCGGCTGCCGTGCGTGTACCTCGTCGATTCGGGCGGCGCGAACCTGCCGAACCAGGACGACGTGTTTCCCGATCGCGACCACTTCGGCCGCATCTTCTTCAACCAGGCAACGATGTCCGCCGCGGGAATCGCGCAGATCGCGGTCGTGATGGGCTCGTGCACGGCGGGCGGCGCGTACGTGCCGGCGATGAGCGACGAGTCGATCATCGTGAAGAACCAGGGCACGATTTTTCTCGGCGGCCCGCCGCTCGTGAAGGCCGCGACCGGCGAGGAAGTGAGCGCGGAGGATCTCGGCGGCGGCGACGTGCACACGCGCCTGTCGGGCGTGGCCGACCATCTCGCGCAGAACGACGCGCATGCGCTGTCGATCGCGCGCAACATCGTCGATCATCTCGCGCCGAAGATCGCATCGCCGGTGGCGGTGCGCGAACCGAAGCCGCCGCGCTACGACGCGAAGAGCCTGTACGGCGTGATTCCGGTCGACACGCGCAAGCCGTTCGACGTGCGCGAGGTGATCGCGCGCATCGTCGACGATTCGGAGTTCGACGAATTCAAGGCGCGCTTCGGCACGACGCTCGTCACGGGCTTCGCGCACATCTGGGGCCATCCGGTCGGGATCGTCGCGAACAACGGCATCCTGTTCTCCGAATCGGCCGTGAAGGGCGCGCATTTCATCGAGCTGTGCTGCCAGCGCAAGATTCCGCTCGTGTTCCTGCAGAACATCACGGGTTTCATGGTCGGCCGCAAATACGAGAACGAAGGCATCGCGCGCCATGGCGCGAAGATGGTCACGGCCGTGTCGAACGCGAAGGTGCCGAAGTTCACGGTGATCATCGGCGGCTCGTTCGGCGCGGGCAACTACGGGATGTGCGGCCGCGCATTCGGCCCGCGTTTCCTGTGGATGTGGCCGAACGCGCGGATCTCGGTGATGGGCGGCGAGCAGGCCGCGTCGGTGCTCGCGACAGTGCGCCGCGACGGCATCGAGGCGAAGGGCGGTTCGTGGTCGAGCGACGAAGAAGAGGCGTTCAAGCAGCCGATCCGCGACCAGTACGAGCGCCAGGGGCATCCGTATTACGCGAGCGCGCGGCTGTGGGACGACGGAGTGATCGACCCTGCGCAGACGCGCGACGTGCTGGGCCTCGGCCTTGCCGCGTCGATGAACGCGCCGATCGACGATACGCGCTTCGGCGTGTTCCGGATGTAACGAGCGAGGGGCGGACGATGCGATACGAAACCATCAAGGTCAACGAAGCAAACCGCGTGGCGACCGTCACGCTCGCGCGGCCCGACGTGCGCAACGCGTTCAACGAGACGACGATCGCCGAGCTCACCACCGCGTTCGAGTGGCTCGATGCGCACGCCGGCGTGCGCGCGGTCGTGCTCGCGGCGGAAGGCGCGGCGTTCTGCGCAGGCGCGGACCTGAACTGGATGAAGAAGATGGCCGGTTACTCGGACGACGAGAATCGCGCCGATGCGCGCAAGCTCGCGCGGATGCTCGAGGCGATCCATCGCTGCGGGAAGCCGGTGATCGCGCGCGTGCACGGCGACGCGTATGCGGGCGGCGTGGGCCTCGTCGCGGCGGCCGACATCGCGATCGCCGCCGAAGGCGCGAAGTTCTGCCTGTCCGAAGCGCGGCTCGGGCTGATTCCGGCAACGATCGCGCCGTACGTCGTGCGCGCGATGGGCGAGCGCGCGGCACGTCGCTACTTCACGACGGCCGAAGTGTTCGACAGTGCGCGCGCCGCGTCGCTCGGCTTCATTCACGATGCCGTGCCGGCCGAGGCGCTCGACGAAACGGTCGCGAAGCTGGCCGCGACGCTCGTCGCGAACGGCCCCGATGCGGTGCGTGCGTGCAAGCGGCTCGTCGCCGACGTGGCCGGCCGGCCGCTCGACGCGACGCTGATCGAGCAGACCGCCGACTGGATTGCGCGGACCCGCGCCGGCGCTGAAGCGCGCGAAGGGATCGCGTCCTTCCTCGAGAAACGCACGCCTTCGTGGCGTGAATGACGGCGTGCCCCTAACTTTCCGGACGACACCGAAGCCATGTTCGACAAGATTCTGATCGCCAACCGCGGCGAAATCGCCTGCCGCGTCGCCGCGACGTGCAAACGTCTCGGGATCGCGAGCGTCGCCGTCTATTCCGACGCGGACGCGAACGCGAAGCACGTCGCAGCGTGCGACGAAGCCGTGCACATCGGCGGCTCGGCGGCCGCGGACAGCTACCTGCGCATCGAGCGCATCATCGAGGCCGCGCGCGCGACCGGCGCGCAGGCCATCCACCCGGGTTACGGTTTCCTGTCGGAGAACGAGGATTTCGCGCACGCGTGCGAAGCGGCCGGCATCGCGTTCATCGGGCCGCCGGTCGACGCGATCGCGGCGATGGGCTCGAAGGCCGCCGCGAAGGCGCTGATGCACGCGGCCGCGGTGCCGCTCGTGCCCGGCTATCACGGCGACGACCAGGATGCAGCCCACCTGCATCGCGAAGCCGACGCAATCGGCTACCCGGTGCTGCTCAAGGCGAGCGCGGGCGGCGGCGGCAAGGGCATGCGCGTGGTCGAGCGCTCCGAGGACTTTCCGGCGGCGCTCGCGTCGTGCCAGCGCGAGGCCGCGAGCAGCTTCGGCAACGATCGCGTGCTGATCGAGAAATACCTGACGCGCCCGCGTCACGTCGAGGTGCAGGTGTTCGGCGACACGCACGGCAACACCGTCTACCTGTTCGACCGCGACTGCTCGGTGCAGCGCCGTCACCAGAAGGTGCTCGAGGAAGCGCCGGCGCCGGGGCTGCATGAAGACGTGCGCCAGGCGATGGGCGAGGCGGCGGTCGCGGCCGCGCGTGCGGTGAATTACGTCGGCGCGGGCACCGTCGAATTCATCATGACGGGCGAAGCGTTCTACTTCATGGAAATGAACACGCGCCTGCAGGTCGAGCATCCGGTCACCGAGATGGTCACGGGGCTCGATCTCGTCGAGTGGCAACTGCGCGTCGCGTCGGGCGAGCCGCTGCCGCTGCAGCAGGACGAACTGCGCGTGCACGGGCATGCGATCGAGGCGCGTCTCTATGCGGAGAATCCGGCGCGCGGCTTCCTGCCGTCCACCGGCACGCTGAAGCACCTGCGGCTGCCGGAAGGCGTCGAGTTCGCGATCGGCGCGTCAGTGCGCATCGACAGCGGCGTGCGCGAGGGCGACGCGATCACGCCGTTCTACGATCCGATGATCGCGAAGCTGATCGTGCACGGCGCGGACCGCGCGGAAGCGCTCGGCCGGATGCTGCGCGCGCTGCGTGCGTGCGAGGTGGTCGGCCTGCACACGAACGCCGCGTTCCTGCAGCGGATCGTCACCTGCGAGCCGTTCGCGATCGCCGATCTCGACACGGGCCTGATCGAGCGCAATCACGATGCGCTGTTCGCGCCGCAACGGCCGCCGCGCGCGACGCTCGCGCTGGCCTGCGCGGCGCTGCTCGCGCGCGAACGCGACGCGGCCGCACGGCAAGGCGCGTCGCCGTGGCGTGCGCTGCCGGACTGGCGGCTGAACGGCGGCTATCGCCGCACGCTCGAGTGGCATGCGCCCGAACGCGAAGCGGACGTGACGGTCACCTACGAGGACGACGGCGGCAGCACGCGCCTCGCCACCGGCGACGCGGCCGCGCAGCCGTTCGCGTGGACGCGCGGCGCAACGCCGCTCGACTTCGACGTGACGCTCGACGGCGTGCGCAGCAGCGGCCGCGTGTACGCCGACGGCGACAGTTTTCACGTGTTCACGCAGGGTGTCGCGGAGACCTTCGAATGGCGGAACGTGCTCGCGCACGCGGGCGATGCCGAGCATGGCGGCGGCCGCCTCACTGCGCCGATGCCCGGCAAGGTGATCGCGGTGCTGGTCGAGCCGGGCCAGAAGGTCGAGGCCGGCACGCCGCTGATCGTGATGGAAGCGATGAAGATGGAGCACACGATCGGCGCGCCGGGTGCGGGCGTCGTCGCCGAAGTGCTGTATGGCGTCGGCGACCAGGTCGCGGATGGCGCGCAGCTGCTGATGATGGCTGAAGGCTGACCGGGGCGTGCGTAGCACACGGGCCGGCGTGGCGCCTCGCGGTGCGACGCCGGCCTCGTCGCGTCTGGCGCTGGCGGCGCGCATGGCGTCCCGTGCGGTGCGCCCGGTCGCCAACCCGGGCAGTCGGCATCGCGTATGACCATGCATGACAGTCTGGCGGCCGGCGTTCCGCTAGACTGGCGGATTGCTCGCGCGGCCGCTTGCCCCGCGCTACACTGCGTCCATTCAACTTCCCACCCCGCCGACGATGACGTCTCCTGTCCTGAACGGCCTGCGCATCGGTATCACGATCGGACTGCGCACCCCCGACGAAAGCCTGTGGATCAACGGCATCAAGCAGAACGCGCTGTTTCTCGCGAAGCTGCTGATGGCGTCGCCGCATGGCTACCACGTGACGCTGGTCAACACGACCGACGTGCCGCTGACCGACGCGCTGCCGTGGGATCGCACCGTGTACGACACGCGCGCGTTCGCGGACATGAAGGATGCGCTCGACGTGGTGATCGAACTCGGCGGCCAGATCGACGCCGCGCAGACGGCCTACCTGAAGGCGCGCGGCGCGAAGATCGTCAGCTACTGCTGCGGCGTCGAGTACATCAACGCGATGGAATCGATGCTGTTCGGCCGCCGGTTGTGGGATTCGCTGTTCATCAACCGCGGCTACGACGAGGTGTGGGCGATTCCGCAGATCGCGCCGTCGTCGCTGCCGTTCCTGCAGTCGCTGCGCCGCTGCCCGGGGCGCGTCGTGCCGTTCGTGTGGGATCCGATGTTCCTCGACGCGCGTGCGGCATCGCTGCCCGAGCACGGCGAGTACCGCCCGCGCAGCGAGCCGGGCAAGCGGCTTACGGTGATGGAGCCGAACCACAACGTCGTGAAGTTCTGCGTGTACCCGATGCTGATCATCGACGAAGCGTATCGCCGCGATCCCGATGCGATCTGCTTCACGCACGTGACTAACGCCGACCGGCTTGCGCATGACAGCCCAGAGTTCGTGATGCTGATGAACTACCTGGACATCGTGCGCGCCGGCAAGGCGAGCTTCGTCGGGCGTTTCGACACGCCGCTGTTCCTGGCCGACCTGACCGACATCGTGGTGTCGCATCAATGGTCGAACCCGCTCAACTACTTCTATTTCGATGTGTGCTGGCAGGGCTATCCGCTTGTGCACAACGCGAGCCTCGCACCTGATCTCGGCTACTACTACCCGGACAACGACGTGCAGAAGGGCACGGAAGCGCTGTTGCACGCGCTGCACACGCACGACGAAGACTGGCAAGGCTACACGCGGCGCCAGCGCGAGATCCTCGGCCGCTATACGTCGGCGAACCCCGCGCTCGTCGCCGAATACGATGCGCTGCTCGCGAACCTGATCGGCGCGACGGCAGCTTAAGGTTACGCGTTGCCGCATGCCGTCATCCGGATTGGCCGCGGGCAATGTCTGAAGAAATGATGCCATTAAAAAAGAAACCGTCGAACCGGGGAGATTCGACGGTTTTTAAGGCACGAATTTGACGGCTCCGAGGGAAGTCCGTCAGAAATTATTTTAGAGGTTAACAAGTAAGAAAGATTGTTAAACATCTTTCAATCGGTGGTCGTCGCGTAATTCGACTCGATATTATCGTATCTGACTGGTCTGATTAATATTCAAGTATTATCAATATCGTTTCAAACGATCAAATTGAATTCTGCGGAGACCGAATGCGCCGTGCCGAGCCATGGCGGCACAACGTGCGGACGGTTGCGGCGAGTCCCGGCGTTGGGTCCGGTCAGGATATCGCCGACGGATATTTATCATACGAAACTCCAAACATCCGATTTTTGAAACGAGTCTTGCGGTAATCTGAATCACCGGACGATGTTCGGGTAGAGAAAATAAACGATATCGATTGGTGCTTTGCAGTCGATTTTGTGTAGTCTGCCGCACTGTTGCCGACGCGTGCGCGTGGTGTATTTTCCGTGTTTGAATATCGTTGACAATATCGGGTTTGACGGCGCACCGAAATAAAAAGTACGCTCCCGGAAAAGATCGAAACAAGAGGATGGGCCGGGTAGGCGGTGGTGCGTGTCGTGGTCGGCTCGCGCCATATGAATCGAGAGCGCGGGCCGTCGTCGGCGGTCCGACATTTGCCGGAGCGCCGGATGAATGCGGTCGAACCTCGCCTTGAGGCGAATAGCGTAGCGAATCGGGACGAGATCGATCTCGTGTTCGGCGCGCATGACGATCACCCCGACCTTGCGTCGGTACGCAGTTTCGTCGAAAGCCGGCTCGGATTCGCGCGCGAGCCGGTCTGCCGCGCCGACCTGTCGGGCGGCGTGCTGTATCACGAATGCCTCGCGCGGCTGCGCTGGGGATCGCGCGAGGCGTTGCCGCCGCTCGCGTTCCTGCCGCGCCTCGAATCGCTCGGGCTGATGCGCTGGTTCGACCGGCTCGTGGTGGGCCGGACGATCGACGCGCTGCGTGCCGATCCGAAGGCCGTGTACGGCTGCAACGTCGCGGCGATGAGCGCGGTGGTGGACGACGCGTGGCTGGCCATTTTCAGGCGGCTCGAGCGCGAGCCGTCGGTCGCTGCGCGGCTGGTCGTCGAGATTACCGAGACGGGGCCGCTGAACCCCGTCGCGGGCCGGTCGTTCGTGAACCGGTTTCGCCAGACTGGGTGCCGTGTCGCGATCGACGACTTCGGCGTCGGCTTCAGCGCACTGAACAACCTGGTGGTCGGCAACCCCGATATCGTGAAGCTCGACAGGTCGGTCCTGTCGCTGATCAAGCGCAACGCGATCGGGCGCTACCAGTTTCGCCGGCTGATCGCGTTCGCGCACGAAAGCGCGCGGCACGTCGTCGTCGAAGGCGTGGAGAACGAGATCGACCGGCAGATCATCCTGGATTCCGGTGTCGCCTGGGCACAGGGCATCCGCTTTACATGGCGGTCACCGGCCGCCGCATGACACCGTGGCGCGGGCGCGGCGTGCCGACACAGGGCAACGAAGGATCGGAAAGGGGCGTGGGTATGGCGACGACGAAAGCCGGGCACGGAACGGGCACACGGGCGGCCGATGCGTGCGAACTCGTCGCGATCGCCGAACTGGCAGACATGCTGTGGCAGCTCGGCGCCGAATCGACCGATGCACGGTTCGACGTCGCACCGTATCTCGATGGCCTGAAGGCCGTTGCGCACCGTATTCACCGGATGAAGCCGCTCGACGCCGACGGCCGCGAACTCGCGGCGCGGCACTACTATGCCGGCGTGTTTGCGGGCGCCTGCGGCGACGATTCGGCAATTGCGCGCGGTGTATCCGGCAGCCTCGCTCGGCACGTCGGCCAGGCCAGCCGTGCCGCGCTCCGCTGTTTCGCCGGGCTCGCGCGGATCGGACGCCGGCATGGCCGCCTGTTTGCCACGCACGGCGGCGACGGTGGGCCGCCCTGGCGTCCGCTCGCGCGCCGCGCCTGACCGGCCGATCACGGGCGTGCGGCGCCCGCCAGGCACCCCGTCAGTCTTTTCCGAATTCCCCGAGCACGAGCGCCAGCGCGCGATCGACAGCATCGTCCCATTGGCCCGGATGCGCGGCGCGCACGATCCGGATGCCCGGATACAGCGCGGTACGCGAGCCGGTTTCCCAGCGCGCATCGGCTTTCGGGCTCAGCAGCAGAACCGCGGGCACACCCAGCGCGCCGGCCAGGTGGATGTGCGCGGTGCAGGTGGTGACCACGGCATCCATCGCGAGCATCAGCGCGGCCAGATCGCTGAAATCGCCGATCGCGTGATGCGGGAACGTGACCGGCAAATCCGACGGCTCGGCGTGCGCGGCGATGTCGCGGTTGATGCAGTACGCGGCATGGCCATGCAGTCGCGCCAGTGGCGCGAGATCGCGCAGGCTGGCCGCGCGCAGGAAGCGCGCATCGCTTTCGTCGCGGCCGCGCCAGTTGAGGCCGATGCGGCGCGTGCCCGGTGCGTTGCCGTCGCGCGCGACGCGTTCGCGCCAGGCGGCCGCCCGTTCGGGCGGACACGACAGGTACGCGGCCGGCGCGCCGGCCGGTGCAGGCGCATAGCCGAACTGCGCGGCCAGCACCAGGAACGAACACCAGTAGTCGTGCACAAGTTGCGACGTGTCGACCCACGCGCCGTGCGCGCCGACGAATTCGATGCGCGGGAACGTGTGGCGCATCAGACTGGCCAGCGCGGCGGGGACGATGACCGTCACCGCCGCGCAGCCGAGCGCGTCGAGCGTATGCAGGTAACGTGCGTACTGGAGCTGGTCGCCGACACCGCCGTAGCTGATCACGAGCAGCCGCTTGCCGTGCAGCGGCTGGCCGTCGTAAAGCCGTTCGATCGGCAGCCCGAACTGCGCGGCGGTCAGCACGTTCTCGCTGGCGATGGTCGCGCGCGCCGCTTCGTCGCGCCGGCCGGCACGCAGCAGCAGCGCCGAGCGCGCGAGTTCGACACGCCCGCGCAGCGCGTCGGGCAGCGCGGCCGGGTCGCCGATGCGTTCGAGTGCCGCGAGCCCGGCGTCGGGCGCGCCGGCGAAGCCGTAGCACGACGCGAGCTGGAACGCGATCGCATCGTCGTCGAGGCCCCGGCCGCGCGCGCGCAGCCAGCGGCCGATCGCATGGCCCCATTCGCAGCGTGCCTCGTGTTCGAGCGCGCGGTTCCAGTGCGTTTCGGGCGGGTCGGTCTCGGCGGCCGCGACGGCATTCGCGTCGTCATGTGCGCGAGCGGATGCACCGCCGATCGGCTCGCCCGAGATGAACAGGCGCTGCCGGTCCCAGCGCGGGTTCGGCACGCACAGCAGATTCGGTCCGTCGAGCCGGTAGAACGTGTAATCGAGGCCGGCGAACGTATCGATGACGCGTGCGTCATCCGCGTCCCGGTATGCGATCCAGCACCACGGCAGATGCGTTTCGATCGACTGGCGTGCACCGTGCAGCGCGTCGATCTCCATTCCATCGATGTCGAGCTTCAGGAAATCGAGGCGCGGCAGGCCGAGCGAATCGAGCCTGACCGTCGGGGCTGGCGTGCCGTCGGCCGCGGGCGCGTCGACATGTGCGGCCGGTTCGGCGTCGGCGGGCCGTTCGTCGTCGACGTCGGGCACCGTCATCGTGCCGTTGCGGCTCGCGAGCCCCATGTTCAGCAGATGAAGGTTGTGGATCTGGTTGAGTGCGACGGTGCCGCCGAGCGCGTGGAACAGCGTGCGCCGCGGCTCGAACGCATGAACGTGGCCGCCGCGTTCGCGCAAGCGCTGCGCGATCGGCACGCAGACAAGTCCCGCATTCGCCCCGCCGTCCACCGCGATCGCGCCGTCGGGCAACTGGTCGATCACCTGCATGATCGCGTCGAGCTCGGCCTGGTTGTGCGGCCGGCCGGTCTTGATCAGCGCGTCGGCCTGCCGTGTGTTGCGCCGGTCGATGACGAACGGGCCGTGGATCGAATCGATCACGACGAAGTTGCGGACGGTTTGCTTCATGAGCCGATGGCCGACGGATGCGCTCAGCCGAGCGCGCGCCCGGCGAACAGGCGCTGGATCTGCTCGGAATACGCGCGGACGTTGTGGCCGGCGAGCGTGTCGACCTGCTGCAGACAGCGGCGGGCCGCTGCGGCGTAATCGTCGAGCCGCGCGTCGTGCGTTTGCGCGGCGGTCGCGATCGCGCGCGCCGCGTCGAAGATCTCGAAGTCCGGGTAGTAATAGCCGACGTCGCGCAGGAACGGCGAGTTGTGCACGAGCGGGTAGTTGCCGTATAGCGCGTCGTACAGCAGGTAGTTCAGGCCGTTTTCCCAGTGGTGCGACACGACGATGTCGGTGTGATGCGCGGCCCACGCGACGAACGGCGCGCGCACGTCGGCCGTCGCCTTGCCGTCGCGCACCATCTCGAGCCCGAGCGCGAGATGCTTGAAGGCGACGTTTTCCTTCTTGTCGAACGTGTTGGTCATGTACACGTGCTCGACGAGCTCCGGGTGCTCGACGTAGCACGCGTTCGCGGCCAGCATCGGCACGATCGAACTCTTCACGACGTTCAGGTTCGGTTCGAAGAACGCGATGCGCTTGGCCGGGCCGTGATTGCGGTAGCCGAAGCGCGCCTTCAGTTCGGGATCGGCGTCGAGGCTGCGTTCGATGAAGTACGGCGACCAGATGTGCGGCAGCTCGATCACCGGTGCGCGATACACGGCCTGGAAGTAGGCCGCGCACGTGTGCATGTGCTGCGGGTTGGTCCAGATCTCGTCGAATTGCACGCGGTTCGGGTTCGGCCGCCAGTTGTTCTTCTCGAAGTTGATCGTCTCGACCGCGATTACGTAGTCATTGCCGAAGCGGTACGACACGCACTTGCCGCCGCGCTGGCGCACCGCGTCCGTGTGCGACGGATCGATGAACGCGTTCATCTCGATCAGCAGGTCGGTCTGGTGGACGATAGACGACAGCGGCCGCAGCGCGTCGCCGAATGCGTCCATCATCAGCGCCTGCGGATAGTCGGTGATGCCGTCGTCGTGCGCGAGCCACACTTCGCCGATCAGCGGCGAGCGTTTCAGCAGCATGTACAGGTACACGCAATGCTGGTTCGCGCCGTTGTACCAGATCGACTGCGTCGCGTCGCGCTGAACGTTCATCGTAATCGCGACATTGATTTTCATCGGCAGCTCCGGGCGGACGGTGCGCGGTTCAAGGCGTGTAGTTCTGCGACTGGCGCGGCACGTAGCCGGTCAGGTGCCAGCGGCCGTCGTCGTCGAGGCGAAAGCTCAGCTTTTCGTACACGGTCGTCCCGGTCGTGAGCGTCGTCGCATAGTCGACATTCGCATAAAGCCCGTCGGGAGTCGTCGATGAATTCGAGTAGCGAATCCGCGTGATCTGTGCCCAGCCGCGATGGCTGACCATGCCGACCGACTGGCGCGCGCGCTGCATGTCCAGGGCGAACTGCTCCTGCTTGATGTGCGCCTTCACGAACGCGGCGGAGTCGTTCCACACCGCGCCGTACTGGCCGGCGTCGAGCTGTTTGAAGACCGCATCGGCATCGCGCAGCAGCGCGTCGGCCGATTCGCCGCCGGATTGCGCGTGTGCGCCGATCGCAATCGACGCGATGGCGCAGCCGATCAGCCATTTCGTACGGGAGAGGGGCGGGTATGCGTTCATGTCGGAGTCCGGAGGAGGCGGCGCGTCATGCGTCGCGATAGAGCGAGGCGATCGCGTCGGAATATGCGGCGACGTTGTCGGGGTTGTAGATGCTGACCGAGTCGAGCACGTGCTTCGATTGCTCGCGGTATGCGTCGAGGTTCGCATCGTGCTCGGCGAACGCCTGCAGCAGCGCGCGGCCGCCGGCCTGGCAATCGAAGTCCGGATAGAAATACCCGGCCTTGCCGAGGAACGGCGAGTTGTGGATCAGCGGATAGTCGCCGTACAGCAGTTCGTAATACAGGTAGTTCTGCGCGTTTTCCCACGTGTGCGATACCACCGCGTCGCCGTAGGCGGCCATGAACTCGTACACCGCATAGCGGCTTTCGAACGTCGTGATCCCGTGGTTGACGATGTCGAGGCTCTTCGCGAAGTGGACGAACGTCGCGTGTTCCTTCAGGTGCAGCGTGTTGCACACGCGCACGAACTCGAGGAATCCGGGCTTCGCGCGATACGCCTCCTCGGTCACCAGCATCGGGATGATGCTCGTCTTCACCATGCAGATGTTCGGCTCGAACATCGTCACGCGCCAGCGCGGCTTGCCCGGTTGGTAGCCGAACGACAAACCGGCGCCGAGCGTCGCGCGTGCCTTGTCGAACAGCATCGGATGCCAGATGTGCGGGACGATCGTCACCGGCGCGCGCAGGCCCGTCTGGTAATAGTGCAGGCATGAGCGCTCGAATTCCGGAATCGTCCATACCGCGTCGTACGGCGCGCCCGAGAACAGGAAGCCCGACGGCTTGTCGAACATCGCCCGCTCGATGTCGATCACGTAGTCGTTGCCGACCCGCATCGTGACGACCTTGCCGCCGCGGTCGCTGAACGCGCGCAGGTAGTCGGCGCCGAACTGCGCGCTCATTTCGATCAGCACGTCGCAGCGCTCCAGCGCTTCGTCCATCGACAGGAGCGGCACGTCCCATTCGCCGAGCATCATCTGCGGATCGGCGAGCTGTTCGCCGCCGTTCACCATCACGGCTTCCGCGACGAGCGGCGACTGGCGTAGCAGCAGGATCAGCAGCAGGCAGTTCTGGAAGATGCCGTTTTCCCATAGGGACTGGCCGGCGCCGCGCACGAACAGCGATACGCCGACGACGAGACGCTTGCCCTCACCGGGCGCTCGACGGGCTTTGGAGTCCGACATGCGTATGCTCCGGTTCAGGCGACCAGGCGCGCGACGAACGCGTCCAGGTTCGCGGGGTTATCGATCGAGACCGACTGCAGCAGCCGGTCGGCTTTCGCACGGTAGTCGTCGAGCCGCTCGTCGTGATGCAGCCATGCATCGCGCAGCGCCTGGCCACCGCCGGCGGAATCGAAATCCGGGTAGTAGTAGCCGGCGTCGCCGAGCAGCGTCGAGTTGTGGATCAGCGGATAGCCGCCGTACAGCACGTCGTAGTACAGATAGTTCTGCGCGTTTTCCCAGTGGTGGGACACGGCGGCGTCCGCATGGCGCGCCATGAAGCCCGGCAGGTCGATGCGCGGCTCGAACGTCGCCTTGTGCTGGCGCACGAGGTCGAGGCTGTTCGCGAAGTGCACGAACGTCGGATGTGCCTTCATCTGTATCGAGTTGACGACGAACAGGTGCTGCACCGCGTCCGGTTGTGCGCGGTAGAACTCGTCGCACGCGAGCATCGGGTAGTGGCACGACTTCACGACCGAGATGTTCGGCTCGAGCGTGGCGAGATTCCATGGACGACGGCCCGGCCGATAGCCGAACGTCAGGCCTTCGCTCGCCAGCGCGGCGATGCGGCGATCGAGGAAGTACGGCGACCAGATGTGCGGCATCAGGTGCACTGGCGCACGCAACAGGGTTTGCAGCATCGGCGCACCGGTCTTCGCGTACTGCGGCAGCAGCCATACCTCGTCGAACGGCGCACCGTTGAAAACGTGTCCCGACGGCTTGCCGAAGATCGGCGTTTCGCATACGCCGGCATATACGTGGCCGCAGAAGAACGCAGCGATCTTCTTGCCGAGTGCCTTCATGTGCCTGAGCCATTCGACCGGCAGTTGCGCGCCCATTTCGATCACGACGTCGAGTTCGTGCGTGACGTCGGCAGGCTTCACGAGCGGCACGTCGAGACCGTCGAGGTCGAGGCCGGTCGGCAGTGCGTTGGCGTCGCCGCCATTCAGGAAATAGACGGGGCCGACGCGATCGGAGCGCTTGAGCATCATCGCGAGGAACGCGATGTTCTGGTGAATGCCGTTTTCCCAGATCGCCTGGCCGTCCCGCGCAAACAGCGAGATGCCGACGGCCGGCCGTTGCTTGCGGGTGCCGCTCGAGGCGGCTTGATTGATGTCCGTCACCGGTTGGTTTCCTCTGCGGCGTCGTGTGTCCGGCCGTGGCCGCGAAACGGCGCGCCGTGGATTGTCGTGGTCGCGTTCGCGCCGGCGCGCATTGGAATGCGCGTCGAGCGGCGTGGATCGCGATGCGGCCGCCGGATTCCGGCATGTCGTCGGGCGCGTCTGGCACCGCACGCGACGCGGGCGGAACGCCACGGCAGCTGTGTGCGGCGATTGTGGCACGGAAGGTGCCGTTTTGTGGAGGGGGCTGACGAACTTTGACATAGCCGCCGGCGCGGTAGCCGGGGCCCCGGCGAAGCGGGGTCGACGGGGGCAGCAGGGTGCCGGCGGGGCAACTGCGCCCTGCCGGTGAGGGCCGTCGCGAGCAGGCGCGGGGGGCGCACGAGCCCGCGACGGCCGGCTGCTCAGCGCTGCAGCGAGATCTCGACGCGGCGGTTGCTCGCGCGGCCTTCGGCCGTCGCGTTGGACGCGACCGGGTCGGCGCTGCCGCGACCCGTGACCGATACGGACTGCGCTTTCAGCCCGTGCGCCTTCAGGTAGCTTGCGACGGTTTCCGCGCGGCGCTTCGACAGCGCGAGATTGGCGGCGTCGCTGCCGACCGAATCCGTATGGCCGGTGACCGTCACCTGCGTGTACGTGCGGTCTTCGCGCTCGCTCAACAGC
Source organism: Burkholderia sp. Bp9012 (assembly GCF_003853825.1). NCBI lineage: Bacteria > Pseudomonadati > Pseudomonadota > Betaproteobacteria > Burkholderiales > Burkholderiaceae > Burkholderia > Burkholderia sp. Bp9012. The sequence goes on along the minus strand of NZ_QTQA01000048.1, from coordinate 2,726 downwards.
TTGTCGAGCGACGCGCGCGCGGCCGGCGTGAGCGTGGCCTGGCCCGTCGCGAACAGCGCGTCGCCCGCGAGGTTCACATGTTCGACAGCGGCGGGCGCGGGCGCCGGCTCGACGGCCGACGTCGCTGCGGCCGGCGCGGCACCGCACTGGAATACGAGCGTCGCGGGATCCGAGCCGTCGCGCAGCGCACGGGCCGAGTCGACGGTGCGCACCGGCTGGTCGCCGCAGATCTTGCGAGCGGCCTTCATGCAAGTCTGCGGGCCGGACAGCAGGCCGTGGCAGTCCACCTGGAAGGTGCGCACGCCGTCGCGCGGCTGCAGTTCGGATGCGCTGAAGGTCGGGCCGGATGCGGTCGAGCACGCGGCGAGGGCCGTCGCGGAAAGCGCGAGCGCAAGAGCAAGTTTGTTCACGATTACGTCCTCAATGCCTGGGTTGACTGAAGCCCGCCACGCGTTGCGCAGCGGGCTCGTCCTGCCGTCGGGGCCGCCCGGTGCCGTCCGGCTCGTGAGCCGGCGGCGTGGCGGCGCGACGGGTTACTTCCACTGGTACAGCATGCCGGCGCCGATCACCTTCTGACCGCCGCTGAAGCCGCCGTTGATCGACGCCTTCAGGTTTTCCGTGATGCGCGCCTGCATGTTGACCGCCATCGCCTTCTGACCCAGGAACGACGCGGTGCCGACACCCATCCCGAAGTTGGCGTCGCGATCGAGCTGCGGGATCGACGCCATTGCGCCGACGGCCGCGATACCCTGCTTCGCCATCTGGTCGGTCTGCTGCAGTTGCGAACCCAGCGAGTTGATCTGCGCCTGCTGGCCCGACAGTGCCGTCGACAGTGTCGTCTGCACCTGCGTCAGCTGGTTCACGTTCACCGCGTCCGTGCCTTGCGTACCCGGCGCGACGTTCGTGATCTGGCGCTGCTGCGTGTCGCTGCCGACCGACACCACGTTCGAACGGCCGCCGTCGTTCGAATTCGCGCCGATCGCCACCGAGTTCGAGCCGGCGGTGACCGTCGGCCGGTCGGAGCCGGTGCCGTTCATGTCGGCCGCGACGGCGGTGCTGTTCAACGATCGCGTGTTGTTGTTGTTGATCGTGGTCGACAACTGGCTCACCTGATCGCCGAGATTCGTCACGCCGGTCGACAGCGAGGCCACCGTGCTGTTCGTCGTGCTCAGGCCGGTCGACAGCGAGCCGATGCCGGTCGACGTCGACGTGGACAGCGACGTGAGGTTGCTGTTCGTCGAACTGAGGCCCGTCGACAGCGAGTTGATCGCCGTCGAGGTCGACGTGGACAGCGACGTCAGCGAGCTGTTGGTCGAGCTCAGGCCCGTGGACAGCGAACCGATGCCGGTCGACAGCGACGAGATGTTCGACGCGGTCGACGTGGACAGGCTGTTGACCGCCTGGTTCGTCGCGTTGAGCTGGCTGCCGTTGATCGCGTCCGTGCTGGTGGCCGATACCTGGCCTGCCGCGACGTTCGTGATCTGACGCGTGGCGCCCGTGGCTGCGTCGCCGACGCTGACCACGCCTACTGGCGAGGTGCCCGCGAAGAAGTACGTGACGCCGCCGATCGTGGCGCTCGACGTGCCCACCGCGGTACCCGTGACCGAGTTCGCGCCGAGGGCGATCGAGTTCGCGACGTTCGCCGTGGCGTTCGTGCCGAAGGCGAGCGCATCCGCGGCGGTGGCCGACGCACCCGAACCGTAGGCCTGGGCGCCGGTGGCGCTTGCGACAGCCTTGTTGCCCAGCGCGATCGTATTGTCCGCGGTGGCCTGGTTCGAGTTGCCGAGTGCGAGCGCGCTGTTGCCGGTGGCCGTGTTCGCGTTGCCGAGCGCCACTGCGCCGGTGCCGGTCGCCGTGTCGTTCGCGCCCATCGCCACCGCGCCGGTGCCCGTTGCGATGCTCGGGTCGCCGATCGCGACCGCGCCGTCGCCGCTCGCAGTGTTGCCGGAGCCGATCGATACAGCCTTGCCGCCGGTGGCCGATGCGTTCTGGCCGATGGCGACCGCGCCGGTCGATGCCGCGTTCGAGCCGTCGCCGACCGCGACGCTGCTGGCGCCTGCTGCGCTGGCGTTCACGCCGGCTGCGAGCGAGTTGACGCCCGTCGCGCCGTTGTTGGCGTAGTTGCCTTGCTGCGTGCCGTTGTCGTTGACGCTGTAGTAGTGCGTCTTCGCGGCTTCGATCGCGGTCGACGTCGAGGTGGACAGCGACGTGATCGAGCTGGTTGCCGACGACAGGCCCGTCGAGGTCGACGTGGACAGCGACAGGATCGTGCTGGTGGCCGTCGAGAGACCGGTCGACGTGGAAGTCGACAGCGAACTGATCGAACTGGTTGCCGACGACAGGCCGGTCGAGGTCGAAGTCGACAGCGAGCTGATCGAGCTCGTCGCCGACGAGAGGCCGGTGGACGTCGAAGTCGAGAGCGACGCCACCGAGCTGTCGGTCGAGCTCAGGCCCGTGGACAGCGACGTGACGCTGCTTGCGGTCGACGTGGACAGCGACGTGAGCGTGCTGTTGGTCGAGCTGAGGCTGGTGGACAGCGAGCCGATCGAGCTGGTCGCGGACGACAGGCCGGTCGAGGTCGATGTGGACAGCGACGAGATCGAGCTAGTTGCCGACGAGAGGCCGGTCGACGTGGAGGTCGAGAGCGAAGCCACCGAGCTATCGGTCGAGCTCAGACCCGTGGACAACGAGTTGATGCCGGTCGAGGTCGAAGTGGACAGCGAGCT
>NZ_QTQA01000047.1:0-31096 GCF_003853825.1 Burkholderia sp. Bp9012 | reverse complement strand
CGAAGAGGTAACGACTGGCTCAGTTTTACTTTGCGCGATCAGGCGCGAAGTGGCTCAGATTTCAAATGCGTTTGACACCGTCGCCGCCGATGTACCGGTCAGCGCAGTGGTCCCACCGAAGCTCCGGTGATTCGGTGTCGACGCAACGAATCCGCGACGAAGCCCGACGCCTTCATCTCTTCGACGAACGCACCGAGCAACGCGGCGGCCGCTTCGCCGCGGCTCTTCGGCACGCCCATCGCCTGACGGATCACCATGAAGCGCTCGTCGAGCAGGCGCAGGCCCGGCGTCTTCGCCACATCGGCTTCGAGCTGCTGCTTCACGCCGGCCGCGACTTCGAGCTGCTGTTCGACGAACGTCGGCACGACGGCCGGCGACGTCGGCGCACGCACGATCTGCGCTGCCTTCAGCTCGCGCGTGAGGAACAGGTCGTACGCGCTGCCCTTGCCGACCACCACACGGTTGTGTGGCTGGTCGACGTCCGCATTGCCGCGGATCGGCGAATCGTCGCGCACGAGATAGAAGCCTTCGATCAGCACGTACGGTTCGGTGAACGCGACCGTTTCGCCGCGCAGCGGATCGACCGCGAAGAAGCCGAAGTCGGCGCGCTCCTCGGTCAGCGCCTGCACCGATTTACCGGCGGCGTCGAACACCACGAGTTCCAGCTCGGCCGACAGCCGCTCGGCGAACGCGCGCGCGATGTCGATCGACACGCCGAACGGCTCGCCTGTGGCCGGGTCGCGGTTCGCAAGGATCGGGTTGCCGAGATTGATCGACGCGCGCAGCTTGCCGGTCGGGGTGAACGCGGAGAGGACGGAAGGGTCGATGGGCATGAAAGGGCTCATGGGGGAAGCGGGTGTGCGGGTTGCGCGGGCGCTCAAGGTTTGAGAATGGCGCTGATGCGCGACAGCGCATCGAGCGTATGCAACAGGTGTTGACGCAGTTCTTCCGACGCCTCTTCGTTGCGCTCGCGCTCGAGCAGCTCGAGCACGTGAAGATGCTGCTTCGCATGTTCGACGTAGCGCTCGCGATCCTGCATCGAGCGGTACGACAGCAGGCGGCGCACGCGATTCACGCGCCGGATCGTGTCGATGAAGAAACTGTTGCCCGACGCTTCGACGAGTGATTCGTGGAACCGCACGCCGCGATCGTGCAGTTGATCGGCGGTATCGGTCTCGATGCCGCCGGCGAGCAGGTGCTTCTCGACCTCGCGACACCGTTCCAGCACACGCGGATCGAGCCGGTAGCCGGGCTCGAGCAGCGCGGCCGGCTCGAGTGCGAGGCGCAGCCGGTACGATTTCAGCAGGCTGTCGGGCGTCGTCAGCATCGGCGAGAACTGCCACCCGTAGCCCGGCTTGCGTTCGGCCCAGCCTTCCTGCGCGATACGCCCGAGCACGGCGCTGAGCTGCGCGTTCGTCAGCCCGTAGCGGGTGCGGATCAGCTGTTCCGAAAATTCGTCGGGCAGCTTGCCCTTCAGGCGATCGTCCGCGATCCGGAAATAAACGCTCGTGATCACGTCGGCTTCGCCGAGACCGAGTTCGTCGACGACGTCCGACAGCGGCTCGATCACGGGCTTTGCTACGAAGAAGCCGCGATTGCGCTCGCGTGTCAGGATGCCTTTCTCGTGCAGCAGCGCGAGGGCCTCGTTAACGGGTGAACGGGACACGCGCAGGCGGTCGGCGAGCATCTGCGCGGGCAGGTGCGCGCCGACGTCCAGTCCTTCCGTCTTGATCAGTTCGACAATCTGGGTCGCGATGGAGCGGTCGATCATGTGAGTGAGCATTCGGAGCGTCGCGGGCGGCTTCGGTCTCAAGCCTCCTGCGTCGCCAGGTTCTTCTGCAATATCAGCGGGATGACGCCGCCCGAGTGCAGCAGCTCGCATTCGAGACGGGTCTCGACCGCGGCCGTCGCGTCGACGGGCTCGACGCGGCCGTTGGCGCGCACGATGCGCACGGGCACCGTGCAGCGCGGCGACAGCGCATCGGCCGGCGCGTCGACCTCGAGCTTATCACCTGGCCGGAGGTCCAGCGTGTCAGGGTGGATGCCCGTGGCGAAGCGCAGCGGCAGGATGCCCATCCCGATCAGGTTCGAGCGGTGGATGCGCTCGAAGCTGGCGGCCAGCACCGCGCGGATGCCGAGCAGCCGCTGGCCTTTCGCGGCCCAGTCGCGCGACGACCCGGTGCCGTAGCGCTCGCCGGCGACGAGTACGACCGGATTGCCTTCCTCCCGGTAACGCGCGGCCGCCTCGAAGATCGGCAACACGTCGCCGCTCGGCACGTGCAGCGTATGCGCGACCGGCATGCCGTCGCGCAGCCGGTTGACGAGGGTCCGGTTGTAGAACGCGGCCCGCATCATCACTTCCCAGTTGCCGCGCCGCGATGCGAACACGTTCAGGTCGTCGCGATCGTCGCCGCGCGATACGAGGAAATCGGCGACGAAGCTGTCCTTCGGGATCGCGCTGGCGGGCGAGATGTGATCGGTCGTCACGTCGTCGCCGAGCACCAGCAGCGGGTACGCGCTGTACGTGCCGAGCTGGCTGCCCTGCGACGCCGACGCGAACGGCGGCCGGCGCAGCGCGGTCGAGGTCGGATCCCACGGGAATTGCGCGCTGTCGGGCGCGTCGAGGTCGTGCCAGGCCGGGTTCGCACTGGCGTGCGCGAATGCGCGCGGGTAGTCGTGCGGATCGGCGGCGGCCGCCGTCAGTTCGGCGACGGCTTCGCGTGTCGGCCACAGGTCGCGCAGGTACACGGGCTGGCCGTCGGCCGTGTGCTGGAGCGGATCGCGGCTCACGTCGATTTCGGCGTCGCCGGCCAGCGCGAACGCGATCACGAGCGGCGGCGACATGATGAAGCCGAGGTCGAGATCCGGGTGGATACGCCCCGGGAAATTGCGGTTGCCCGACAGCATCGCGACCGGCCGGATCGACGCGTCGGCGAGCGCCGCCCGGATCGGCTCGGTCAGTTGCCCTGAGTTGCCGATGCAGGTCGTGCAGCCATACCCGACGATATCGAAGCCGACCGCCGACAGGTCGTCGATCAGCCCGGCCCGTTCGAGATAGGCCGCCGCCGCGGGCGAACCGGGACCGAGCGACGTCTTGACCCATGCCGGCACCTTCAGCCCGAGCGCACGCGCGTTGCGCGCGACGAGGCCGGCTGCGATCAGCAGCGCGGGATCGGACGTGTTCGTGCAGCTCGTGATCGCGGCGATCGCGACCGGATGCTTCGGCATCGACGGATGCGGATGCGCGGGATGGAACGCGAGCGGCGCGAGCGCGGCGGCCGTCTGCGAATGATCGAGCAGGTCCTGCGGGCGGCGCGGCCCGGCGACGTGCATTCCGATCGACGCGAGGTCGATGTCGATCGTGCGCGTGTAGCGCGGTTCGGCATCCGGATCGAACCACAGGCCGGCTTGCCGCGTGAACGCTTCGACGAGCCGGATCGCCGATTCGGATCGGTGGGTCGCGCGCAGATAGTCGAGCGTGTTGCCGTCGACCGGGAAGAAGCCGGTCGTCGCGCCGTATTCAGGCGCCATGTTCGCGACGACCGCACGCTCGCCGGCACCGAGCGTGGCGACGCCCGGGCCGAAGAACTCGACGAACTCGCCCGATACGCCGATCGCACGCAGCCGTTGCGTGACGGTCAGCGCGAGATCGGTCGCGAGCACGCCCGCGCGCAACGCGCCGGTCAGCCGCACGCCGATCACGTCGGGAATGCGCTGCATCACGGGCATCCCGAACATCACCGTCTGCGCTTCCAGCCCGCCGACACCCCAGCCGAGCACGCCGATGCCGTTGATCATCGGTGTGTGGCTGTCGGTGCCGATCAGCGTGTCGGGCACGGCCCAGCGCTCGCCGTTGCGCTCGAGCGTCGTGACCACCGTCGCCAGTTGCTCCAGGTTGATCGTATGCATGATCCCGGTGCCCGGCGGATGAATGCGTACGCCCGTCAGCGACTTCGATGCCCAGCGCAGGAACCGGTAGCGCTCCGCGTTGCGGCGCAGTTCGAGCTGCAGGTTCAGCGGCGCGGCGTCCGGCCGCGCGAAATATTCGACGGCCAGCGAGTGGTCGACCGACGAATCGACCGGCAGCATCGGGTTCAGCGACGCCGGGTCCGCGCCGGCTTCGGCTAGCGCATCGCGCATGCCGGCGATGTCGACGAGCGCCGGCGTGCTGGTCGTGTCGTGCATCAGCACGCGGTTCGGCTGGAACGCGATCTCGGCCTCGCTCGTCGCGCGGCGCGTCCATTCGACGATCGCGTCGACCGCTTGCCGTCGCTCATCCCCGTCGGTGTTGCGGATCACGTTTTCGAGCAGCAGGCGCAGCACGACGGGCAGTTCACGCAGCGTGGCGCCGAACTGGCCGGGGAGATCGACGAAACGAAACGACGCGCCGTCGACCGTCAACCGGGCTTCCGAGGGGGAGTTGGTGTTTTCCATGACTGTATTTTTGCACTTTAACAAGTAAAAATGCAATCTAGTGCTAACCCGACATACCAAAATCAGGAGACGACCGTGACGAAAACAGCCAACGACCCGGGCGAAAACGGTCCGGATCAGATGCGTCGCCGCGTGATAGGGCACACGGCGGCGCTCGGTGCGCTCGCGATCCTCGGCGCGGCCGCCGGGCCGGTTTCGGCAGACGAATCACACAAGGCTTTGAAAGGAAAAACACCCATGTTTGCTTATGTCGGATCGCGCACCACGCGCGAACGAAACGCCCGCGGCGACGGGATCAGCGTCTACCGCGTCGACACCGGGACGGGGGCGCTCGAACTCGTGCAACTCGTCAAGGATCTGGTGAATCCGTCGTTTCTCGCGCTGAGCGCGAACGGCGAGCACCTGTACACGGTCCACGGCGACCTGAGCGACATCAGCGCATTCAAGGTAGACAAGGCCAGCGGCAAGCTCACGTTCCTGAATCGCCAGAGCACGCAAGGCAAGAACCCCGTGCATCTCGCGATCGATCCGACCGGCCGCTACGTCGTCGTGTCGAACCACATCGGCGCGAGCCTGGCGGTACTGCCGATCGCGCAAGACGGTTCGCTGCATGAGATCACGCAACTCGTCACGCTCGAAGGCCCGATCGGTCCGCACCGCGTCGAGCAGAAGCAGGCGAAGCCGCACTTCAATCCGTTCGACCCGACCGGGCAATTCGTGATCGTGCCGGACAAGGGGCTCGACCGCGTGTTCTCGTTCCGGTTCAAGGACGGGCGGCTCGCGCCGGCCGATCCGGCATTCGTCGTCACGCGCGAGACGGCCGGCCCGCGTCACGTCGCCTTCCATCCGAACGGCGCGCTCGCGTACGTCGTCAACGAACTTGATTCGACCGTCACGACTTATCGGTACACGTCGTCGAACGGTGCGCTGACGCCCGTGCAGATCGTGTCGTCGCTGCCGGACACGTACACCGGCAACAGCCGCGCGTCGGAGATCGAGGTCGATCCGGCCGGGCGCTTCGTCTACGCGTCGAACCGCGGCGACGACAGCATTGCCGTGTTCCGCATCGACCCGGCCAGCGGCCATCTCGCGTTCGTCGCGGCCGAATCGACCGGCGGCCGCACGCCGCGCTTCATGACCGGCACGCCGGACGGCCGCTTCATGTACGCGCTGAACGAAGACAGCGACAGTATCGTCGCGTTCGCGATCGATGCCGCGACGGGCCGCCTCAAGCCGACCGGCTTCTCGGTCGCGTCGGGCAGCCCCGTCTGCATGGTGTTCTCCGGACACCGCGCGTAATCCTTCACGCCCCATCAGGAGACAGCCGGCGGCAGGTCCGCCGGTGCACAACCATGAATCAAGTAACCCCTATCGACGAACGCGCGCTGGTGCGCAAGATCGCGTGGCGCATCATCCCGTTCGTGTTCGTCCTCTACATCATTTCGTATCTCGACCGCGCGAACATCGGCTATGCCGCGTTGCAGATGAACAAGGAGCTCGCGCTGTCGAGCGAGGCGTTCGGCTTCGCGTCGGGCATCTTCTTCATCGGGTATTTCCTGTTCGAAGTGCCCAGCAACGTGATGCTCAACAAGTTCGGCGCACGCGTGTGGATCGCGCGGATCCTGGTGACGTGGGGCGTCGTGTCGGTGATCTCCGCATTCGTGCAGGACGCGACGCAGCTCTACGTGCTGCGGTTCCTGCTCGGCGTGGCGGAAGCGGGCTTCTTCCCCGGGATCATCGTGTACCTGACCTACTGGTTCCGTGCGAAGGAGCTCGCGACGACCGTCGCGCTGTTTACGGCCGCGATCCCGGTGTCGTACATCATCGGCGCGCCGCTTTCGACGTGGATCATGGATCACGTCCACTGGTTCCAGTGGAGCGGCTGGCGCTGGATGCTCGTGCTCGAAGGCGCGCCCGCGCTGGTCGGCGGGATCCTGTGCTTCCTGTACCTGACGGACCGCCCGGGCGACGCGAAGTGGCTCACGCCCGCGGAGCGCGCGTGGCTGCTGAACGAACTCGACAACGACCGCAAGGCGCGGCCGCGTGCGCAGCATCTCGGTTCGCTGAAGACGATGACGAACCCGAAGGTGTTGTACCTGTCGTTCATCTACTTCGTGTATCAGTGCGGCAGCCTCGGCGTCGGTTACTGGATGCCGCAGATCATCAAGGGCTTCTCGTCGAGGCTCTCGCATACCGAGATCGGGCTCATCGCGACGGTGCCCTACGTGGTTGCGACGATCGCGATGGTCGTGTGGTCGCGTCGTTCGGACCGGCGCAGCGAACGACGCCTGCATTCGGCGATTCCGCTGGCGGTGGCCGCCGCGGCGCTGCTCGGCGCGGGCCTGTCGACGAACCCGTACGTGTCGATCGCGATGATCAGCCTGAGCCTCGCGGGCCTGTACGCGTTCAAGTCGCCGTTCTGGGCGTTGCCGACGCTGTTTCTCAGCCGCTCGACCGCGGCCGTGTCGATCGCGGTGATCAACTCGATCGGCAACCTCGGCGGCTTCGTCGGGCCGTTCATGATCGGCTTCGTCAAGGGAACGGGGCAGAGCGCGACGCCTGGTCTGCTGTTTCTCGCGGCGCTGCTCGTCGTGTCGTTCCTGATGACGTTCTTCATTCGCGTTCACGAACAGCCGGCCGACGACACGCCGTCGAACGTGGTGAACCAGACCCATTGAAACGATGACGCGTAATCCGGCGGCGAGCCGGGACATATAACCGAAAGAGGAGATCGATTGATGAAGAAGTTTTCATTTTGCTTGGTTGTACTGAATTCAGTGCCGGCGATCGCGCTGGCGCAAAGCAGCGTGACGCTATACGGGATCATCGACAGCGGCATCAATTACACCAGCAACGTGCAGACGGCACGGACGGCGGCAGGCCCGGTCGGCGGCCATCAGATCGCGATGATCGAAGGCGGGTCGGCCGGCCTGCAGGGGAGCCGCTGGGGGCTCAAGGGCAGCGAGGATCTCGGCGGCGGTCTCAAGGCACTATTCGTGCTGGAGAGCGGTTTCTACAGCAACAACGGCGTGCTGAACCAGGGCGGCGCGATGTTCGGGCGGCAGGCGTATGTCGGCCTGAGCCATCCGGTCGGCACGGTCACGCTCGGGCGGCAGTACGATCCCGTCGTCGACTTCTATGGGCCGTTCCTCGCCGCGCCGCAGTGGGGCGGCTACATGACCTCGCATCCGGGCGACCTCGACAATGCGTTGAACACGCGCCGCATCAACAATTCGATCAAGTTCCGCAGCGCCAGCTACCGCGGGCTGACGCTCGAAGCGTTGATGAATCTCGGCGGCACCGCCGGGTCGTTCTCGACCAACTGGATCTGGGGTGCCGGCGCGTCGTATGCGGCGGGGCCGTTTTCGATCGGCGCGGGTTACCTGAACGTCCGCAACCCGAACACGTCGTTCTTCGGCGCGAATCCGAATGCCGGTCCGGCGACGAGCAACAACCTCGGCAGCGCCGGCAGCGCGAGTGTGCCGGAGATCAACCCTGTGTTCGCCGGCTATGCGTCCGCGAATCGGCTCGAAATCGCCGGCGTCGGAGCGGGCGTGACGCTGGCCGCACTCAGCGTCAACCTCGCGTATTCGAATACGCGCTTCGAGGGGTTGGGCTCCGCGTCGGGGCCGAATGCGCTGCGTTACGCGGGCACCGCGGCATTCAACAACGTCGAGATCAACGCGAAATACCAGTTCACGCCGTCGTTGCAGGCGGGTGTCGCCTACGACTACACGAGGAACGGCGGCGCCGGCGGCAAGGGCGGCGCGAACTACAACCTGTTCAGCGCGGGTGTCGATTATTTCCTGTCGAAGCGCACGGACGTTTATACGGTTGCCGTGTTCGAGAAGGCGAGCGGGACGGATTCGCTCGGGCAGCCGGCGGTTGCGCAGATTACCGGGTTGACGCCGTCCGCGACCGACAAGCAGGTTTCATTGCGGATCGGGTTGCGTCACAGGTTCTGAACAGGCGGAGCGACTGGAACGGCGCGCGTAAAGCCGGGTTTCCGCGGCGTGCCGGTGACACGGGGCGGGCGTTTGCCCGACCCGTTTTTTACCGTGGCGATTACTTGACCGCGACTTCCGTATGCACGACTTGCGGCGGGCTTTTGAAGAACGGGCCCGCCAGCTGTCGCCATGCCTGGAAGTCGTCCGATTGCCGGAAATGCACCATGTGGTCGTCCACGGTGTCCCACTTGACGACGAGCAGGTAGCCGCCGCTGCGCTCGATCACGCGGTGCAGCTCGGCGCCGCCGCAGCCGCGCGCACGCGCGAACAGCGGGAGTGCCTGGCGAACCGCCGCTTCGAATTGCTCGGCCTGCGACGGATCGATGTCGAGCGATGCCATTTCCAGAATCATTGATGCTCCATAGGGGGTGAATGATGCGAACGGATCGTGATGCGACGTGCGCCGGGGCCGGCGCATCCGGCAACGATACCGGAAGTCGGCTGCGCGGTGGTCGCATGCGGTTCCCGCGAAGCCGAAAATGACGTCATGCCTTCCTGATCAGCAGCTTCAGCGACACGGACAACGCGGCGGACACCGCGAGAATCGCCGCCATCGCCCAGATCCCGGCAGCGAACGAGCCGGTCGACTGCTTCAGGAAGCCGACGAGGTAGGGGCCGGCAAAGCCGCCGAGCGTACCGATCGAGTTGATGAACGCGAGCCCGCCGGCCGCCGCGACGCCGGTCAGGAAGCGCGTCGGAATCGTCCAGAAGATCGCGCGGGCCGAGCTGACCGCGACCACCGCGACGCTGAGGCCGACCATCTCCAGCACCACGCCGTGCGAGACGGCGGACAGTGCGAGACCCAGCCCGCCCAGCAGGCATGCGCTGCACAGATGGAAGATCTTGCGGCCGCTGCGGTCCACCGCGCGCGCCCAGATCATCATTCCAGCCACCGCGGCGAGATACGGCACGGTCGACAGCAACCCGATGGATGCGAGGCTGAGCCCGTGACTCTTCAGGATGATCGGCAGCCAGATGCCGACGCCGTACGAACCGAGTACGAAGCCGAACTGGATCGTCGCGAGGAGCAGCACGCGGCCGTCCTTCAGCGCGGCGAACAGCGCCTTCTTCGGCTTCTCGCGCGGTTCCTCGGCGAGCATCGCGACGAGTTCGCTGCGCTCGTCGGACGTGAGCCAGTACGCATCCTTCGGATCGTCGCGCAGCCAGACGAGCACCGCGATGCCGATGAGTACCGCGGGGAGGCCCTGCACGATGAACATCCACTGCCAGCCGTGCAGCCCGGCGACGCCATTCAGGCTCAGCAGCGCCGCCGACATCGGGCCGCCGACGACCGACGACAGCGGCACGCCGAGCATGAACAGCGCCAGCACGCGCACGCGGTACTGCGCGGGGAACCAGCATGCGAGAAAGAACGTGACGCCCGGGAAGAAGCCGGCCTCGGCAATGCCGAGCAGCAGGCGCAGCACGTAGAAGCTGGCCGGCCCCTGCGCGAGCGCCGTCGCGGTTGCCGCGATGCCCCAGGTGATCATGATCCGAGCGAGCCAACGGCGCGCGCCGTAGCGGTACAGCGCGAGGTTGCTCGGGATCTCGAACAGGCAATAGCCGGCAAACAGGATGCCCGCGCCCCAGCCGAACTGCGTCGGGGTCAGCCCGAGCTCGTGGTTCATCGTGAGTGCGGCGAAGCCGACGCTCGTGCGGTCAATATAGTTGAAGACGAACGCGAGCGTCAGCAGCGGCAGCAGGCGCCACGCGTTCTTGCGCAGTGCACGCTGCCGGACGGCTTGCCGGTTCGCGTCGGGAACGGATGCCGTGTCAATCGTCATTGATTCGGAATGCATGATCGATTCTTCGACGATCCCGACGTGCACAGGCGCAGCGCTGCCGGGCGAGATGCGCCATCGCATGCGCATCGGCCCGGTCGCGGCGATCGTCGAATGTGTCTCCGGTGTGTTGTCGTCAGGGCCGCGGTCGTACGGCCCGCTCGGCTTCCCGTTGGCTCAGGCGGCGCGCAGTGCGTGGGCGACCTGCTTGCCGAACGCGTTGCAGCCAATCGTGCCGCCGAGATCCGCGGTGCGCGTGTCGGGGTTCGTGAGCACCGCATCGACGGCTGCGTCGATCGCATCGGCCGCGGCGATGAACGCCGGCTTGCTCCGGTGTCCGCCGATCCAGCGCATCAGCATGCCGACCGACAGGATCATCGACGTCGGGTTTGCCTTGTCCTGGTTCTGGATGTCGGGCGCGGAGCCGTGTTGTGCCTGCGCGCAGCACAGGTCATCGCCGGCCATGATCGAGCCGCCGAGGCCGAGGCTGCCGGACAGTTCCGCGGCGAGATCGCTGAGGATATCGCCGTAGAAGTTCGTCGCGACGAGCACGTCGAAGCGTTCCGGCGCGCGGACCAGGTGCGCGGTCGACGCGTCCACCAGCAGGTCGTTGAGCTCGACTTCGGGGAAGTCCTTCGCGACGCGCCGTACGCATTCGAGGAACAGGCCATCGGTCATGTGGAAGCTGTTCGCCTTGTGGATCGCCGTGACCTTCTTCCTGCGCTTCATCGCGAGTTCGAACGCGCGGCGCGCGATGCGCTCGCTGCAGTGGCGCGTGATCTTGCGCACCGACAGCGCCATGTCCGGCGACGGCATCATCTCGCCCCAGCCGAGGTGCATGTTGCGGTCCGGATAGAAGCCTTCGGTCGCCTCACGCATGATCACGAGGTCCATCTGCTTGCCTTCGCGCATGTTCGACGTGAGGAACGGCCGCGTGCGGGACGGCCGCACGTTCGCGTACAGGTCGAGATCGCAGCGGAACGCGGCCGACACGTTGCGCCCGCCTTGGGCGGGCGGCGGATAGTCGGCGTGCGAGATCGTGCCGAGGATCAGGCCGTCGTAGCCTTTCGCCTGTTCCAGCACTTGGGGACGCAGCGTCGTGCCGTGCTTGTCGAGGCTGGCGAAGCCGACGTCTTCGTAGTCGTACTGCAGACCGAGATCGAACAGGCGATCGGCCTGTTCAAGGACGTCGATCGACGCCGCGATGATTTCCGGGCCGATGCCGTCGCCGGGGAGAATGAGAATGCGCATGATGGTTCGCTCGGGTTAATTCGAAGAGGTCTGATGTTCGGCCGATACGGCCCGCGTCTCGCCGCTGTCGGCGAGCGTGCGCGTGGCGTCGGTGCGTGCGTAGATCCACAGGATCTTCATCGGCGCGGTGCTCGAAACGTTGCGAAAACGGTGAGGAACGTTGGGCGGAATGAACGTGGTGTCGAGCGGCTTGAGCCGGTATTCGAGCCCGTCGATGTCGAGGATCGCGTCGCCTTCGACGAGCACGACGCTCTCCTGGCAGTTGTGGCTGTGAAATGGGATCTCGACGCCCGGTGCGAACGACGTGTAGCCGGTAATGAAACTGTCCGAGCCGACCGACTTGCCGACCAGCGGCGTGGTGCTCGCGCCGCCGCCGCGATCGTACGCGGGCAGGTTGTCTGGTTGCAGCAACGCTGCGCCGGATGGTGTCATGATCGTCATGAAGGACTCCTTATTCGATTCTTGAAATCAGCGGGCCGGGCCGAACCAGACCGTCTTGATGTTGGTGAATTCGCGAATGCCGGCCGAGCCGAGCTCGCGGCCGTAGCCCGACTGCTTGATCCCGCCGAACGGCAGCCGCGCATCCGATGCGACCAGGCCGTTGACGAACACCGCACCTGCCTGGATCCGGCGCACGTGCTGGCGTGCGGCGTCGAGATCCGTGGTCCACAGCGCGGCGCCGAGCCCGAATTCCGTTGCGTTCGCAAGCGAAATCGCGTGCTCGATGCCGTCGACGCGCAGGATCGCTGCCACTGGGCCGAAGGTTTCCTCGCATGCGGCGGCCATGTCAGGCGCGACGTGATCGAGCACCGTCGGTGCATAGAAGAAGCCCGGGCCGGGCAGCGGCTCACCGCCGGCCTTCAGCACCGCGCCGGCCTCGACAGTTCGCTCGACCTGCCGATGCAGTTCGTCGCGCAGGTTCGCGCGCGCCATCGGGCCGACCGTGGTGTCGCGTTGGGTCGGGTCGCCGACCTTCAATTGAGCGACGCCCGCGCAGAACAGTTCGACGAAGCGATCCGCGACCTGCTTGTCGACGATGAAACGCTTCGATGAGATGCAGCTCTGGCCGGTGTTCGAGAAGCGCGCCTTCACCGCAGCCTTTGCGGCGGCCTCGACATCGGCGTCGGCGAGCACGATGAACGGATCGGAGCCGCCGAGTTCGAGCACCTGCTTCTTCATCGCGCGGCCAGCTTGCGCGGCGACGAGCTTGCCGACCGCGGTCGAACCCGTCAGCGTGACGGCCGCGATGCGCGGATCGTCGATCAGTTGCGCGACGTTTTCCGCCTCGACCAGCAGCGATGCAACCAGGCCGGCCGGCACGTCGGCATTGGCGAACACCGAATTGATGGCCAGCGCGCATTGCGGCACGTTGCCCGCGTGCTTCAGGATCGCGCCGTTACCCGCGCACAGTGCCGGCGCCGCGAAGCGGATGAACTGCCACAGCGGATAGTTCCACGGCATGATCGCGAGCACGACGCCGAGCGGGTCGTACACCACGAAGCTCTCGCTCGCGTTGCTCGTGACCGCTTCGTCACCGAGGTACTGCGCCGCGTGTTCCGCATAGAAGCGGCACGTCCATGCGGACTTCTCGACTTCGGCCTCCGCTTCCGCGATCGGCTTGCCCATTTCCAGCGTGATCAACGCGGCCAGCTCGGCCTTGCGGCGCAGCAGCGCGTCGCCGATGCGAGCGACGGCTGCCGCACGCACAGCGAGCGGTTCATGCGCCCAGTGGCGTTGCGCGGCGCTCGCGTCTGCCAGTGCCTGCTCGACCCGCGCGGGCGAGTCTGCGTCGAAGGTGGCCACGATGGTTTCCGTGGCGGGATTCAGGGTGCGAAACATGGTGTTCGTGTCCGTATGCGTGGAGAAGGGTGGGGTCAGGTAGCCGGTTGTTCGGTGAAGCGATAGAGCCGTGCGGGGTTGTCGACGAGAATCTGCTGACGCAGCGCCGCGGCATCCGTCCATCCCAGCAACTGGTTCAGTGCAGCGCCGGCGTCCTCGCGGCGAAACGGTTCGATGCGCGTGAGATCGCCGTCGCGGTTGCCGGCGCTGCCGGTGTGCGGCCAGTCCGATGCCCACAGCATCCGATCGGGGCGCGCATCGATCAGCGCGCGGGCGATCGGCCCGAGATCGTCGAACAGCGGCGCCTGGCGCGACGCGCGGTACGGCGCGGACAACTTCACGTACGCGTTGCCGTGCTTCACGAGATCGACGACAGTCGCGAACGCGGCTTGCTGGTCGGACAGCGTGTGGGCGCGCGCGCCTGCGAAGTGATCGAGCACGACAGGGGCGCCGAGGCGTGCGATGTCCGGGGCGAGGCCCGCGACGATATCCAGATCCGCATAGATTTGGACCGCCCATCCGAGAGGCGCGACCGCGTCGGACGCGCGCTGCAACTGGGCCGACGCGACGGACAGATCGCGCTCGCCGCGCACCTGCAGATTCAGCCGGATGCCGCGCACACCCTGGTCGTGCAGCGCCTGTAACTCCGCATGCGTGGCGGTGCGCGGGTCAATGACCGCGACGCCGCGTGCGCGATGCAGCCCGAGCTCATGCAGGCCCGCGAGCAGCGCCGCGTTGTCGGTGCCGTACACGCTCGGCTGGACCAGTACGATCCGCTCGATCCCGAGCCGCGCCTCGAACGCGAGCAGATCGGCGACGCGGGCTTGCCCCGGCGTGTACGAGCGATTCGGCGCGAACGGAAAGCGGACAGCGTCGAACAAGTGAACGTGGCAGTCGCAGCTGCCCGGCGGCAGCGCCGCGAGCGGACGAGTCGGGAAGTCCTGCGGATCGACGTTCATCGCCGCTCCTGCGCTGTAGGGTGACGAAGCGGCCGAGCCCGCGCGTGACAGCGCAAGGCCGCCAATTGCCGCGAGACTTGCGCCGAGTAGATGCCTGCGCTGCACATGGGTCTCCTTGAACGAGGTGTCGGTTGGAATTGATGGTATTTTACGAACTCAAAAAACCATGTAAAGTGTTTTTTGAGGCATTGAGGTGCCGGTGAGGGTAAACGCCTATTTCTGTGTGGATTCGATTTTAACTCCCAGATTTGTTGTAAAAATAGCGATTGTTGACTGTTCCGTTAGGCCTTTTCGGCGCTGCCGGTATAGTTGAATTAATGGTTTCGCGTTGCGTCATAGCACCATAAATCGGCTGTGGTACGATGCGGTCGTACTTCGTGATCCACTCCGCCTTCCATGACCCGCGCTCTCGCCGACGTGCTTGCGTCGAACATTCATCAGCACATTTCCAGTTCCGGCATGGCACCCGGCACACGTTTGCCGGAGCGTTCGTTGGCGGAGCAGTTCAACGTGTCGCGCTCGCCCGTGCGCGAGGCGCTGAAGCGGTTGGCCGCGCGCGCGGTCGTGATGCCGCATCCCGACGGCGGTTATGCGGTCGCTGAAAGCGCGGCGTCGCTCGACGCGGTCGATTCGCCGGAGCTGGCGGATACAGCTGCGGACGAAGAGACCTACCTGTCGATCGCGGAGGACCGCCTCGCCGGCAAGCTCCCCGATCGCGTGACCGAGAACGAACTGATGCGCCGCTACGGCGTGACGCGCGCGCAGTTGAACGCGATCCTGCGGCGGATGGTGCAGGAGGGGTGGATCGAACGACGGCCGGGGCACGGCTGGATGTTCCAGTCGGTGCTGACGTCCGCGGAGACCTATCGACAGGGTTACCGGTACCGGCTGCTGATCGAGGCGGCGGGAATCCTCGAGCCGACGTTCCGCGTCGACCGCGACGCGCTGATGCGCTGCCGCGCCGAGCAGGAAGCGCTCGCGAACGGCGGCGCGCGTACCGCGTCGCCGGCCGCGCTGTTCGATGCGAACAGCCGGTTGCATGAAACGATCGCCGCGTGTTCGGGCAATGTCTTCATCCTGGACGGCCTGCGCCGTCTCGATCGGTTGCGCCGCCTGATGGAGTACCGCAAATCCGTCGATCGCGACCAAGCAGAGCGGCGTTGCCGCGAGCATGTGACGCTGATCGACTTACTGCTGACCGACCAGCGCGAGGCCGCGGCTGATTTCATGAAGCTTCATCTACACAACGCGGTACGCGAGAAGACCTTCGATTGACGTGCGCGGCCCTGCATTGAGAGGGAGCGCTTCGTGGGCAGAGTTTGGGTGGTCGTCAACGCTGTCGAGGCGCACAGCGTGTGAAGCGCCTCAAGACCGGTCTGGTCGCTGTGTCCGCCGGTCAGCCATGCGCAGAGGTGTGTGACCCTGTATGGGATCATCGATACGGGCCTGAGGCTATCTGAGCATCGCCTATCATGCGGAACAACGAATTCCGACGACGATGAGCATGCACGAGGGTAGCGTCGAGATGCCAAGCCTTCGTTCATGTCACGGCCCCTCGCGCGGCGAATTCAGGCGCACGCCAGGTTTCTTCGACAAGCACGTGGCATAGGTGCTTAACGGCATCCCAGACATCCACGTAGCGCGTGTACAGCGGTGTAAGCCCGAAGCGCAACACGTGCGGCTCGCGATAGTCGCCTATCACACCGCGCGCAATCAACGCCTGCATCACCTCGTAGCCGTGCGGATGTTCGAAGCTTGCATGCGAGCCGCGTTGTCGATGCGAGCGAGGCGTGACGAGCGCCAATGGAAATTCCTCGCGGCGCGTCTCGACCAGTTCGATGAAATGGTCGGTAAGCGCGAGCGATTTCTTGCGGATCTCTTCCATGTCGGTTTGCAGGAAGACCTCGAGTCCCGCATTCGACGAGCGCCATCGACACCATCGGCTGTGTCCCGCACCGGAATCGTCCGATGCCGTCGTCGGCGGTATAGGTCGGGGTCGTTGCAAACGGTGCGCGATGACCCCACCAACCCGATAGCGGCTGCTCGAAGTCGCTCTGATGGCGATGCGGTACCCATGCGAAGGCAGGCGAGCCAGGACCGCCGTTCAGATACTTGTATGTGCAGCCAACCGCGCAATCCGCGCCGGCGCCGTTCAGATGTACGGGCACCGCACCCGCCGATTGCGCGAGATCCCACAGCGCGAGCGCGTCGTTGTCGTGGATTAGCTTCGTCGCGGCGGCCATGTCGTGGATATAGCCGGTGCGGTAATTGACGTGCGTGATCATGGCGACGGCGACGTCGTCGGTGAGCGCGGCGGGCAGCTCCGACGGATCGTCAATGAGACGCAGTTCATAGCCGCGATCGAGCTGTTTGATCAGCCCTTGCGCGATGTACAGATCGGACGGAAAGTTCGAGCGCTCCGAAACTGCAGCAGACCCTAGACGCAGTGGCGGCTGCGTACCACGGGAGGTTCACGTTCCCTTGTGGCGATGTCGGCAAGGTGGCCCGCTGAAGCTGCTCGACCATCCATGAGCAGCGCTCACTGCATCATGAAAAGATACCATTGTTGCCCGGAAAATCGCGCTGCTACTCTAGTCGCCATACGAAGCCACGCCGTCGGCGTGCCGTTCTGTCGCGAGTGAAAGTGAGCATGCAGGCATATCTGGAATGGCCCGGTCGTCGCGTTGCGACCCGCAACGCTGCGTCGATCTTCGACGAAGTCATCGACCGCAGGCACGCCAATTCCCTGAAATGGGCGTTCGGCGAGCGGCTCCTCGCCGCCGATGAACACGCGGCCGATCCGTTGCCGATGTGGGTCGCGGACATGGATTTCCGCGCGCCGCAGCCCGTCATCGATGCGCTGCACGACGCGGTGGAGTACGGCGTCTTCGGGTATTCGCGCGGGGCGACCGATAGCTATGTGCGCGCCGTCGTCGACTGGCAGGCAAAGCGGTTTGGATGGCACGTAGACCCGGAATGGGTGCTGCAGTCGAGCGGTGTCATCACGGCGCTGAAGACGGCCATCCAGGCGTTCTCCGCACCGGGTGAAAGCGTCCTGATCCAGCCGCCCGTCTATGCGCATTTTCACGACGACGTGCTGCTGAACGGGCGCCGGCTGGCACTCGCGCCGCTCGAGCGTGCGGGAACGGCTTACCGTTTCAACGAGAAGATGTTCGAGGCCGCCATCCGCGACGACACGCGGCTGTTCATCCTGAGCAACCCGCACAACCCGACCGGCAACGTGTGGAGCGCAGGCGAACTGCGCGCGATGGGTGAAATATGCGCGCGGCGCGGCGTGCTGGTGATCGCGGACGAGATTCATCAGGACCTGGTCATCAATCCGTCGAAACGGCATGTGCCGTTCGCATCGCTCGGCGACGCGTTCGCGCGAAACAGCATCACGTGCACGGCGCCGAGCAAGACGTTCAACCTGCCGGGCCTGCAAAGCGCGAACCTGTTTGTGCCGGACCGCCGCGTGCGCGACGCGTTGCGTCGGCAGTTCGACCGGAACATGTATCAGTCGGTGAATACGCTCGGCATGGTCGCAGCGGAGGCCGCCTATACGCACGGCGAGCCGTGGCTCGATGCGCTGTTGCCGTATCTTCGCGACAACCACGTCCATTTCCGCAATGCGATCCACGGGATGACGTCAAGGATCGAAGTCCTGCCCGCCGACTCGCTTTATCTGTCCTGGATGGACTGCCGCGGGCTCGGCATGGACGCCGATGTGCTCAACCGGTTCATGCTGACCAAGGCCCGGATCTGGCTGGACAAGGGGCAGAAATTCGGCCTCGAGGGGCACGGCTATATGCGCGCGAACCTCGGGTGCCCGCGCGCCGTCGTCGACGACGCGATCGATCGCCTCGCCAACGCGCTGGCCGCGCTTTGAGTTGCGCCGCGCGCGGCGGCGCCGACGGGAACAGCCGGAACGGCGGATGACGGGAAACGAACTGCCCGGCGCGACGTCGTCGGGCATCGACCCGTGATGACGGCCGACTGGCCGGCGCGACACACGTGACGATGAACGGAGCGGCACGCAAGCGAAGCGTTCATTTACATCAGTACTGCGAACAGTATGACCGCGGGACGACGGAGCGATCGGCATGCGCGTCGCGACATCCTCGCGCGGCGAAACCGGCGCGGACGGTCTGGTCGTCAGGACGCTCTACCAGACCTGAATACACGATTACACGAATACACGACAACCCCCATGGAGGCGACATGAAGCAAGACGACCAGACCCCGGCATACGAACGGGAGGACCTAAAACGGGATCTGTCGAACCGGCACATCCAGATGATCGCGATCGGCGGCGCCATCGGCACCGGGCTGTTCTACGGTTCATCGTGGGCGATCCGCACGGCCGGGCCGGCCATCCTGCTGGTCTACGCGCTCGCGGCGATCGCGATCTACTTCGTGATGCGGGCGCTCGGCGAGATGGCCGTCGAAGAGCCCGTGTCGGGCTCGTACGTGTCGTATTCGAACCGCTACATTCACCGGTTCGCCGGCTTCCTGAACGGCTGGAACGCGTTCATCTTCCTGCTCGCGACGAGTGCGGCGGACCTGAACGCATTGGGGAACTACGTGCACTTCTGGTTCCCCGCGATTCCGATCTGGGTGACGGCCGGTGCGGCGGTCTCGTTGATGTTTTTCGTCAACATCATCGGCGTGAAGATATATGGCGAGGCGGAGTTCTGGTTCGCGCTGGTAAAGGTGGTGGCGATCGTCGCGATGATCCTGTTCGGCGCCGGCATGATCATGTTCGGCATCGGCAACAACGGGGTGCCGATCGGTTATCACAACCTCGTCGCGCACGGCGGTTTCTTCGCGAAGGGGTTGGGCGGCACGTTCCTGGCGATCGTGATGGTCGCGTTCTCGTTCGGTGGCGTCGAGAATCTCGGGCTCGCGGCCGGCGAAGCGAAGGATGTGAAGACGACGATGCCGAAGGCCGTCAATTCGACGTTCTGGCGCCTGCTGATCTTCTATGTCGGCGCGATCGCGGTGCTGCTGATGGTGTTTCCGTGGACGTCGCTGACCACCAAGGGCAGCCCGTTCGTCGACGTGTTCACGAAGATCGGCATTCCGGCGGCGGCGGGCATCATGAACCTCGTCGTGATCATGGCCGTGCTGTCGGCGGTGAACGCGAGCGTGTTCACGAACAGCCGCACGTTCTACAACCTGTCGCTGCAGAAGAACGCGCCGGCGTTCCTCGGTGTGGTCAACCCTCGCAAGGTGCCGCATCGCGCGATCCTGATGGTGTTCGCAACGATGTTTGCCGGCGTGCTGCTGAACTACATCATGCCGGAGCAGGCGTTCGAGCTGTTCTCGTCGGTGACGGTGTTCGCGCTGGTGTGTGCGTGGGGCTCCATCGTGATCAGCCATCTGAAGTTCCGCAAGATCCGGATGCTGAATGGCGACGCGGACAAGATCGCGTACCGGATGCCGTTCTACCCGTACAGCAACTACCTGGCGCTGCTGTTCGTTGCCGCGGTGATGGTCTGCATCGCGATCCTGCCGGACATGCGGATGTCGCTGATCGTCTCGGCGGTGTGGGTCGGCGTCGTGTTCGTCGCGTACAGGATTCACACGCGGCACGAGACCGCGCGCGACGGGGCGCACGAGGCGGCGCGCGATCCGAAGGACGTGCCGGCCTGACGGATGTCCGGCCGTGCGATCGCCGCCGGCGGGCAGCCCCGAATCGAACCGGGGCTGCCCGCTTCATCGCGACCGGGGCCGACTCACGTGGTCGGCAGTTGTGCGTGCGCGTCGAGCACGCGTGCCGAGCAGGTCAGTTGCGGCCGGCCATCACGCCGCCGTCCACGTCCCAGATCGCGCCCGTGACCCAGCCTGCCTTGTCCGACAGCAGGAACGCGACGACCTCGGCGACGTCCTCCGGCGTGCCGACGCGGCCGATCGGATGGAAGCCGTTGAAGCCCTGCAGCGCCGCATGCACGTCGGCCTTCGGAATGAAGCCTTCGTAGATCGGCGTCTGCACCACCGCCGGCGACACCGCGTTGACGCGAATGCCCTTCGGCGCCAGTTCCATCGCGAGGTGCTGCGTCAGCGAATGAAGGCCGGCCTTGGCCATCGAATACGCGGACGACGGCGTCGCGGCGATCGCCTGCTTCGCCCACATCGAACCGATATTGACGATCGCGCCGGGGCGGCCCTTCGCCACCAGGTTGGCCGCGACCTTCTGAGTGATGAAGAAGGTCGCCTTGTTCAGCTTCATATACTGGTCGTAATCGGATTCCTGATGCTCGAGGAACGGCTTCGGGAAGAACACGCCGGCCGCGTTGACCAGCAGGTCGACGTCGGCATGCTCGGCGTCGATGCGTTCGAGCAGTGCGGCCAGGCCGGCGTCGGCGGACAGGTTGGCGGTCAGCGCGCGGACGTCGCCGAGCGTGGCCAGTTCCTTGCGCGCTTCCTCGGTCTTCGCCGGGCGATTGCCGACGATCACCGCGCTGCCGCCTGCCGCGAGAATCGTTCGCGCCGTCTGCAGACCCATGCCGCTGGTGCCGCCGACGACCAGCAGCTTCCTGCCGTTGAATGCATTGCTCATGTTGAAAATCTCCGTGTCCGCCCGTCGATCGACAGGCGTTGGTTGAAGAGCGGCGGCGCGCGACGATTTCGTGCGTCGCACGCGCCATGCTTGGCGATCGGAGGAGGTCGGTTGATAGAAAAACCATTTGTCCCGATGTCACGCGGTATGTGTGACCTGTCGTGCGGGAATCACGTTAACCTTTGATCTGATGTGGATTTTTCGCCGATTCGGTTCTCGGGACAAACGAGATAAAGTGTTCGACAACGAAAGAAAATCTTTGCTTCGATGAAGCCATGAAGTCACCGGTCCATTTGAACGCGTTGCGCGCATTCGAGGCGAGTGCCCGCCATCAGAGCTTTTCCGCGGCGGCCGCCGAACTGCACGTGACGCCGGCGGCGGTCGGCCAGCTCGTGCGTACGCTGGAGGAGTGGCTCGGCACGCCGCTGTTTCATCGCGGCACCAGCGGCCGGATCCGGCTCGTGCCGACCGAAGCCGCCGAGCGCGCGCTGCCGCACATCCGGACCGGCTTCGACACGCTCGCGCTGGGGTTGGAGCTGCTCAAGGAGGGTTCGGCGAGCGGCGTGCTTACGGTGGCCGTCAGTCCGGCCTTTGCCGCGAAATGGCTGTTGCCGCGCATCGAGAGCTTCCAGGGCGCGTGGCCCGACACCGACGTGCGGCTCGACACCAATCTGAAGCCGGTGGATTTCGTCGCGCAGCGGATCGACATCGGCGTGCGCTACGGCACCGGGCACTGGGCGGGGCTCGCGGCCGACAAGCTGATGGACGAGGAGGTCTATCCGGTGTGCTCGCCGAAGCTGGCGGACGAGCGCCGCCGCTTGCAGCGGCCGGCCGACCTCGCGCGGGAAACACTGATCCACGACCTGTCGATGGACAGCCAGACCGGCTTTCCCGCGTGGGATACGTGGCTGCAGCGGGCGGGCGTCAAGGATGTCGCCGTGTCGCGCCGCATGCAGATCAACAATTCGGCGGCCGTGCTGCAGGCGGCGATCGACGGGCACGGCGTCGCGCTCGCGCGCAGCGTGATGGCGCGTGACGACCTCGCGGCGGGGCGCCTCGTGCGGCTGTTTCCGGACATCGGTTTCGCGTCGCCGCTCGCGTACTACGTCGTGTACCGCCCCGAGTGCGCGGGGATGGCGAAGCTCGCGGCGTTTCGCGACTGGCTGCTGGCGCAGGCCGCGACTTAGCCGCGCGAGCGCGAGGCGTGCACGTCAGCCGCGGTCCGGCGCGCCGGCGTGTTCCGTCGAGAGCAGCGGCCCGTGCGTGCCGGCTTCGTCCGCGCGGCCGCGCATGTACGCTTGCGGGCTGCTGCCGAGCTCGAGACGGAACGCGTAGACGAATGCGGACGTCGAGCCGTAGCCGAGTTCCATCGCGGTGCGCGTGACGCCGAGGCCGCCGCCCAGTAGCTCGATCGCGCGGAACAGGCGCATGCGCCGGCGCCAGCTGCGCAGGCTCATGCCGGTCTCGGCCACGAAGCGGCGTGCCAGCGTGCGTGCCGACATGCCGAGCATCCTGCCCCATTCCTCGGGCCCGCGCGGATCGGCGGGGTCGGTATAGAGTGCCTCGCACAGCGTGGCGAGCGCGCCGCCCCGCGGCCACGGCAACGCCGCCGGCAGCGTCCGCGCGCGGCGCAGCTGGTCGAGGATCAGGTGGGTGATGCGGTCCGCATAGCCGTCGCGATCGGCCTGGCCGTCGATCGCGGTTGCCTCGATGACGAGCGCTTTCAGCAGCGGTGAAACCGCGAACACGGTCGGGTGCCCGGTCGGCAGCGCCTGTCCGATCGCTTCCGCGATCCACAGGCTGCGGAATTCGGCACCGAGCAGCGAGCCGACGCGATGGCGCAGCCCGCTGGGCAGCCACACCGCCTGCTCCGGCGAAATGACGAACGACTTGCCTTCGACGATGACCGTGAGCGCGCCGGAAATCGCATAGACCATCTGGTGCCAGCGATGCGCATGCTCGGGAAAGCGGTGCCGCGGCGGGATGGCCTGCGCACGCACCTTCAGCGGCGCAGGGGGCGCCACGCCTGCAGGCGGTTCGATTGTCTCCCACGTCATGGTCGTTCTCCGATTGGCAGATATTCTATATATATTGGCAATCAATCGAAATACCGACAACGGGAAAATTGGTCTAATGACCGTGGTTGCTATCCCGTCGCACGGGATCGGCGACCCCGCACCGCCGCAGCCCGGCGCCCTCGCATTCCACCGGAGTAATCTGCTTCATGGCCCGTCACGACCGCTACAGCCTGCCTCTCTCGACGACTTCCGACCTTGCGGCCGAGCGCTATCGTGCGGGCATCGATCTGCTGCTGTCGCTGTGGCCGGGTGCCGCTCAAACGCTGGACGAGGCGATCGCGGCCGATCCCGACTTCGCGCTCGCGCATGCCGCGCGGGCCCGCCTGCATGCGATTCGCGCGGAAGTCACGGATGCCCGCGCGAAGATCGCGACAGCGCTCGAACTCGTCGAGCGCAACGGCACCGAGCGCGAGCGCAGCCATGTCGCGGTGCTGTCGCATGCGATCAACGGCCGCTCGGCGAAGGCGCTCGCCGATGCGCTCGCGCATGCGGACACGTGGCCGCGCGACATCGTGATCCTGTCGCTGCCGCTCGGCGCGTTCGGCCTGTTCGCGTTCTCCGGCATGGCCGACCATGACCAGGC
Source organism: Burkholderia sp. Bp9012 (assembly GCF_003853825.1). Taxonomy (NCBI): domain Bacteria; kingdom Pseudomonadati; phylum Pseudomonadota; class Betaproteobacteria; order Burkholderiales; family Burkholderiaceae; genus Burkholderia; species Burkholderia sp. Bp9012. The sequence continues at coordinate 7,602 of NZ_QTQA01000047.1, read as the reverse complement.
GCGTGTGGATCTGTGCGAACGCCATGCGCGCCACTTCGACGCGGACGACTGGTGGTTTCTCACCTATCGCGGCTGGGCGCACGGCGAGAACGGCGACGTGCGGCTCGGCCGCGCGCTGACCGAACGCGCGCTGGAGCTGCGACGCCACAACGTGAACGCCGCGCATGCGGTCGCGCACGTGCTGTACGAATCCGGCGCAAACGACGACGCGCGGGCGATGATCGCCGGCTGGCTGCCCGAATACGATCGCAGCGGCGTGCTCCATAGCCACATCGCGTGGCATGCCGCGCTGATCGCGCTGGAGCGCGGCGACACGGACGGCGCGCTCGCGATCTACGACGCGCACGTCGCGCCGTCGGCATCGCTCGGCGTGCCGATCAACGTGGTCAGCGATACGGCGTCGTTCCTGTGGCGCATGCAGGCATACGGCCACACCGTGCCGGAAGGGATGTGGGACGACGCAGCGCGATATGCGTCGGGCTATTTCACGCAGGCCGGCTTTGCGTTCGCGGACGTGCACATGGCGCTGATTGCCGCGGCTACCGGCGACCACGCTGCGCTCGCGCAGCGCGTGGACGAGCTGACCACGCTCGTCGACACGGCGAAGCTGCCGGCCGGCCCCGTCGTTCCGGCGATCTGCCGGGCCGCGCTCGCATTCGCCGAAGATGATCCCGCGCGCTGTGCGGAGATACTCGAGCCCGTCGTACGTGAGGTCGTCCGCATCGGCGGCAGCGGTGCGCAACGCGAGATCGTGCAGGACACGCTGCTGGTCGCATGGATGCGAAGCGGCAACGTGGAGAAGGCGCGCGCGCTGCTCGACGAACGGCTGCATCGCCGCCCGTCGCCGAGAGACTCGCACTGGCTCGGCCAACTGGCCAGCGCATGACGCGCGCGTCGGTGACGGCGCCGGCTTCACGATCGGCGCCGCACGTCGGCTGACGCTACCGAACGAAAGCGGGGCGGCAGGCAACCGACACCGGTCGGCGCCGGGCCATTCCAATTAAATAGTTTTACTGATCAACTGTCCGATGGTTTATGCATGCCGCCGGGCACCGCCTGGCGTGCGGTTGGGGAAGTCGAATGAATTCTGGTGACATGGTGACGCGCGTCGCGTTGCGCAGGCGGCTCGTCGACGCGATCGGGCCGGTGGCCGCGATCTCGATCGCGCAGCTGTTCGGCACGGCGCTCTGGTTCAGCGCGAACAGCGCGGCCGCGGACCTGATGCGCGTGTGGCATGCGAGCGCGACCGACATAGGCTGGCTGACCAACGCGGTGCAGCTCGGCTTCATTCTCGGCACGCTGACGATCGCGCTGAGCGGTGCCGCCGACCGCTTTCCGGCGAGCCGGATCTTCGTGTGCAGTGCGATCGCGGGCGCAGTGTTCAACGTGTGCTTCGCATGGTTGTCCGGCGGGCTGGTGTCGGGCGCCGTGTTCCGGTTCGGCGTCGGCATATGCCTGGCGGGCATCTATCCGATGGGCATGAAGCTGATCGTCGGCTGGGTGCCGGATCGGGCCGGGCCGGCACTCGCGCAGCTGGTCGCGATGCTCACGCTCGGCACCGCGCTGCCGCATGCGATGCGCGTCGTCGGTACCGGCCTGTCATGGCAATGGGTGATCACCGCGTCGTCCGGCCTCGCGCTGATCGGCGCGGGCGTGATCGCCATGCTCGGCGACGGGCCGCATGCGCGTACGCGCGGTCGCATGCCGTCCGCGACCGGTCGTGCGGCATCGGATCCGCCGCCATCGGTCGCGCAGGCATTCCGGATCCGCGCCTTTCGCGCGGCGACGTTCGGATACTTCGGCCACATGTGGGAGCTCTACACGTTCTGGACCATCGTGCCGCTGCTTGTCGCGCGCACGTCGATCGCGTCGCATGTCGCGCACGCCGGTGTTTCCGGTATCGCGTTCGGTGTGATCGGTGTCGGTGCGCTCGGCTCGCTGATCGGCGGTGGCCTGTCCGCGCGGATCGGCAGTGCGAAGGTCGCCATCGGCGCGCTGACCGTGTCCGGCCTCTGCGCGCTCACGTTTGCGACGACGTGGCGTTTTCTTCCGCCCGCGGCCATGGCGAGCCTGCTGATCGTGTGGGGCGCGTCGGTCGTCGCGGATTCGCCGCAATTCTCGGCGCTCGCGGCGAATGCATGCCCGCCGGTGCTGGTCGGCAGCGCGCTCGCAATCCAGAACTCGATCGGGTTCGCGGTCACGGTCGTGTCGATCGCCGCCACGACGACGTTGCTCGAGCACGTCGGGCTCAATGCGACGTGGCTGCTGGTGCCGGGGCCGTTGTTCGGGCTGGCGTCGTTCGCGTTGATGTCGCCCGCCGCGCGGGACAGCCGGCGCGCGGCATGACGTTGCCGCATGCAACGAACGGAGACCGCGCATGCTAGATCTTCAGTACCTGTCGATCCTGATGGAAGTCGAGCGTCTCGGCAGCGTGACGGCCGCGGCGGAGCGGCTCAACGTGACGCAATCGGCGCTGTCACACATGGTCCGCAAGTTCGAGGAGCGGCATGGCGTCAAGCTCTGGACGAAGAACGGGCGCGGGCTGCGGTTCACGCAGGCCGGCGAGTACCTGCTGTCGCTGGCTGAACGCGTGCTGCCGCAGATCGAGCATGCCGAGCGCACGCTCGTCGATTTCGCGGAGGGGCGTCGCGGCGCGCTGCGCGTCGGGATGGAGTGCCATCCTTGCCAGAAGTGGCTGACGCGACTGACGTCGCGGTACCTCGCCACATGGCCGGATGTCGACTACGACGTCCGCACGGCATTCCGATTCGACGGCGTGGCCGCGCTGCTCGGCTTCGAGATTGACCTGCTGATCACGCCAGATCCGGTTGACCTGCCCGAGCTCGCGTTCGTGCCGATCATCGACTACGAACTGGTGCTCGTCGTGCACGACGCGCACCCGCTGGCGGCGCGCGAGTTCGCGCTGCCGCGCGACCTGCTTGACGAAGAGCTCATCACGGTGCCGGTCGACAAGGAGCGGCTCGACATCTACACCCGCTTTCTCGTGCCCGGACACTGTCGGCCGAAGTTTCACCGGACCGCCGAGCAGACCGACCTGATGCTGCAACTCGTCGCGGCGCGGCGCGGCGTGGCGGTGCTGCCGGACTGGCTGGTCGTGGAGGAGGGCGCGCCGTTCCCAGTGCGCACGGTGCGGCTCGGGCCCGAGGGCATTCGCAAGCAGATCAATCTCGGAGTCCGGCGCGGCGACGAGGAGATCGCCTACATCGCGGGATTTCTCGCACTGGCCCGCGATGCGGGGATCGGGGCCGGTCACGACGCCGGATGACGCGGCCCGTGCGCGCCGTTCAACCGGCCGGACGTTCCGTACGCGCCATCGACAGAACCATACGGAACTTGACGTCGCCCGAACGCATCCGGCGGTAGGCGGCGTTCGCCTGCTCGAGCGGCATCACTTCGATCAGCGGGCGGGCACCGGACAACACGCTGAACCCGAGCACCTTCTCGCTTTCGTACGGCGTTCCGGTGAGCGAACCCGCGATGCTGCGTTCGCCGCCGATCAGATGCCCCGTCGACACGGAAAGCGGATCCTTGCCTGCGCCCAGCAGCACGAGACGCCCCTGGGGCGCCAGGCCGGCCAGCAGGCTGGAGACGGTGTCGCCATGGGCGACGGTCGACACGATCGCGCGGGCACCGCCGAGGTGCCGCAGCCGTGCCGTGGCATCTTCCGCATGGCTGTCGACGTAGACGTGCGCGCCGAGCGCCACCGCATCCGGTGCGATGTCGCTGCCGCGACCGATTGCGATGACCTTGAAGCCCATGCGGCGCGCGTATTGGACGGCCATGTGTCCGAGTCCGCCGATGCCGAGGATCGCGACGACGTCGCCGGGCTCGGCGCCGCATTTCCGGAGCGCGTTGAACGTGGCGATGCCAGCGCAGAGGAGCGGCGCCGCTTCCTCGGCGCCCAGTTCATCGGGAATCGACACGAGGCCGGTGCTGCGCGCAAGCATCATTTCCGCGTAGCCGCCGTCGCACGTCGAGCCGACGTCCGGCTGGTTCTCGCACAGCTGGAAGTTGCCTTGCCGGCATTGGGTGCAGGCGTTGCAGTGGCCGCCGAGCCGGCCCACGCCGACCCTTTGACCCACCGACCAGAGCGGCGGCACGCCCGGACCGACCGCGGCGATGCGCCCGACTACTTCGTGTCCCGGTATGCGCGACCCACAAGCAGCCGGATCGACGTGTTCGATGTCGCGTGTATCCGCACCGCAGATGCCGCATGCGTCGACGGCGATCAGCACGTGCCCGGGGCCCGGAGTCGGGACGGCCCGTTCGACCAGTTCGAGTACGCCCGGCCGGGTGATCTGCATTGCGCGGTAGGTTGTCTGATTCATGATCTGTCATCCAGGTAGGTTGTGATGCGCGGAGAAGTTTTCGGTATCCGGATTGACTACTGACTACCGAGCGATTCGAGCAACCGGATACCGTGCGCGGCGGCATCGACGGCGCCGGCGACGTAGCCCGGGAACGCTCTCGACCATTCGCTGGCGATGCCGATCAGGCGCCGGTGCCACGGACCGGACGGCACGCCGGGTGATGCGGGCACCGGCTGTCCCGCGTTACCGTCGCGATCTTCGAGCGTCGCGGTATGGGCGTCGCGCGACCAGTCCTTGATGAAGTCGGCTTCCGGGAGCGCGGCCGGGGAGCCGAACAGGCGGGCCAGCTGCGTGCGGCAATGCGCGCGCAGCACATCGTCCGGCACGCGGGCCAGCACGCTTGCCGGCATGCCGAAGAAGCCGAACAGCGCGGCACCGCCGCCCTCGATCGATGCATCGTGGATCTCGCCCAGCGGGCCGCATGCGCTTCGGGCTTCGCCGGACAGGCCGTGCTCGCGCCAGAACGGCGTGCGATAGTGCGCGACATACTTCGCGTGCGGTGCCATCCAGGTCGCGGTGTGCCGCCACTGTCGTGCAAGGGGTGCGGGCAGCGCCGGCGCGAACCCGATGCGTTCCACGGCCAGGCGTGGTGGTACGGCCAGCAGCACATGCGCGACGGACGTCGTCGTCGCCCGGCCGGTGGCATCTTCGCTGTCCACGTCGATGCCAGCCTCCGTGCAACGCAGCCGTCGTACCGTTTCGCCGATGAGGAGGGGTGCCGGATCGAGTGTGCCGGCCAGCGCATCGATCAGCGCGGACATGCCGCCGACCAGCCGCGTCGACGCGGGGTAGGTTGCGTAGCCGCGCATCCGGACGGGTGGATCGTTGCGCGATCGCTCGACGATCATGTCGCCCTTGGCCGGTTGCTCGAACGTCGCGAGGCCGAGTTCGCGCACGAGTGCGGCGAGCTGCGGCTGAACGTCGGGCCAGAACCAGGTCGCGCCGAGATCGAACCGGTCGGCGCGACCGTTCCGGTCTGCCGTGCCGCCAATCGACGGCGCTGGCGCCGGCGCCAGTGCGGGTGACGCGACGGATGCAATGCGTCCACCCAGCGCCTCTCGTGCCTCGAACAGCACGTAGTCCCGGATCCCGCGCTGCTCGAGCAGGCATGCGGCATACAGTCCGCTCAGTCCGCCACCGACGATGGCGATGCGTGGTGCCGGCATGGTCAGGCTCCCGTTTCGGCGTGGGTCAGATGGCCCGTCTTCAGGTAGACGGTCGCGCCGGCGACGAGGTCCGGCGTCATGCCGGCCGGGAAACGCATCCACGCGCCGCGCACATGCGTGCGCCGATGCGTCGCGAGCGCGCCAGCCAGCACGAACAGCTCGGCACCGTGCGCGGCGGTGCCGCGGAACAGCGGTTCGCTGGTCGCGAGGCGGTGCAGCGTGACCGTTTCCGCGTCGCTTTCGAACAGCGGGCAGACAAGTCGACGGTCCGTGCGATGCCACGACGACGGCGCGCGCGTATCCACGCGGGTCGGCCGGCTTTCATACGACGCCATCTGCCGCAGCTTGACGAAGATGACGGCACCGCCGGTGCTCGACGGCTGATGGGACGATCCGGGCGGATTGCGCAGGTACCAGCCGGCCGGGTAATGCCGATCGCCTTCCGAAAAGACGCCCGACAGGACCAGGATCTCCTCGCCGCCCGGATGCGCGTGACGCGGGAAGGACGCGCCGCGTGCATAGCGCACGACACTCGTCGCACGCGCCTGGTCGCCGCCGGTGCGGTCGAGCATCACACGTTCGATGCCCGTCTGCGGGGACGCGATCCACCGGTATTCGTCGGCGCCGACGGCGACACGGCGCGAAAAATCTGCGTTGACTATCATGCTGGGGGCGTGCGTCGTGACCGGTTCCGGCTGACCGGAACCGGTCACGACGGCGTGTCGGATGCGTTGCGTCGCGTCAAGCGACTTGATAAACGCGCACATCCGGCGCGGCGTCGAGCAGCGGCTTGAGCGCGCCGGCCACATCCGTTTCGAACAGGTCGCTCGACAGGTAGCCGAGCGCGTTGGCTTCGCTGTCGAACCCGTGCAGGACCTGCACGTCCTCGTCGCGCACCAGCAGTTCCTTCGACCGTGCGCCCGCGATCGTATTGAGGAACGGCGCCTTGTATTCCTGATAGACGCGTGCGGCGGCCGCGCGGTTTGCCGCTGTGATCCTGAGCGTGATCTGCAGATAGAACATCTGAATCTCCTTGGTCGGTGCGCCGGGCCTGCGATTGCCGTGATGGCAAGAGAAGCGGGGCCGGCGCCGGTTCGTCACGTGCGGCGACGCCGCAACGCGAGTGCCATTTTTTTGCACGGCGCCGGGGCCGACAAGTGAGATTAACTGTCTTTACCATAAAGAAAATGTATGTCGTAGCAGGCGGGCTCGCGCACTTGGTACGATCGCGCGTATCGCCCACGCTGGCTTCGCACGCTGAGGCCTCTTGGCCGCGCGGCAGCGTGTCGGCACGGCCACGTTTGGGTGAGGCGCTCATGCTGTAGGCGTGCATGGTCTTTCTGACTGGCGCGTGTCTCGAGAAGTTGTGCTCTATCTCTTCGGACTTGCGATACCAGATCCCGTGATTGGCGCGCTGCTGTTGGTCGGCTTCGTGATGCCGCGCTGCGATCGCGGCGAACGATGTCATTACGCGTGCGTTGCGGCACCGCAGCGGGCATGCCGTAACTAACCTGCAGCGATATGCTGCTGCTCGTTGTAGCCGGTCTCGGTCATTGGTGCCTCGTCCACTCCGCGCAAGAGCGTAAGCCCCAGGTCATCGGCGATCTGGCTCTTCTTTGTGCCTTCCTCCCCCCGTCGGAAACCATTCTTACAGGCTCCAGGAATCAGAAAGTTGCCGGGCGAGGGGAAGCTTGACCTTGTCCCATTCAGTTGCGGGGCGGTTGCGGCTCCGATCGCAGGAGAAGATATTTGAGGAAGTATCCTCTATGCATCATTAGGAAGATGAATCGTAGCTTCCATGAAAGTAACGGCATTTCCGCTCAGGAAGACGCGTGTATCAGCTAACTCGCATTCAAGCCATCCGCCACGATGTGAGGCCTGATAGGCGATAAGTGAGCTTCCCCTGAAATTTCGCCTTCCAATAGGTCGTGTGTAAACTCGACGGAAAGGAAGGAAGTTAGGCATGTTTGGACCGGCCAGAGTTTCATAGACACTCACGAGCCGTTTAGCGCGTAGCGCCGCTCAAACTCTACAGGTGACAGGTC
>NZ_QTQA01000046.1:0-32738 GCF_003853825.1 Burkholderia sp. Bp9012 | reverse complement strand
ACGAGATCTACACGTGCCGCGATTTCGACGGCCCGGAACGCCGGCACGCGGATGAACGGCTCGACGCGCAGTTGCGTTTGCTCGGCTGGCCCGGCTATCTGGCGTTGCTCGAGGCCGGGCAATACGTTCACGCCGACGGGCTCTTTTACGGCGGACAGCAGCCGACGTGGTCGAACCGGACGCTGCGCGAGATCGTCGCGCAGTACCTGCAGCCCGCACAGGTCGCGATCGCGTTCGACCTGCACACCGGCGCGGGGCCGTTCGGGCATCCGATGCTGATGGCGATCGCGCAGTCGCGCTATCCGGCGCTCGCCAATGCCGAAAAACTGTTCGGCCCGTGGCTCCATACGCTGCTGACGGCGCAGGATGCGGCGGTGAGCGACACGGGCGTGGCCGCGCGTGCGACCGGCTATACGTCGCAGGCGATGCTTGATGCGCTGCCCGATACGCATCTGATACAACTCGTGATCGAATGCGGGACGTTTTCCGCGGTGCCGATGCATGCGGTGCTGCGCGACGACCACTGGCTGCATTTGCATGGCGATCCGCGCGATGCCCTTGGCAGGCGGATCAAGCGTGCGCTATTCGACGCGTTCTTGCCGGCCGATCCCGACTGGCGGGAGATTGCGTGGGTGCGTACACGGCAGGTGCTGAATCGTGCGTTGAGCGGGTTGCCGGAAATCCGGCCGCGCCGCGAAGATTGAGCCGTACGTGCCGCGTGATCGGCGGGCATGCGCGCGAATCGCCTGCGTGGTGACGCGGTGACGGTCACGAGGCGGCCCGCCGGAGCACGTTGATTGCAGCCACCGGAGGCCCGGCGCTATGATGCCGCATCCGTCCGATGGCAGTGACCCCTCGATGTCGAAAACCCCGCCCGTACCGCCGCTGCCGTCCCGATCGCGTGAAGGTATTCATGACCTTCGCATCGTCCGGTACGGCTTTTTGCTGGTCGACGACTTCTCGCTGATCGCGTTGAGTGCCGCGATCGATCCATTGCGGATCGCGAACATGGTCGTCGGGCGGCGCGTCTACGACTATCGACTGATCGGGCCAGGCGACTCGGTCGTCCGGTCGAGCGACGGCATCCGTGTCGTGCCGGACGTGTCGCTGTCGGACAGCGGCACATTCGACGTGGTGTTCGTCGTCGGCCCCAATCCCATCCCGCGCCGACGGACCGGCGCGATCGTCGACTGGTTGCGTCGGCAGGCACGCAACGGGACCGCGCTCGGCGGCCTCGATACCGGTAGCTATTTCCTCGCGCGCGCCGGGTTGTTGAACGGCTATCGCTGCACGATCCATTGGGAGGACCAGGACGTGCTGATGGAGCAGTTTCCGAAACTGACGGTGTCTACCCGCCTCTACGAAATCGATCGCGATCGCTATACCTGCAGCGGCGGCGTCGCGCCGCTCGACCTGATGGTGCATCTGCTGGCGGCCGCGCCCGGCAGCCCGGCCCTGGCCGCGCGCGTGCTCGAATTGCTGGTCGCTGAGCCGCGCAGCCGCGAATACCGGCAGCAGACGTCGCTGCGCCAGTACATTGGCGCGGAGCACGAGAAACTGGACGAGGCCTTGCAACTGATGGAAAGCAACGTCGAGGAAACGCTTTCCGTGCCCGAGATCGCCGTCCATTTGCAGGTGTCGCAGCGACAGCTGCAGCGGTGGTTCCAGGATCGCCTCGGCAAGTCGCCCGCGCAGGCGTATCTGGAGATTCGCCTGCTGCGTGCGCGGCAACTGCTTTACCGCACCGCGACCTCGCTCGAGGAGGTGTGCGCGCGCACCGGATTCACGTCGACGACCCATTTCGCGACGCGCTACAAGGAACAGTTCCAGATCTCCCCGATCGCCGATCGGCGCCGCTACCAGAACGCGCTGTAGTCCGGCGGCGATCGCTTGCCGGGTTCGACCGGCATTCATTCCTGTACCGAAGATCGTCCTGCCGATGGACAGGCCCGCGCTCGCGCGCACGGCCGGCGGTGCTGGATTGGTGGTTAACCCGGAATGGCCAAATCGTGGATTGTGATGTCCATTCCGGAAATCTTCGAATTTGTCGAACTTCTACCATTTGCTCACACCCACCACGCTTTTTACCGAGGAGCGAGCTCATGAAGATGGAGAATCTGATTCGAATCGAGAATGGCGAGAAGGTGAAGCACACCTTCTCCGATGCTGAATATGCGAACCGTCAGCGCAGGCTGCGCGAACTGATGGCGCGCGAGAACATCGACGCGGCGCTGTTCACGTCATATCACAACATCAACTACTACTCGGACTTCCTGTATTGTTCGTTCGGCCGGAAGTACGGACTCGTCGTCACGCCGAACAAGGTCGTGTCGATCTCGGCGAACATCGATGGCGGCCAGCCGTGGCGGCGCACGGTCGGCGACTACAACGTCGTCTATACCGACTGGCAGCGCGACAATTTCTTCCGCGCGCTGCAGGTCGAGATCGACAATCGGGGCCGCGTCGGCATCGAGTTCGACCATGTGCCGCTCGAGATGCTGTCGAAGCTGAAGGCGGCGCTGCCGTCGGTCGAGTTCGTCGACATCGGCGCACAGACGATGCGCATGCGCATGATCAAGTCCGACGAGGAGATCGCGCTGATCAAGCATGGCGCGAACGTCTGCGATGTCGGCGGCGCGGCGCTGGCTGCCGCCGTGCACGAAGGCGTGCCCGAACACGAAGTCGCGCTGGCGTCCACGCAGGCGATGGTTCGCGAGATCGCGCGACGCTTTCCCGAGTCGGAGCTGATGGATACGTGGACGTGGTTCCAGTCCGGCATCAATACGGACGGCGCGCACAATCCCGTCACCACGCGCAAGGTGCAGAAGGGCGACATCCTGAGTCTGAACTGCTTCTCGATGATTGCCGGCTACTACACCGCACTGGAGCGCACGATGTTCTTCGACCATTGTCCGGATGAACATTTGCGGTTGTGGAAGATCAACGTCGAAGTGCACGAAGCGGGGTTGAAGCTGATCAAGCCGGGTGTCCGCTGCAGCGACATCGCGCTCGAGCTCAACAAGATCTATGCGGAATACGGGCTGCTGCAATACCGCACGTTCGGGTACGGCCACTCGTTCGGCGTGTTGTCGCACTATTACGGACGCGAGGCGGGGCTCGAACTGCGCGAGGACATCGATACTGTGCTGGAGCCGAACATGGTCGTGTCGATGGAACCGATGATCATGCTGCCGCAGGGCCATCCGGGCGCGGGCGGCTATCGCGAGCACGACATCCTCGTCGTCGGCGAGCGCGGCGCAACCAACATCACTGGCTTCCCGTACGGCCCGGAACGCAACATCATCAAGACTTGAACGACATGTCGATGCGCGACGTCCGCCGTTGCGGCGGCGGACGTCGCATTGCCGGATGACGGCATACGCGGCGTCGAAGGAACCATGCAGCCGACGGAGGGTGATCCGCCAGGATCGTCCACGTCGGCTGTTTCGTTGCACGAAGCATGTCGAGCCGATCGCGGAACCCGTCCCGATCGATGCGCGAATCGGCAGGCATGCGCTCATCTGTCTTTGCGAGCTACGGCGATCCGCCGTTCCGTTTGCTCGATCCTGCATCACCCTTCCCATTCCCAAGATTTCCCGGCTTCACATCACCGACGGCCAGGCAGCCGGTCGACGCGCGTTCCCTGTCTCATTTCATCGACGGCCCTCGACGGGCATCCTGTCCTGCCCGGCAATCACGTGCTTCAGCGTTCATGCACCGCGATGCGTCGCCGCTTGTGCGATGCCGGCTTCCGGCATAACTTCGGATTTTCGACGCACGATCGCTGTCGACGCGGGCGCGCTGCCCGACAGCCGGCGGTGTTAACCCTCGATGTCGAATCCAGAGAGTCTATTGTCGAAAAGGAAAATCTTCCTGGGGCTCCAACTCCTACCATGCGCTTGAATGGTCGCGATTCGGCACTGCGCAGTGCACTCACCGCACGATCGATCGAATTACGGATGGCGGCCATGACACCGCAACGTACTATTCAGTTTGGAGACTGAGCATGGGTACCAGAAAGGTAATGTCGGGTCGGTCGGCGGATGCCGGCACATGGTTGCCGAGCCGTGGCGACGCCGTCCGTTCGACTGACGGCGCGCCCGCGCGCGGGGAGGCCGATACGCGGCTGCTCAGGCGGGCCGCATGTGCGAGCTTCATCGGCAACTTCGTCGAATGGTTCGATTACGCATCGTACGGGTATCTCGCGACCGTCATCGCGGTCGTGTTCTTCCCGAAGAGCGACGCGATGACGGGGTTGCTGGCCGCGTATGGCGTGTTCGCGATCTCGTTCGTGATCCGGCCGCTGGGCGGCGTGGTGTGGGGGCACTTCGGCGACAGGGTCGGACGCCGGACCGCACTGTCGCTGTCGATCCTGATCATGTCGTGTTCGACTTTCCTCATCGCATTCCTGCCGACTTATGCGCAGGTCGGGATGGTCGCTCCGGTCTTGCTGCTGCTGGTGCGGGTCGTGCAGGGCTTTTCGGCGTCGGGCGAGTATGCGGGGGCGTCGGCGTTCCTTGCCGAGTACGCGCCGGAAGGCAAGCGCGGGTTCTACACCAGCATCGTGCCGGCCAGCACCGCGGCCGGCCTGTTGTTCGGGTCGGTGTTTGTCGCGGTGATGCACGCGGCGCTGACGTCGCAGCAGTTGCACGACTTCGGCTGGCGTCTGCCGTTCCTGCTGGCTGCGCCGTTCGGCGTAGTCGGACGCTATATCCGTATTCGTCTCGAGGACACGCCGAAGTTCAAGGCGCTCGAAGGCGCGCACCATGTCGCGCAGGCGCCGGCCACCGAGCTGCTGACGCGGCATCGCGGCAGGATGCTGATCGCGTTCGGCGTGACGTGTCTGAACGCCGTCGCGTTCTATCTCGTGCTGAGCTACATGCCGACCTACCTGTCTACCGAGATGGGTGTCGGCGAGACCGAGTCGTTCATCGCGGCGACGGTTTCGTTGGCGGCGTATATCGGGCTGATCTTCCTGATGGGTGCGCTTTCGGATCGGGTCGGGCGCAAGACGATGCTGATCGGCGCGTCGGTGTTGTTCGCGGTGCTGACGGTGCCGCTGTTCAAGGGGCTGGCCGGCGCGAGCTTCGTGACGATCGTGATGATCCAGATCGCGTTCGGCGCGCTGCTGACGATGAACGACGGGACTTTGCCTTGCTTCCTGTCGGAAATTTTCCCGACACGCGTGCGTTACACCGGCTTTGCGTTCTGCTTCAATACGGCGAATGCACTGTTCGGCGGGACGGCGCCGTTGGTCGCGACGTGGCTGATCGGGGCGACTGGAAACAAGCTCGCGCCGGCATGGTATCTGGTTGGGGCGGCGGGTATCGCGCTGATCGCGATGCTCGCGAGCAGCGAGACGTCGAAGCGGCCGCTTGCGGACGATTGACGATGCGATGAATCGTTTGGCCGGTTTTCGCTCCGCTTGAACCGAAGCGCCGTGTGGCAGTGTCGAATGTCTGCTGCGCGGCCTTCGCGTTCTCGGCGTTCGTGATGACGTCGCTCGCGCGGAGCGCGGAACGAACCCACCACGATGGAACGGCAAATGAGCTTTGCGGAAGCAGAAAGCGCGGGCAAGAAGCGTGTGACCGTTCTTCGGGTGGGCAGCCGGTCTGTGCGTCAAACAAGGCTGGCAATGCGCCAGCCTTGCGATTAGACAGATTTAGCCTTCTTGCGGTTTGCGCCAGTCGTCGGAGGCTTCCGTGCCGGCGATGGCGTGGGTCCAGGTGATCTTGCGGTACGCCATCGCGACCTTGATCAACTGGGTGTACTCGGCCTTGCTCGGGTCCTGCGCGTGCGGCAGCGCGGCATTGATGTTGACGATGGTGGCGTCTTCGAGCTTGGTGGTGAAGAAGTGCTCCTGCTTGCCTTCGGTCGAGGTGCGGTACCACTTCACTTCCACTTCGGGGAGCATCTCGCCGGAGGCCAGCGCTTGGTACAGCAGCGGCGTGGCTTTGTTCAGCGGCGCGGTGAAGGTGAACGGCTTATGCACGCGCTGGCCGGACGGCTGGCCGCTCTGCGGATCGGTCGGCGTCGCGATCAGGTGTTCGATTTCCTGGACCAGGATCTGGTCTTCGTGGCCTTCCTGGTAGACGTTGCCGACGGAATCGGCGGTGAAGGCGCCTTTGGTGATGTTGCCTTGGGTCTTGCCCTGGATGCTGATATAGGCGGGTGTAGGCATAGCTTTTATTACTCCGTTTTGTGATGAAAGGCCCGTGGCCCTATGCGCTATCAGTGATAGCAACAACCACAACGCAATCGCTGTGCCAGGTTGCCGTATTTCACAAAATAAGTATGTAAATCAATGGTTTATGTTTCGATTCGGCTTGTGCGGGCGCGCATCGAGTCGACTAAGCCAGCCAGCGGCGCCTTGCGGACGGGTCAAAGTTGACTCGTTAGGCGTCAAGCTATTGAAATCAAAGAGAAACCCCCCGGGTCATTGTTGACCTGGCCGGGTCAGCAATGACCCGGCCGCTGGAGAGCGTCCGGTCCGTCAACGGAACTCCCTCGGTGATCCGCCTGCCAGCACGACGTCGCATTGGAGGCAGAGGGATACCTGCACACACGGGATAGGCGCGATACGCGCGCCACCGGACAACTGTTGGTACGGTCATCACTGCAGCAACGTACCTGGCAGTGCGAAACCATGAAACAAGCGCTGGGTGAACGGATTGTTGCTCTTGTCGGCAGTGATTCGGTAACGCATGCCGCCATCGCTCGCCGTAAAGCTGAGGTCGACGGTGGTAGCCGTTGCGCCATTGAGTCGTGCCTGACTCAGCAGGCGGAATAGCGACCATGAGCCCTTGTAGACCAGGCTGCTGCTGTTGCCATCACCATTGACCAGCGTCATGCGGCTTTCTGAGCTACCGCCGAGCGTGTTGGGCCAGATGACACCGACGGTCTCGCTGGGCCCGTGGTTATAGGTGATGAGTTGTCCTTGAAGATTCAATGTGCTGCTCCGCCGAGTGGGTGCCAGGCCAAGCGGCTCGAGCGTGAAATGCACGGCCATCGCACCGCGGCTGTTGAAGAACGCATCGCGGATCCGGTCGGCTGCCTCCAACTGCTTGGGCACATCGGTGCGCATCAGGTAGCCCCCGCGACGCTCCGAATAGAGCGCTTCCAGGTTGTCATCCAGGAACAGCTTCAGATACTTGTCCTTGAAGTCCTGCAACTTGCCTTGCGGCCCGAAGAAGGCTGTGAAATCGTCGACGGAGGCATCGGTGCGACTGTTCGGGTTGAACGGGTAGTAGTTCGCCAGGCGCTGGCTGTAGAAGCTGAAGACCTCGGCATTCCAGCGCTTTTCGAGTTCCCGCAGCGCCTCGATCAGCAGCACGTCGGAGGATTCGTCAGCCAGCTTCTTCACCTGGCGATTGAGGGGCTCAGGCAGGCCCGTAGCCACCCGATGCAGATTGCCGAACGGATCGGTGCCCCGCAGCGCAAAGCGGTCCAGCATCACCGCCAGCGCCGCCTTTCCCCGGTCCGGACTGTCCTGTACCTTCACCAACACATCCTGGACGCTGCCGATAGCCTGCATCGTTTCGTCCAGATAGGAAGGCTTCTCGCCCTTGGCTTCAAGCAACGCCGTCAGCGGCGTGAATGCCTGAGCAATCTTGGCGATATCCTGGGCCTCGCTGTCGGGACCACTCTTTGCCGCGGTGGCGGTGCCTTCGGTCCGCATCGCGTCAGACGTCGCTTTGGACGTCAGATTGGTGTTGTCGCGCACGGTTTCCAGAAGCCTGCGCAGGGGGGCCGCCGGGCTGTTGACTGCACCGAGTACGTTGGCTGCGGCGCCGATATCGTCGAAATTGGCGACCTCAAGTTGGTTGAGTCCGCGGCGCCAGTTCTCGATGAAGTCACGGCTGTACAGCGCACGAACACGCGCGACAAGCGCCTGCTTGTCGGCTTCCGAATAGTCGACATTCCGCCGTTCTCCCAGCGCCCATTGGTCAATGACGGCCAGCGCGGCGACATCCTGATTGCGCGGCTCGAAGTAGTTCCGATAGCCCTTGGCGGTCAGCAGCGCGTCGATGCGCGTGCCCGGGTTTTCGCCACCCTCGGCTGCCGCGGTTGTGGATTGGTAGACGATGTCATAAGCCGGACCGATCTCATTGCGTAGATCCAGCGGTGTCCGCAGGACGTCGCCTGCCTGGCTGCGCATCGCCATGTAGATGCGCTGCGGCAAAGGAATCTGCCGCAATTGCTGCTGCACATCGGAAATCCGGGCGGCGTACTGCGGGAGCGACACATCGGCATACTTCAGCGCGTAATCGAGATGGCTCGACAAGGCGCGTTGCACCGGCGCCTCGCCAGGAAATGCTGCCTGCCACGCCTTTCTCATCCAGTCTTCCACGAAGGGGGCGCGGCGGTTGGCCCGATCCTCGATCATGCGATACACCCGAAGGGCGCTGAGTTGGGTATCCGAACCGTCCGCTACGGCGTTCAGTTGCGTCATGACCCCGCCGGCCAATTGCGGCAGGAAGCGTGTCGAAAGCAAGCGCAGATAGGCTTCGTCCACCTTCGGGCCGATTTTGCGTCCTTGGTACAAACCCATGCCGGACACCAGCGGCCACGCTTCCCGGTAGTCGCCGTAGACGGCCACCGCATCGCGAAGCTGGTCCAGCGGCAGCAGCAGATTTCGTCCGGTCGGGTCCTGACCGCCGTCGATCGCATTGCTGGCGAACGTTCGGCTCTTCTCCAGCACACTCGCCACCTTTGCGCGGTTCACGCTGTAGTAGTGAGTCCAGCCGCCGATCACGACCGCGCTACCCAGCGCCGCGACGCCGAAGCCCACGGCCAGATTCCGTTTCTTGTCGGCCAGCACCTTCAGGTTGTCGCCGGCCAGGCCGGCTTCCGGGTAGATGACCCGCTGGAATACCTGCTGGGCAAAGTACACCATGGAGCGTCCCGCCGGCTGTGCCATGGGTACCAGCGTTCGCACACCGTAGGTCTGCGAGGCATTGTCGACGAAAGCGTTGTGCAGCAACCCCTGTTGGTGAACCGAAGAGAAATACACGCCTCGCGGCAAGGCGGGGGTGCCGTAGCGATCGCTGCCCAGTACGTCGTCGAGGAAATTGAAAAGCACGGTGCGCATGCCGGCTATCTGTCCCACAAAGGAGAACAGCGCTTCGCGTATCGGCAGCGACTTCGCATCGTTCAACACATCGAAGACCTGATTGTTCAGGCCATCGATGAAGTCGCAGTAGCGCTGGCTGAGTTCTGTCTGCCAGGCGTCGTACTGCCGCGCGGAATCCAGCGTGAAGGTGAACCCGAAGATGTCCTCCCGCTCCGCCTTCGGCAGCCTGGCGAAGAATTGCTCGAAACCCTCCAGCAAGTCGAATTTACTGAGGATGACATACAGTGGAGGACGCGTTCCGAGATGTCGGCTCAGCTCCGCCAGACGCGTACGCAACAGGACGGCCAGTGCCTTGCGCTCGCTGGCGCTCTGGCTCAACAGCGAGGGCAGATCGACGATCAACACCACACCGTTGAGTGGTCGCCGCGAGCGGTTCTTGCCCAGCCAGTCGATCAGATGCTGCCAGAGGCGGGCCCGAGTCTCGGGCGGCTCCCCGAGCTGCTCGGGCACCGGCGCTTCTTCAGCGTCGGTCGTCGATGCTGTCGCGGGAGCACTGTCCGAGTGTTCCCCTGCAGGAAACTGGCTGATCAACTCTCCGGGCGGGTCAATCAATACGGCCTGGTCGCCCATCCACCAATCGGTCCGGTAGATCAGGTCGGGGTCGACGAACGTGCCATGACCTCCAGCCTTGATCTCGCCCGTGAGCGAGAAGTTCTGGCCGCTACGGTTGATGAAGCTGGTCTTGCCGGCGTCCTCCTGCCCGAGCACGAGATACCACGGCAACTGATACAGGCCCTGGCGGCCTCGCAGGTGGGCGCGCAGCACCGCCAGGTTGGCGTCCAGGGACTTCTCCTGGGCGCGCATATGGACAAGCACGGGGTCTTCCTTCACGGCACGGGCTTGCTGACGCTCGGCCTCCAGCCGGCGGTTCCTGGCACGCAGTACCAGGGCCCAGGTCACCACGGGAACCATCAGCAGGGCAAGGGTCAGCCCGACCCGAGCGCCCAGGCTTGCCAGGGGATGCCGATCGCGCCAGGCCCACTGCGGCCCCAGCCACCAGATGGCTATCAACAGGAATAGCAGCCCCAGTACCAGCAGCAGTGGCATGCCGCCCTTGATCCAACGCAGTAGGGGGACGGCATATCGTTTGAGCAACGACCAGTATTTCATTTCTTCTCTCCTTGCGACTGGCTTCGTCTACGTTCGTTTTCCTGATGCGCCGGGACATGTTTGGCGAGGTGTTGGAACAGTTCAGGCTCCCATTGATCCACCGTGACGCCCTTCATCAACCGGCTGGCATTGGCATAGAGTTCTTCAGCCAGCCAATCCAAACCTCGCGACTTCAGCAGGTCAGCCGCAATCACGGTTGCGTGGCAACGATGACGCGGGCCGCTAGACGAGGCTTGGTGCGCCTGCAACCGGCGGAGCACCGGCTCAACGCCCTCGGTGTCCAACCGGCTGGCCAGCTCCTCGCGTAAATCCACGAACTCTTGCGGTGCACCGGCATCGGCAGACCGTGCTTCGGCGCTGCCGATCCAACCCAAGGTGTCGCTGTCGACGAAGGGCCGGCCATCGGCGAAGTGCAGGTCGCTCAAGCCCGGAATGCGCAGCAGGAAGCGTTCGGCTGCGTGACGGATGGCCTCCGCCACAGCCGGCATTTCCAGACGGGCCGCCATGGCCGCCGCAAAGAAGCTGCCTCGCAGCCAATAGGGCGAGCTGGTCACGCTCTTTTCCACGCGCCGCAACAACATCGGGCTGACCGAATTGGTCGAGATCGCCTCGCGATAGCCCTCCTCGGTATCGACCGGCACGCACATCAGTTCCGTGAGCTGGTCGCGCTTCGCGGGCGGTGCCGCGCGCAGGTGCGCCCATAGCGCGAAGCGCCGCAATTGATAGCTGGTCGGGTCGTATATGTCCTGCTCGTTGATGAAATCCGCCATTGCCAACAGCGTTCGGCGCCCCTCGCGTTCATCGCTGGACTTCGGCATTTCGCTCGGCTGGAAAAAGGCGTCGCTCAGCGCGTGCCCACCTTGCTGACCGTCACTCGGCTTGAGAACCACTGGCTCCGGGAACAAGGTGCTCTCGACATGCCGGTGCATCTGCGCTTCCAGCCGGGACAGCATCGATACATCCAACTGCGCAGCGACCGCTTTGGCCTGCAATCGGTCGAATGCCTGTTGTGCCTGATCCTGCAGCCCGGGGGTGTAGGTCTTCTGATCCAGCGTTTCCAATGCCTGGCTCAGTCGCTCCGCCAGCAAGGTGACCAGCTTGCGTTTGGCCAGCAGGCCACGCGGCCCGGGCTTCGGCTGGCCGCTTTCCCAGTAGCGCTCGACCATGCCGGCCAGCACCGACGTTGCTTCGGTCCAGTGGGGCCAGGTGCGGGGGCGAAGGCGGGCCGTGACCAGATGCCCCGCCACGCGGAAGTGCTTGCACCGGGTGCTCAGGTATTGACGCGAGGCTTCATCGACATAGGACCAGTCGATACTGGCTTCCTGCAGACTGCCGAGCTTGATCATTTCATGCTCGATGCCTTGATACGTTTCGTCTTCCTCATCGAATACACCGGCCGGCTGTTTGGCATCCAGCGGGCCTAGCAATGCGTCCAGATCCAGGTGAGGCAAGTTGATCACCAGTGACAGGCCTCACGCTGTTGTTTCATCAAGCTATGCAGGTTGGTTGCATCGAACAGCAGCCCGGAGAACGGCGCATAGTCGCTCTCGACCTGCAAGCGGCCGCCGGCCTTGACCAGGTATCTCAGTTGTTCGATGGCGACCAGGCCACGCCCCGCGTCCACGACCGTGCCGTCTTCCAGTACCTGCCACGGCACCGAGGCCGAGATGGGTTGCCCGTCCAACAGCAGTCGGATGTTCATCCGGTTGGGCGTGATCGGCTGGCTCTCCAGCAACTGCAGACGCGAGATGTTCGACAGGCAACTGATCGCCAGGATCGGCGGCGCGGTAGCGCCGCCCAACGCCGGGTTGGACATCACCACGCCCCACCGTCCCGGTACAGCCTCCTCTGTGCGCGACAGCCGGAATCCCGTCTCGCCCGCGGCACGTTTCGCCTCGTTGAGGCGGACCAGTTCGACGATCGTTGGCGGTTTCGCCGGTTTCTGGCTGTCGGCCGCTGCTGGAGCCTCGTTCTGTTGTGTGGCCGGAGTCGCTGCGACCGGTGCTGGCGGCGTTCCCGCAAGCGCATCGAAGCAGGCCAGCCGCTCTATCGCGGACACAATGGAGGTACAGGTTTTCATGGCTGCTGGGGTCGCTGCGGACGGACCGGCGGCGGTCCCCTGTTTGCCGGCGTCACATCCGGCCACGAGCGCTGCACAAACCAGTGCGATGCTCAGTGATCTCATGGTGCAGAGTCCTCCTGAAAAATGTTCCAGCGCTGGCATCTACGCGCCAGCGTTCGTTTGGGAATGCCCAAACTCTGTGCGGCGAGCGCGCGCGAACCGTTTGCTTGTCGCAGGCGTTCGCTTATCAGGTGGCATTCGAAAGCCGCCAGCGCGCCGGGCAGGTCGTTGGTTTCCCAGAGATCGTGCAGCGGCATCGTCGATGTGGCGGGGAGCGGGGGAGTTCGTGGGGCAGGGGGGCGCAGCTCGCGCAATGCCTGTGGCGCGATGGCCTTGCCGCGTTCGGTGCGCTCGGCTGCCACCAGTACGAGGTTGCGCAGTTCTCGGACATTGCCTGGCAGCGGGTGCATCTGCAGCATGCGCAACGCCTCGGGGCTGATGCCGGGGATGTGCCTCTGTCGCTCGCGGTTGTATTGCAGCAGCACGTGCTCGGCGAGAACGGGAATATCCTCCGGGCGCTCGCGCAGCGCAGGTACGTGCAGGCATTGCTGGCGGATGCGAAAGTACAGGTCCTCCCGAAAGCTTCCTTCGGCGATGCGTTGAAGCAATGGCTGGTGGGTCGCGCATATCAAGCGGAAATCGGAATAGCGCTCCTGTGTCGCGCCCACAGGGCGGTACCTCTTCTCGTTCAGCACGCGCAGCAGCCGGCCCTGCAGTTCCAGGGGCATGTCGCCAATCTCATCGAGGAACAGTGTGCCGCCGTCGGCCTCCGCCACGAGCCCTGCGCGCGCCTGGCTGGCGCCGGTGAAGGCGCCTCGCTCGCTGCCGAACAGCTCCGCCTCGATCAGATCCTTGGGGATGGCCGCGCAGTTCACCGGCACGAACTTGCCTTGGCGGCTTCCTGCCTGGTGAATGAGCCAGGCCGCATGATCTTTGCCTGCGCCAGTTTCGCCGGTGACCAGGATGGCCAGGTTCGAATCCGTCATTCCCAGCATGTCGCTGCGCAGTTCGCGGACCGCCGGGCTCACGCCGACGAACTCCGCCGCCAATAGCCTGGCTGCTCGCTCGCGTGTGCGGGTATGCGCCTGCGCACGCACTGCGTCGGCTGAGCGGGCCCGCGCCGCATCCCCCTGGTTCTGCTGAAGTCCGGAGAACAGGCGCTCATGGATTTGCAGCAGTGCCTGCCAAAGCGCTGACTGGCGCAATGCGTGCAGTGTCAAGGGAGCGCCGAGCAGCGCCAAGACCGCGAAGGCATGCTGATTGGTGTCGCGCAACGGCAGGATCCAGGCGCCGTCTCCAGGCATGAAGTGCTCGCGCAACCGCTCGAAAGCGCTGCCCACGCCGACCATATCGGTGATGCGCTCGACCTCGCAGGGGTGGCCACTTACCAGGCTATAGACCAGGGGGTTGTCTAACTCGTCCATATCCAGCTCCGGCAGAGCAGACGCGTTTTCCGGCACGCAGGTCAGTGGCCGCAAGCAGTCACTCGTCTGATCCAGGCGATAGCACATCCCCAGGCGCAACAAGCCGCTATCCACAGCCGCTTGCAGGATCACTGTTGCCAGCTCGTCGGGGTGTGCCGCCCAAGTCATGTCGCGCGCGATGCCCGCGACCTCGAGCGGATTCAGTTGCCGCGGTGGCGTCATTCCACGACGGCCTCGAAGGCGCTGCCGCTCCACGACAGCTGGGCACGCCGGAAGGCTGCGCCCTCGGCGAGGCGCTGCAGGACGGACAAGGACAGTGGCGGCAACAACTCGCCGTCGATGCTCGCATCCAGCATGCGTGCACCGTTCTGGTGGCGGGTGCAGCGCTTGCGCAGTTCCTCGCTGGCGCTCGCGGACACCGACAAGGTGGCGTTATAGCGCTGGACGAACTGCGTCATCAGCCGTTGCAAGCGGCTTTCCACGATGTCCCCGAGCACGCGATCGTCCAGATAGCGATAGGGCACGACCTGCATTCTCGCCAGCAGCGCCGGCTTGAAGAATTGCGAGAGGCGCTCCCGAAGAGCGGCCTCGTCCTGGTCGGTCAGTTCGTCTTCCGGTTGATCGAATCCCAGGTTCGAGGTCAGGAAGAACAGCACATTCTTGCAGTCGATCAATCGCCCCTCGCCGTCGGCCAGCTCACCTTTGTCGAAGGCCTGATAGAAGATGTTCAGCACGTCCGGGTGAGCCTTTTCGACCTCATCGAGCAGGACCACGGAATACGGCTGTTTGCGGATCGCTTCGGTCAGCACGCCACCCTCGCCATAGCCGACGTATCCCGGCGGCGCGCCGAGCAGGCGTGACACGGTGTGCTTCTCCTGAAACTCGGACATGTTGATCGTCGTCAGGAACTGCTTGCCGCCGAACAGCGCATCGGCCAGGGCCAGTGCGGTTTCCGTCTTGCCTACGCCGCTGGGGCCTACCAGCAAGAAGGCGCCGAGCGGCGTGCCAGGCCGCCGGAGGTCTGCCATCGCGGTCAGCAGATGCCGGTGAATGTGCTCGATTGCGGCGTCCTGCCCTTTGACCCGTTCCCGTAGCGTCTCCGGCAAGCCTCGGAGGCGCGTCATCTGATCGCTGCTGATGGTTGTCGCCGGAATGCCGGTCCAGTCAGCGATGACCTGCGCGACCTGCTCACGGCCTACCTCCGCGTGAAGCAGCGCGCCCGCGCGTTGCAGCGCCGCCAGCTCAATCACCTTGGCGGATAGTTGTTCGGAGCGCTCATCATCGTCCGGGGCGTCGTCGGCCGCCAGAGACGACCGCAGCGTCCGGATTTCGTCCACCAACGGCTTCTGGCATGACCATGCGGTTTGCAACGCATCCATCTTGCGCTGAACCTCACGGCGCGCGTTGTCCAGTACCTCGAGCCGTTGCGCGTCAGTGTGCAGGCCGGCACGCTGATCCCGTTGCAGCAGCGTCGACTCCGTGTCGATCTGCAAGAGCTCATGTTCCAGCACCCGCAATTGCCTGGGCGACTCGGCAAGTGCGGTTGCTACCCGCGCGCACGCCGTGTCAAGCACGTCGACGGCCTTGTCGGGCAACTGCCGTCCCGACAAGTAGCGCGCCGAAAGCCCGGCAGCGGCCTGTAACGCGTCGTCGGAGATGTAGACCCCGTGAGCGCGCTCGTAGGTGTTCCGTAGCCCCCGCAGGATGTGGACGGCCGTCTCGGGGCTCGGCTCGTCGAGCTTGACCAGCTGGAAGCGTCGGCTAAGTGCCGCATCCTTCTCGAAGAATTTCTTGTATTCCGACCAGGTGGTGGCCGCGATCGTGCGGAGTTCTCCCCGGGCCAGCGCCGGCTTGAGCAGGTTGGCGCCGTCGCTGCCGCCAGCCGCATTGCCCGCACCGATCAGCGTGTGTGCTTCGTCGATGAACAGGATGATCGGCGTGGCGGAGGTCTTCACTTCGTCGATAACCGCTTTCAGCCGTTTCTCGAACTCGCCCTTGACCGACGCGCCGGCCTGTAGTGCGCCCAGGTCCAATCCCCACAGCGTGACGGAGCGCAGCGGCTCAGGCACGTGCCCCTGGACGATGCGCAGTGCCAGGCCTTCGATGACCGCGCTTTTGCCAACGCCGGCATCGCCCACGACGATGGGGTTGTTCTTGCGGCGGCGCGACAGGATGTCGATCATCAGATCGATTTCTCCATCGCGGCACAGCACCGGGTCCAGGCGTCCCTCACGCGCCTGGGCGGTGAAATCATGGCCGTACCTGGCCAGCGCCGAATCGGTCGCCGCGACGATGGGTGACTGGACACGTTCCGACGCCTGGGGTGTTTCCGCCGAATTCGCGACCAACGACAGGAATTCCTTGCGCCAGGCTTCCCGGTTGACGCAGTCGAACAGACGCACGGCGGACAGCGGCAGATAGCGACCCGGGTTGAGCAATGCGGCCAGGAAGAGGCTGCCGCTACGGATTGCGTCCTGGTTCCATTCCAGCGAACCCAACAGCCATGCCTCCTGCAACAGTTCGACCAGCAACGGCGAGAACGCGGGGTATTGCCCTCCCGTGGATGCCTGGTTCGGGAAGTTGGCTGATAGCGCCTGACGCACGGCGCCCAGATCCAGCCCGGCCTCGCGCAAAAGCAACCGGACATCCCCCAACGGCAGGTCCACCAGCTTGAGCAGCACATGCGGCACTGTGACTTCGGCGCCTTGCTGGCTGATACAGAGGCTCGCGGCCTCTTCCAGGGCTTGTCGAGAGGGGGGATTCAAGCGGTCGAAGACTGCCGAGAGTTCAATTCGGATCATGAAGCACAGCCCATCAAGGATGGTTGGAAACGAGGCGTGCAACGTCAGGACCGAAGTTGCACGCAGATATATCAGCGGTGCGGGGAATGGTTGGCCCATTAAGGAAACACAATATTGCCAATTAGTAAATGAGAAATTTATTTTCTTGTGTGCGGGGAATTATTAATAAATGTCACATTTTTTCTGTCTCGTTATTTGGGGTTAATTTCTTGATTGATCTGATGGAAATTTCGGACAAATCTTATTGACGGTGCAATGGGGCAGGCTTAATTATTCAGGCGGGCCGCGTATGTCTGAATATGTCTGGTAAGCGCTTCTGGGAGCCATGTTTTCTGAGAGGCATGGAATATCTTGGGGCGATTCCCCAAGCAGATCTCGAACCAGGTTGGTCATGCTGCGGTTTACGGCTGAGAGCGAATTTCCAGCATCCTCAAGAGAAAAGGATAAGGAGTATTTATGGCGAAGAGCACGGCATCGGTAGCCCCGAAGGAACGAATCAATATCAAATATGTTCCGGCAACAGGTAATCAGCAGGCGGAGATCGAACTGCCTTTGAATATGCTGGTGATTGGTGATTTCAAGGGGCGCGAAGAAGAGACTGCTATTGAAGACAGGCCGGTGGTGCGTGTGGACAAGGACAACTTCAACGATGTGCTCAGCGAGGCGGGCGTGGCGTTGAAAACTGCCGTTCCCTTGCGCCTCGGAAATGCCAACGCTGACGACACGCTGACCGTCGACCTTCAGTTCAAGCACATCAGGGATTTCAATCCTGATTCAGTCGCCCAGCAGGTGCCCGAGTTGCGCAAGCTCCTGGAACTGCGCGAGGCGCTGGTAGCCCTCAAGGGGCCCATGGGTAACGTGCCCGCGTTCCGCAAGCAGTTGCAGGCCCTGCTCGGGGATGAGGCGGCGCGGAACAAGCTCGCGCAAGAGCTGAGCCAGGCGCTCAAGGGCTCGTCCGACTGATGTGCCTCCTGCGGCACATCACACCTTCCCATATCTCCGCGGCTTCAAGGAAACGAACATGAAAACCGAACGCGCTGTTGCCCAGGCTGAAGCGGCCCAATCCCAGGGGCTGCTCGAACAGATCATGGCGCAGACGCGCATCGAGCCCAATCACGAGGGCTATGCCGTCGCCGAACGCGGCGTTGCTGCGTTTATTGCCGAAATGCTCAAGACGGATGATCGCGATCAGCCCATCAGCAAGCTGCTGGTGGACGGCATGATTGCCCGGATCGACGAGCAACTCACCGTCCAGATGGACGAGATTCTCCACGATCCGTCGTTCCAGAACCTGGAGTCCCACTGGCGCCAACTCAAGCTTCTGGTCGACAACACCGATACACGCGAGAACATCAGGATCGGCTTCATGCATGTCGGCAAGGCCGAGTTGCTGGATGACTTCGAGGGAGCCGGCGATATCACCCGTAGCGGCCTCTACAAGCATGCCTACACGGCGGGTTATGGCCAGTTCGGCGGTGAGCCGGTGGGCTGCATGGTCAGCAGTTACACCTTTGGCCCGTCGGCGCCGGACATCAAGCTGCTTAGCTACGTGGCAGCGGTCGGCGCCATGGCCCACGCGCCGTTCCTGGGTGCTGCCGGTCCCGAGTTCCTGAATGTGGAGAACTTCCAGGAGCTGCCCAACCTGAAGGAAATCAGCGACATCTTCGAAGGCCCTCGTTTCGCCAAATGGCGTAGCCTGCGCGAATCCGAGGATGCGCGCTACCTGGGCCTGACCATGCCGCGCTTCCTGCTGCGCCAGCCGTACGACCCGTTGGACAACCCGACGCGTACCTTTGTCTACCGCGAAGGCGTCGACGGTAGCCACGCCAATTACCTGTGGGGCAACACGTCGTTCCTGCTCGCCAACCGCATCACCGACAGCTTTGCCAAATACCGCTGGTGTCCGAACATCATCGGCCCGCTGTCCGGCGGGGCGGTGGATGATCTGCCAGTCCATCTGTATGAATCCCTCGGCCAGTGGCAGGCCAAGATTCCCACTGAAGTCCTGGTGTCGGACCGCCGCGAATTCGAACTCGCCGAAGCCGGTTTTATCCCTCTGACCATGCGCAAGGACAGCGATAACGCTGCATTCTTCTCCGCTAACTCGGTGCAAAAGCCCAAGCTTTTCCCGAAGACCGAGGAGGGCCAGGCCGCGCAGACGAACTACAAGCTCGGCACGCAACTGCCGTACATGTTTATCGTCAACCGGCTGGCGCACTATCTGAAGGTGCTGCAGCGCGAGCAAATCGGTAGCTGGAAGGAGCGCCAGGACCTTGAACGCGAGCTGAACAACTGGCTCAAGCAATACATCGCTGACCAGGAAAGCCCCTCGGCTGACGTGCGCAGCCGCCGCCCGCTGCGGGCGGCCCGCGTGATCGTGCAGGATGTGGCCGGCGATCCGGGCTGGTATCAGGTGTCGCTCGCGGTGCGTCCGCACTTCAAGTACATGGGTGCCAGCTTCGAACTGTCCCTTGTCGGCAGGCTCGACAAGGAATAACGAGAGCCTAGGCCATGCCGAGAACGCTCGGACAGGGAAGTTTGTTCGAGCGGCTCGATCCCGATCTCGCGCCGCGACGTCTGCGGACGAGCCAGGATCTGGCCGCCGAACGCATCCAGGCTATCAAGCGGCATCTCGAGTGGGTACTCAATGCCCGGCAAGGTTGTTCGTCAAGCAGTCCTGAATTGGGGCTGCCCGATTTCAACGATGTCGCGGTCGGCAGCGCCGATCTGCGGCACCGTTTGGGCGAGCACATCCATGCCGTGGTCAGCGAGTTCGAGCCACGGGTCAAGGTGACCCGCGTTCAGCCACTCACGGATGCCATGCGCCCGATGGATTTGCACTTCCGGCTGCACTGCCTGGTGCCGGTTCGCAACGCACACGAAAGCATCGAGCTCGACCTGGTACTTCAGCATCACAACAGGATCGCGCGGTTCACCTGACCCGCCGCGCGATCCGCAATGGAAAGTCGTTGCCATGACATTACGCCGCAAGTTCCGAGAAGAGCTCGACTACTTACGTCGCTTCGGCCGCGAGTTTTCCCGTGACAATCCGCAACTGTCCCGCTTCCTTGGAGGGGAAGGCGCCGACCCCGATGTCGAGCGCCTGCTCGAAGGATTCAGCTTCCTGACCGCCAAGCTGCGGCTAAAAATCGAAGACGATCTGCCTGAGCTGACTCACTCGATGCTGCAACTGCTGTGGCCGAACTACCTTCGGCCGCTGCCGAGCTCGACCATCGTCTGCTTCGAGCCGGTCGAAACCGCGATCACGCAGCGGCAAACCGTGCCCAAGGGAACCGTTGTGTTGTCCCGCGCGGTGGATGGCGTCCAGTGCCGCTTTCGCACCTGTGCGGATGTTCACCTGTTGCCGCTCAAGATGACCCGGGTGAGCGATGCCCACTCGCGAGAAAAGTCGATCCTGACGGTCGAGTTGTCGTTCCTGACCGATAACCCGCCCAGCCTCATGGACTGCGATCAACTGGATTTCCAGCTCAGCGGCGATGACACCACGGCGCAGACCCTCTATCTCTGGTTGGCCCAGTACCTCGACAAGGTCAGGGTAGACCTTGACGGCAAGGCATTCTCCCTGCCCAACCGACAGGTCGAGTTTCCTGGGTTCGCCCAGGATGAAGCCCTGCTGCCGTATCCGAAAAATGCCTTCGACGGCTACCGGATATTGCAGGAGTACTTCGTTTTTCCCCAGCGCTTTCATTGTTTCCGGTTGAGCGGCTTGGCGCCGTTCTGGCCGTCCACCAGCCAGGAGACCATCCGGATCGAGTTCCACTTCAGTCGGCCGATGCCACCGGGCATTCGCCTGCGCGATGGCGACCTTGCCCTGTATTGCACCCCCGCGGTCAACCTGTTCGCCCATGACGCCGAGCCGATCAGGATAGACGGCAAGGTCGCTCAACAGCCGGTTTATCCAGCGGGGCAGCGGCCGCTAGCCTACGAGATTTTCAGTATCGACGAAGTCCGGGGCCTGCGCCGCGACGCTGATGGGCGGCGTGGCGATCGGCTGCGTACCTTCCGGCCATTCGAGTCGATGGCGCACGAAGTCGAGCATGCCGAAGGTCGTACCGCGATCTACTACCGAACCCACATAGGCAACGCGCTTGACGGCAGTGGTCTCGACCACGCCGTTTCCTTCGTGCGCGCCGACGAAAGCGAGTATGTGGACCAGACCGAAACGGTTTCGCTGTCGATTACCTGCACCAATCGCGACCTTCCGCTTGCACTGGACGTGGGCGATATCTGCGAAGGATCGGAAAGGGCGCCATCCTACAGTCGTTGTCGCAACATCACGCGTCCGACGCCGTCCTATCGCCCGGTGCTGGACGGCGATCTTCAGTGGAGCCTGATCTCCAACCTGTCGCTGAATTATCTGTCACTGCTCTCGGCCGAACCACTCAAGGCAGTCCTGCGAGCCTACGACTTCGCCGCGCTGCATGACATCCAGCATGCGCGGGCCAGCAGCAAGCGCCTGGCGGGCATCGGCGAGGCCGAGACCAAGCCGATGGACTGGCTCATGAAGGGTCTGCCCATCCGTGGCTTGAAGACGGTGCTGCACCTGGATCAAGACGCCTTCCTGTGCGAGGGGGACCTCTATCTGTTCGGCAGCGTGCTGAGCCACTTCCTGGCGCTCTACGCCAGCATCAACTCCTTCCATGTGCTGGAAGTCATCAACACCAGCAACAACGAGCACTACCAATGGCCATTGCAGATCGGCAAGCAACCCCTGATCTAGCCGTCGCCGATGCCGTGCTCGCCAGCGCGAAGGCCTACGACTTCTTCCGCTTGCTGGAGCAGTTGCATGCGCTGCACGGTGACGACCTGGAAGCGAGCGATCCGCTCGGGGATGCCCATTGGCGCATCCGCCTGAGCAGTTCGGCGGGACTGGCATTTCCGGCGTCGGACATCAGCTTCGCCGCGCGTATGCCCGACGGCTCGGCCAGCGACTACCAGATACAGGCCAACTTCTTCGGGCTGCACGGCTCTGACTCGCCGCTGCCGGGCTACTACCTGGACCGTCTGGCCTATGAGCATGGGCAGGGTATCGGCATTCGTCCGGCCTTTCTCGACTTCTTTCACCACCGTCTGCTCACGCTGCTGCACCGGGCATGGCGCAAGTACCGCTATCACATCCGCTTCCGCAGCGAAGCCAGCGATGGCTTCTCCCGCTATGTATTTGCCCTCGTCGGCCTGGGCAACGACGACTTGCGCGGCGCGACACCGTTGCCCTGGAGCCGTCTGCTCAGTTTCGCCGGCTCCATCATCAACCGCAGCCGCTCCGCGTCGATGGTCGCGGGCATCGTGGCCGATTGCTTCGCGCTGAAATCCGTGCAGGTGCGCGAGTTCGAGATTCGTTACGTCGACATCCCGTCAGGTCAGCGTTTGTCGCTGGGCAAGCGCAATGGCGAGGTCGGCGGCAGCTTCGTGATCGGCAAGCGGGTGCGCGCCTGCCACAACAAATTCACCGTCGTCATCTCCGATCTCGACCAGGAGCGCTTCCGCCACTTCCTGCCCAGCGGGGAGGACTTCGCACGCCTGCGCAAGCTCATGGAATTCCTGCTGCGTGACCCGATGGCCTTCGACCTGGAACTGCGACTTCGCCCGGCGGAAGTCGAGTCCTTCAATCTGAGCAGGGAGCGCGGCTCGCAGCTTGGCTGGACCACTTTCGTCAACGGTGATGACGCCACTCGAACCCCCGTGCGTATCAAGGTGCGACTATGAACACGCCTACTCCTACAACAAGCCAGACGTCGGCAGACACGCAGCGCCTCGAACTCATCGTTGCCAATACCCATGCCCTGCGCGCCGGCAGCACTGCACGGCATCGCTTCGGTCACGCGGGCGGCACCATCGGCAGCCGCGGCGCCGACTGGCTGCTCGATGACGGTCAAGGCCAGGTGCAGGCGATTCACTGCGAGATCGCCTGGATCGACAACAGTTACTGCGTGCGCGACCAGAGTGGCGCCACCCGCGTCAACGACGCCGAGACACCGTTGCGGCGCGGCTCGGCCGCACGTCTGCGCGACGGCGACATGCTGCATATCGGCGCCTACCAGGTCACCGTCCATCTTCAGACGTCCGAGCCGCATCTGCTCAACAGCCAGCCGCTGCAGCAGCGTTCGGTGGGTGAGTTGCTCAACGAGCCAAGCGCTGGCCTTCACCCGGTGGCCGACGCCGACAGGCTGCTGGACGCGGGGGTGCGCAAGCCCGATTTCAGCGCCTTCGATGACCTCGCGAGGGAGCACCGTCCCGCGGACGAACGCGACCCGCTGGCCGCCCTGGATGCCGAGCAACTGCGGCGCGAGCCGGGATTCGGCGTCGCCCCGCTGGACCCTACGAACTACGGACTCAGTGCCAGCCAGACCCAGGCCAACCACGCCCGTACCCGATTCGAAGCCGTGTCCGGCTCACCCAAGACCTTATCTGGAGAATCCACGATGCCGCAGTCCTACTCGCGAGCCGTCTCGACCGGCGACGCCAATGCCCTGATCCAACCCTTGGTGGAAGGGCTTGGGGCCTCGGTCGGCGTGGTCGATCCTCAGATGGGGCATGCACTGTTGCAGGAGATCGGCAGGACGTTGAGCGCGGTCATTCACGGTATCACTGCCTTGCAGCATGCCCAGGACGGCAAACGGCGCAATCTGGCACCGCTTGCCCGCACGCTCCAGCCCATCGAGGACAACCCCTTGCGCCTGGGGCTGGGCTACCCGGAGACCGTACGCGCATTGTTCTCCAGTGAGCGCAGCGTCGTGCACCTGTCGCCGTCCGCCGCCGTGGAGGAAAGCCTCGCCCAGGTTCAGCGGCACCAGGCCGCGCTGATCGAGGCCATTGAGGCCAGCCTCCAGGCCCTGTTGCGTGCCTTCTCGCCGGAGCAACTGCAGCAGCGTTTCCAGCGCTATCGGCCGGCCCAGGTCCAGCCATCCGAGGGAGCGGACTGGAGCTGGCAGATGTACACCCACTACTACAACGAGCTGGCATCCTCTCGCCAGCAAGGTTTCGAGAAACTGTTCTGGGAAGTCTTTGAACAGGCCTACGACCGAGCGCTGCGCCAGGAGCCGCGATGAAGCGGCTCGTCTGCGCGCTGATGCCACTGCTGATGCTCACGGGATGCAGCACCGTCGGCAATGTTTTCAAGAAGACGGGGCAGGTGCTGATGGACCCATCCATCCAGGTGGGCGTCGATGATGACCAGCCGACCCAGATCGGCCTCAGCCTGTACGCCGACCACGACGTCAATCCCAATGGGCAGCATCAGGTGCCCGGGTTCGATGCGACCGATGAGCAGGATGCAGAGGACGGCCCCTACGCGGTGCGTTTCGTCAGCGCCAACAAGCCCGAGCTCCTCGAAAACCTGCAACTGTTGCTCGAGCAGCTGCGCACCGGCGCCGATGCTTCCGCCTTTGTCGCGAGGCCCGCGGCCGGTGTCGGCGCGCCGTCCGCGCATCCGCGAGCCGGGCAGTCGAGCGAGCAGGTGATCGTGCCTCCGTTACCGAATACGGGGATCGTCGGTCCGCAGGGCCTCGAACTGGGGCAGTACGACGCCAATGGTCGCCGTCACAGCTTTGCGCCGTCGACCGCCCGGTCGAGGTTGGCCAAGCCCCCCGGAACCCCCATCGCCTTCAAGGTCGTGCAACTCAGGGACGACTCCGTGCTGCTCAATGCAGACCCTGATCAACTGCGCAAAGACCTGAAGAAGACCCTGGGCAGCACCTACCTGGCCGCCGACGACTACCTGTTGTTGCCTGGACAGTTCAAATTCGTGCCCTTCGGCGAGGTCCGCGACGGCACGCGCTTCATCGCCGCAATTGCGGACTTCCACGATGGGAACGCGGTGGCCTGGAAGCAGGTCATGCCGATCGAGCCCAAGGGCCACAAATATTCCTTGCTGGTCAAGTTGAGCGAAACGCGTGTGAGCCTGACGCGCGAGGGGCGACCCGCGCTACCCGCCACCCCCGTACCGGCTGCCTGCCCCGTGCCTGCCGCACCCATCGAGAAAACCGTCAGGCGGCGGCCTTCGAAGTTGCCGGCAGCGGCGGCTGTCCCGCCGCTGCCGGCGGAGCCGTTGCCTGCGCCTCCGGCCCTGCAGGCCGCTTCCAACCCATCCCGAATCCAGGTAACGCCATGACCTCACGCAACGCCGTTCTCTGGGGAGAAGGACTATTCGTCCAACCCCAGCACTTCCAGCAGCAGGCGCGAGCCGCCGAGTACCACGCCAACCAACGCCTGAACAGCGTCAGCGACCATCTATACGGCTTCAGCGAGCTGGAACTCAACCATGAGTACCTCGCCTTCGGCAAGGTGGCCATCGTGCGGGCGCGTGGCGTGATGCCCGACGGTACCGTCATCGACATTCCCGGCGAGCAGCCGGCGCCAGAGCCCCTGGCGATCACCGACGCCAGCGTGGCCAATCAGACGGTCTACCTTACGTTGCCGCTCAAGCAGGACAGCGGCCTCGAAGTCCGCTGGCCCGATACGTATGCCAACACGCGCTACGTGGCCCGAACGGAGGCGGTGCGCGACACGCACAGCCTCGAAGGCGACCACCAGCCGGTGGACCTCGTTGTCCCCAACCTTCAGTTCGCACTGGAGCAGCAGGACCGAAGCGCCTTCACCGGCATCGCCATGTGCCGCATTCTCGACCGCCGCCCCGACGGTAGCCTGGTGCTGGACGACAGCGGGTTCTATCCCACCAGCCTGTCCGTGAACGCCATCGCGCCGTTGCATCGCTTCGTCGGCGAGGTGGCCGGTCTGATGCGCGAGCGCGCCAAGAACATCGCGGAACGCATCGGCTCCGCAGGGCAGTCGGGCGTGGCCGACATCACGGACTTCAACCTGCTGCAAGTCATCAACCGCCTGCAGCCCTGGTTCAGCTACCTGTCGCGCAAGCGGCATGTCCATCCCGAGGATCTCTACGTGGCCTTCATCCAGGCCTGCGGTGAACTGGTCACCTTCACCGACGAGGGCCGTCTGCCACAGGAGTACCCGACCTATCAGCACGACGATCCGCGCGCGTCTTTCCGCATCCTCATGGATACCCTGCGACGGACTCTCAGCACCGTGCTCCAGCCGCGCGCGGTGTCGCTGCCGATTATCGAGCAGCGCTACGGTTCGCTGACTGCGGAGGTGCGCGATCGCACGCTGATCGAAGGTGCGGAATTCGTGCTCGCCGTGCGTGCGCGGATGTCCGCGGACGACCTGCGTCAGTTGTTCGTCCAGCAAGCCAAGGTCACCTCCATGGAGCGCCTCGGCGAACTGGTCAGTCTGCAACTGCCCGGCATCCCGCTCAAGCAGTTGCACGTGGCGCCTCGCTATCTGCCGTATCACGCCGGTTTCATCTATTTCGAACTCGATCGGACGCATCCGGCGTGGCAGGTCATGACGCAACAGACATCCGGCTTCGGCTTCCACGTCGCCGGCGACTTCCCTGAACTGGAAATGCAGTTCTGGGCCATCCGGAGCCAATGACATGACCACGACCGTTCCCCTCGACGACCCGCGCACGCTGCGTTCGCGCCCGGCTCCCGGCCATGCCGCCGCGGACGAGCTCAGCAAGACTGTCGGCTACCAGCGAATCGAACAGCTCAACGGCGACCCGGACCTGAGTTTCCAGTTGCGCGGCCATGGCTGGAACCCACTGGTGGACGGCGCGCAGCCGCTGCTGGGCCTGGTGATTCGCCTGCGCCGGCTGGAACGCTGCGACGACATCGGCAAGCTCTATCAAACCGTGCGTGACCAGATCAGCGCGCTGGACGAGGAAATCCGCCAGCACAGCTATGACAGTGCCACTCAACTGGCTTTCCGTTATGCGTTGTGCGCCTTCATCGACGAGGCCGTCATGGCTACCCCTTGGGGCGGCTCCGATTCGGTATGGGCCAAGCGCTCACTGCTCAGCCACTTCCATAACGAAACCTGGGGCGGCGAGAAATTCTTCACCGTGCTCACCCGCATGCTCGTGGAGCCTGCCAAGTACCGCGACGTACTGGAATTCAAGTACCTCTGCCTGTGTCTGGGCTTCACCGGAAAGTACGGTGTGCGTAACAACCGCGATGAGTCACTCAACAACATCATCGACCGATTGCACCACGTGTTGCGCGGTTTGCGTGGTGACGTCCCGGAAAAGCTCACCGATGGCGGCCGGAATATCGCCACACGCCGCTACCGGCTCGGTGGGCAACTGCCGTGGTGGACGCCCTGGGCCTGCGCGCTGGTGCTGCTGTCCGGCGCGTATGCCTACTTCAGCGTTCAGTTGGACAGCAGCACCGGGCAGGTGCTGCGCGCGCTGGACGCCACTCTCAAGCGCTAGTTCCAGGCACCCCAAGGAGGATCGCCATGGTCAGGACGTGGAACCGTTACGGCGGTATCAAGACGGATGACGTCGATATCGAAACGCACCTCGCGGCTGGCGTCATGGCGGCCCACGGGTTCTGGATGGCGCGCTACGCCGAGCGCGAGCAATGGCTGCGCCATTGGCTGCGCGTGCAGGTCCGCCACTGTCTGACTGATTTTCTACCGGGAGATCGAACGCGGCTCGCGTCGGTCCATCCCGGTGACTTTTCTACCGATTGAGGAGCACACCCATGCCTCGACAATCCGATATGCGCTTCACCTTCAAGGCGGGGGGCCTCGAGTTCGATGTGGTTTCGTTCGAGCTGGAGGAAGGACTGAGCCAGCCGTTCATGCTGTCGGCCGACCTGACCAGCACCGATCCGTCGATCGACTTCTCGGCCGTCCTCGATCAGCTCGCGCAGCTCACCATCTGGCGCGCCGACCAGCCCGTGCGCTACGTCCACGGCCTGGTCAGTGACTTCGAACAAGGGGAAACCGGCTTTCGCCGCACTCGCTACCGTGCCGTGGTTGAGCCCAAACTTGCGCGCACCGGCCTGTGCGCGGACTGGCGCGTCTTCCAACGGCAGAGCGTGCCGGACATTCTGTCTGCAGTGCTCAAGGAACACGAGATCACCGACTACGAACAGTTGGTGACCGAGACGCATCTGCCGCGTGAATACTGCGTACAGGCAGGTGACAGCGACTTGCATTTCCTTGCCAGGCTGGCTGCGGAAGAGGGCTTTTATTACGCCTTTTCCTTTGCCGATGCCAGCCACCACCTGGTGCATGGAGACAATCTCTACATCTTCGGCTCCATCGACGGCGGTCCGGTCGAATACAACGCCACGCCAGGAGGCGATCAGCCCACGCCGGCGCTCCGCCGCTTCCGCTACGGCGAGCGCGTGCGCACTGCGCGGCAAACCCAGCGCGACTACACGTTCAAGCACCCGGCCTATAACCAGGAGCATCAACACGACGGCGCGCAGCTCGACCATCAGGGCAAGGACTACGAGGTCTACCATTTCCCCGGCCGCTACAAGGAAGACGCGGCGGGGCAGCCCTTCACGCGGACCCGCCTGCTCGGGCTGCGCGGCGACGCCCGTACCGCAGAAGTGGAAGGCGACGACGCGCGCCTGGTGCCCGGCCTGGCCTTCGACCTCACCGGTCATCCGCGCGCCGACCTCAACCGCGGCTGGCGGCCCCTGCGCATCAAGCATCGCGGCGTGCAGCACACCAGCCAGGCCGAGGAAAGCGCAGACGCGGAACTGGGCACTCACTACAGCTATACCGCCGAGCTGATTCCCGATGATGTGGAATGGCGTCCTCAGCCGATAGCCAAACCGCGCATCGACGGCCCGCAGGTCGCCATCGTCGTCGGCCCGCCGGGCGAGGAAATCCACTGCGACGAGTGGGGCCGGGTCAAGGTCCAGTTCACCTGGGACCGGCAGGGCAAGTCCGACGAGCACAGCTCGTGCTGGATCCGCGTTTCGCAGAACTGGGCCGGTGCCACCTGGGGACACATGGCCATCCCGCGTATCGGCCAGGAAGTGCTGGTGGGCAATATCGACGGCGATTGCGACCAGCCTTTGATTATCGGCAGGACCTACATGGCCCTGCAGTTGCCGCCGTACGAGCTGCCGCGGCACAACATCCTCAGCACGATCAAAAGCAAGGAGCACAAGGCCGGCCGCAACAATGAACTGCTATTCGACGACACGAATGGCGAGATCAGCGCCACACTGCGCAGCGACGAGGGGGCCAGCGCCCTCCACCTGGGCTACCTGGTCCATCCGCGTCCGGGCGGCGGCAAAGCGCGCGGCAAGGGCTTCGAGCTGCGCACCGACGAGCACGGCGCCGTGCGCGCCGGCTCAGGCCTGCTGTTGACCACCGAGCCGCGCCCGCACGCCAGCGAGCACCACAAGGACCTCAAGGAGACCGCCGCCCGTCTGGACGTGGCTGGCGAGCAGCAGGAGGGCTTCGGCACCCAGGCACGCGAAGTACAGGCGCAGGAAACGGGCGACCAGGATGCGGTCGCCAACGCCCTGCAAAAGCAGCACCAGGGCATCCTCGGCAGTGGTCCAGGCGACCCGGCCAGCAACAACTTTCCCGAGTTCGCGCAGCCGTACGTCGTCGTCGCCAGCCCGGTGGGTATTGCGACCAGCACGCCTGGCTCGACCCATATCGCCAGCGGCGAACACATTGCGCTCAGCAGTACGGAACATATCAGCCTGACCAGCGGCAAGCGGCTGCTCGCCAGCGCCAGCCGTGGCATGCGCTTGTTTGTACAGAGCCTGGGCTATCGCCTGGTGGCCGCGGCGGGGGACATCGATATCCGCGCGCTGAAAGACAGCATCAACCTGCTGGCCAAGCTCAACATCACTCACACCGCTGACCGCATCACGCTGAACGCCAAGACGGAGCTGGTCATCAACGGCGGTGGCAGCGCAAGCGTCTACAACGCGGGTGGGATTACCCACCAGACCAGCGGCCGTTATACCGGCCACGCGGCCCAGTTCAGCTACACGGGCCCGAAAAATCGCGCGGCCAGCTTCCCGGCGCCGCCCAAGCCCAGCGAGGGCAATCTGGAACTGTTCAATCGATACATCAGCCGTTTTGCCAATGGTGTCGGCATCAGCGAGGGGGCCTACGAAGTGGAGGACGCCACGGGCAAGGTTTTCAAGGGATCTCTCGACAAGGCCGGGCACAACGTGGTCGCAGGTGCAGTGCCTGGACCCGCTCGCGTGCGGTTTGGCGCGGATCCCGCCAACACCATGTCGGTGGCCAACTATTTCGGTACGGCAGCCTGGCCTGAGGCTGAGGTTGCGGGAAGCTCGCAACGGTCGATTGCCTTGGCAGGAGGGGTGATTGCAGCCAAGGGCGCCGCAGAGCCGATCTCTGCCACTGGCCTCATGGGCAGCGTGGGCACGGCGGTGGCCAGCCTTATGGTTGCTGGCGGGAAACTCGCAGGCACGCTGACGTCCGCGCCTGGCCTGGGTCAAATTGCGCCTGTTCTGGGCCAGCTCGCAGGGGCCAGGAACATGTTGTTGAGCGCCGCAGGCAGCAAGATCCAGGACTGGGTGCCTCCGCTTGCTGAAGCGGATCGCTGGCTGACCGGTGCCGGTGCCACCCCAGCCTACGTGAAAACCACGACGAAGGCGCGCGACCCGATGGCGATGATGCGCACGCCGGGAATCCGCGCATGAAGCGGCCGAGTCTTTTCACGTTCTGGGCCGCGATGGATCTGCTCTACCTTGCGCGCTACCTCTGGCTGAACGTAGTGGAAGGCAACATTCCGTTCGTTGCGGACATCCTTCGTCTCCAGAACCTGGAGCAGCCCACATGGCATGCCCCTCTGACAACTAGCTTGTCACTGGGGCTGACCTGCTTCATCGCGGTGACGGCTTATCTGTTTCTCACCAACAGCTGGGCAGCACGGCCGATGGCTTATGTCCAGATTCCGTTTCGTCTGCTGCTGGCCGTGCCGTCGCTGTCATTCATTCCCTGGCTGCTGAACCTGTTCGGTTCACACAGCCTGGTGCTGAACATCGCACTCCTGATCGCCTCAGAAAGCGTGAAGGTGTTGACCCTCTATCGCAGCGGCCGCCTCGGTGGCCGTGCGAATCAACGGCCATCTTGAGGGAGCCCCATGCCGCGCCACCTCACTGTCTTCCTATGCCACGTGGCACTGCTACCGCGGTGCCGCGTCACGTTCAACCCCGTGAGTACACGTTGATGGATACGACCAGCAACACCGCATCCCCCGCCCGCGAAAGGCAGATTGCCGTCGTTCCGGTGAATCAGATCCAGCCGGCAGACGTCGCGCTCAGTATCAAGGCCTTCGATGACTGGCTGGTCAGTATCAGCGGCGGCGCCGTCACGTTGGAGCGTCTGCGCAGTGCCGCCGGGAACGTGCCAGTGCTCGGCAATATCCTGTCCTTGGTCGATGGCCTCGGCGACCTCGTCACCTTGGTGCAAGCGCAGACACGCACCACCTTCGACTGGGCAACGCTGGGCATCAACCTCATTGGCCTGACTCCGGCGGCCGGCACCGCGCCGGCTCGCATGAGCCTGCGGCCGGCGTTGTTCCTTGTGCGCCAGGAACTGCGGCAGAGCGGGGGCCTCGGCGAGTCGGCTTTCAACTCCCTGGCCACCCACCTCAATGCCAGCATCAAGGGCGAACTGGACGACTTCGTGCAACGGACCCAGGCCGCGTTGCCCGGGTTCATCGAGGAGGCCGCGACCCTGGGGCAGGGGCTGGTGCTGGACCTTGCCGCCGGCCTCGACGCGCTCGCCGTTGGCGTGCCGGTGGGAAGTGACGTGACAGGGCCCGCGTCGTTTTCCACCGCAGGCGACGCTTGGCGCGATCCCACCCGTGTGTTCGCGAATGGCTACGATGCGGCGCTCCTCTTTCACAAGAGCGAGGCGAAGGCCCGCCTTGGCAAGGCTGGCGGCCCGTTGTCGGCGCATGCGCGCGGCGTGCTGCAGTCCCACATCGCGGCGCTGCGCCGCTTTGCCCCGGAACTCGCCGCGCAGATCCGGCGGTTGGCCGATCCGACCTTGGAGCAAAGCATCGGCTGGATCATTGCGCAATGGCAGCGCGCGCTCGCTGCAAGAGGTCCTCGCCTGGGGCAGAGCGCCAATGTCAAGCTCGATACCACCAGCATCAGCAACCAGGCGCGACCCGGGCAACCCCTCGAGGCACGAGGTGCCGAATGCAAGGCGGAGCAGGACCCGAGCGATTGCAAGAGCGGCACCTGCACTGGCACCGGCAGCAATATCAGCTTTGCCACGGGCAGCGAGTCGCTCACACATACCGACTTCATCCTGCCTGGCCCGTTCCCCATCGCCTGGACTCGCAGCTACCGCTCCAGCCAGGCCGCCTATGACAGTGGAGAACTCGGTGCGCGCTGGACGACTGTGTACACCAAGCGCTTCGACTTGGCAGGGGAGCGCCTGCGCTATCACGGCGCCGATGGTCGCAGCCACGATTACCCGTTGCCGACGGTAGGGCAACACCATGAGGACCGCATCGAAGACATTACCCTGGTGCGTGTTGATGATCGCACGCTCGTGTTGTGTCGCGGCTATGAGCGCCGCGAGACCTATCGCCGCGATGCTGACAGCTTCCAGCTGGTGCAGATCGAGTTGCGCGGAGGCGCTGGCATGCTGCTGGCTTACGAGCACCGTGTTGGTAGTCGCGCGGTGCTGTCGGACCTGATCACCTACCAGGACGACCCCAGTCAGCCGCACACCCACCTGGGCACTCTGGTGGACGAGGCTGGCCGCATCACCGGTCTGTGGCTGATGGGCGAGCACGAACCACAGCGTCGCCTGAGCCTGTACCGATACGACGAAGCGGGCGACCTCATCCTGGCCCAGGACGAGAACGCTGCCGCATGGACCTACCAGTACCAGCATCACCTGATCACCCGCTACACGGACCGCACCGGCCGCGGCATGAACCTGGTGTGGCAGGGAGAGGGCGCGGATGCTAAAGCGGTGCGCGAGTGGGCCGATGACGGCAGTTTCGACACCCGCCTGGAGTGGGACGAGAACATTCGCCTTACCTACGTGATCGATGCCCACGGCCAGGAGACCCGACACTACTACGACAGCCTCGGTTACACCTACCGCATTGTTCACCCGGACCAGCGCTCGGAATGGTTCTTCCGTGACAGTGCCAAGAACGTTGTCCAACACATCGACAGCGCAGGCCATGTCAATCGCTTTGCGCACGATGAGAACGGCAACCTGCTGGAGCACATCCGTGCGGACGGCACCACCGTGCATTACGCGTGGGATAGCAAAGACCAGCT
>NZ_QTQA01000045.1:0-38070 GCF_003853825.1 Burkholderia sp. Bp9012 | reverse complement strand
CCTGACGCCGGATATATGTACGCAATCGACTTCCGTGTCCGTCAACTTCCGTTTGCTATTGGGAGCAGTCCATATATGTAGTAGGTCGCTTCCGAGATGCCGTACTTGCGGCACAGCTCCGCCGGCTTCAGGCCAGCCTCGGCTTCCTTCAAGATGCCGATGATTTGCTCTTCGGTGAATCGCCTTTTCATTGCCGTTCCTCTCTGGAACGGACTCTACACCGTCACCGTACTAAACGCGGGGAGCAGGTCATTCAGCGCCAAAGATCGATTTACTGACACAGTAAGATTAGAAGAGTGGCGTTGAAACCATGCCGGTATTGCACGGGGCCGCGACAAACG
Source organism: Burkholderia sp. Bp9012 (assembly GCF_003853825.1). Classification (NCBI taxonomy): domain Bacteria; kingdom Pseudomonadati; phylum Pseudomonadota; class Betaproteobacteria; order Burkholderiales; family Burkholderiaceae; genus Burkholderia; species Burkholderia sp. Bp9012. Next base: position 37,729 of record NZ_QTQA01000045.1, on the reverse strand, counting down.
AGTCACTCAAGAAATTCGCTTCTTTCAGACCACACTGCAGACAAAACGCGCGCCGTGCCGCCACGATCATCAGAGGATTTCCACAGGCATATACTTCGAACGCCGACAAGTCCGAATAGTCGTCCTGCACAGCGTCTTGGACGAAACCTGTTCGCCCCTGCCAATCAAGCGATGGATCGGAAAGCACCGGAATGAAACGCAGGCGATCACAGGAGCGGGCCCACTCGACCGCCTCCTCGAAAGCATACAAATCTTCCTGTCGTCGCGCTCCCCAGTAGAACGCCGCACCGCGCCGCGCTATATCCTCGGCGTGTGTTCGCATCATCGACGCAATTGGGGCATATCCGGTACCGGAAGCAACAAAAATCAGTGGCGCGTCGGATTCACGAAGCGTGAACGTGCCAAAGGGCCCTTCGATTTTCAGCATGTCTCGCAGTTTCAGATTCCGATACACGTGCTGAGAGAAACGGCCGCCCGGGATCGCACGAATGTGCAATTCGATGACGCCGCTTTCTTCAGGGTTATTCGCCATCGAATAGCTGCGACGGTTGCCATCTCGCATCAACACATCCACATACTGTCCAGGCCGGAAGCAGAATCCGCTGTCCGCAGGAGCTTGGATCCGAACGACGGCCACGTCACTGCCGAGTCGCTCAACACTTGTAACGCGTGTGCCCACTTTCACAGTCCGCCGTCCGGTCACTTTCAATACTTCTGGTGAATCCAGAATCACATTCGTCGTTGGAATCGCCATGCAGGACAGACAATGCCCTTCCGTCAGAGCTTCCGGCCTGCCAGACAGATAACGAACACTTCCGGAAACAATCCGGGTCTTGCAAGCGCCGCATTCCCCTCGCCGGCAACTATGATTCGGGATGAAACCCGCTGCGAGCGCCACCTCGAGGATTGTCGTTTCTCCATCACATGAGAGTTCGACGTCTGAAGGCAGGAACCTGATCACAAGCGATGTCATAGCGAACATTCCTCACATATTTTCGCCGGCAGTCATCGCAACGTTACGCTTCAGGTCCAGTGCCACGTCGACGATCATGTCTTCCTGCCCGCCAACCATTCGCCGCTTTCCCAGTTCGACCAGGATGTCCGCCGTTTTGAGGCCATACCGTTGCGCCGCAACCTCCGCATGACGCAGAAAGCTCGAGTACACGCCTGCATAGCCGAGCGCGAGCGTCTCGCGATCCACCCGTACGGGCCGATCCTGCAATGGGCGTACGATGTCGTCGGCAGCATCCATCAGCGTATGAAGATCGGTGCCATGATTCCAGCCCATCCGCTCGGCCACTGCGATGAAAACTTCAAGTGGTGCATTGCCAGCACCGGCGCCCATTCCGGCCAGCGATGCGTCGACCCGGTCGCAGCCCTCCTCGACCGCGACCAGCGAATTCGCCACCCCCAGCGACAGGTTGTGGTGCGCGTGCATGCCGGTTTGCGTTTCCGGGCCGAGTACTTTCTTCAAGGCGCGAAAGCGATCCCGCACGCCGTCCATGGTGAGCGCGCCGCCGGAGTCGACAACGTAAATGCAGGTCGCACCATAACTTTCCATCTTCTTCGCTTCGATGGCCAGTTTCTCCGGCGTGGTCATATGGCTCATCATCAAAAAGCCGACCGTGTCCATACCGAGAACGCGTGCGTACTCGATATGCTGCTTCGAAATGTCGGCTTCGGTGCAATGCGTGGCCACGCGTACGACGCGCGCACCCGCGTCGTACGCGGACTTCAAATCATGAATGGTGCCAATGCCGGGCAGCAGCAGCGTCGCGAGCTTCGCGTGCTTCACCACATCCGCGACGGCTTCGATCCATTCGAGATCGGTGTGCGCGCCGAAGCCGTAGTTGAAGCTTGAGCCCTGCAGACCGTCGCCGTGCGCGACTTCGATCGAATCGACCTTCGCATTGTCCAGCGCACGTGCGATGTCCTGCACGTTCTGAATCGAATACCGATGACGAACCGCGTGGTTCCCGTCGCGCAGCGTCACATCTGAGATATAGAGTTTCTTGCTCATCGTGTTTCCCTTATGTCTCTCACGCGCCCTGCGCGCTCAAAAGCATCTGCGCCATGCGTTCGGCGGTCGCCAGCGCGGCCGAAGTCATGATGTCAAGATTTCCGGCATAAGCCGGCAGATAGTGCGCCGCACCTTCGACCTCCAGAAACACGGAAGTCTTCAGGCCGCTGATTTTTCCAAGGCCCGCAATATCGAGCGGTACACTCACCGGAATGTCGTCGAATTGCACTTTCTGCTTGAGGCGATAGCCGGGCACATAGGCATTCACCCTGGCCACGGCTTGCTCGATCGACTTTTCGACGGCGTCTTTATCCACCGAATCGGAAAGCGTGTAGACGGTATCGCGCATCATGAGCGGCGGCTCAGCCGGATTCAGCACGATGATCGCCTTGCCCTTCGCCGCGCCGCCTACGGCCTCGATGGCTCTCGAAGTCGTCTCCGTGAATTCGTCGATATTGGCACGCGTGCCTGGCCCCGCTGATCTGCTGCTGATCGACGCAACGATTTCCGCGTAGTGCACCTTCGCCACGCGCGACACCGCCGCGACAACGGGAATGGTCGCCTGCCCACCGCATGTAACCATATTCACGTTGTGCGTATCGATCTGGGCATCGAGATTCACGACTGGAACGCAATACGGGCCAATCGCGGCGGGCGTCAGATCGATGACGCGAATCGACGGCTTGAGCGTGCGCAGCAGCGCATCGTTCCCCACATGCGCGCCCGCCGAAGTCGCGTCGAACACGATATCGATTTCGCCGAAGACAGGCAGACGCGCGAGCCCTTCGGCACCTTCATGCGTAGTCGCCACGCCCAGGCGCGCGGCGCGTGCGAGACCATCCGATCCGGGATCGATGCCGACCATCGCCGCCATCTCCAGATACCGGCTATTGCGCATGATCTTGATCATCAGGTCGGTGCCGATATTGCCGGATCCGATTACTGCCGCTTTAAGTTTCATTCGATGCTCCTGGACGAGCGCGCGTTAGTGCGCACTGATAACCGCTTCGTGATTCGTGTAGAGACGTTCGACCTCACCGGCCCGCAGCGTGATGACCGCTCGCTGGTTGATGTAGCCTTTGTCGGTGATTTCACCGTGTTCCAGCGAAGGAGGCGCCGACAAGAGCATCGCGCGGGTCGGCCGTTGCGAAGAACCCATGCCCGCGCCAATTTCGACCAGCGTACGTGTCAAGGTTTCGCGCACTTCGCCGCAAGCGGCGAGTTGATCCCCGCTCATTACCCCAGCGTGATCGCCAGCCAATATACGAAGCGCCGGCGAAGGAAAAAGCAGCAGTCCCACCTCGTCCCGATCATGTCCCGTGATCACGGCATCGTGCACATAGGGATGGAATGCCGACACGATACGGACGCGCAACGTACCCACGGACACCCATGTGCCCGTAGTCAGCTTGAAGTCCTCCGCGATGCGGCCATCAAAAATCACGCCGGAATTGGGATCGGACGGATCGGCAAGGCGACCCGCATCACCAATGCAATAGAAACGCTCCTCGTCGAACGCGTCGCTAGTACGCTGGGGATCGTCGCGATAGGTCGTGAACACCGATGGGCCGCGAACGCGCATCTCGAGCTTGCCTTGCCAGGGTACGAACTTCAGGTCGACACCCGGCACTGGCACGCCGATATTGCGCGAATCCGCAGTCGCAAAATGCGCGCTCGTCACTACCGGAGCAGTCTCCGTTGCGCCCCATTCCGTCGTAAAGAAGACCGGATCGTCGCGAACCGTGGCGGCCAGCGCGCGAACGCGTTCGGCCGTCTTCTGCGGGAGGGCTGCGGCCGCGAACAACAGCATGTCGAGGCGTTCGAACAGCGCGCTCGTTGCCTCGGCGTCACGCTCGAGCAAAGGCAAAAGCGAGTCGTAGCCCTTGGGGACATTGAAGAACAGCGTGGGGCGTACGTCCTTCAAATTGCGCACGGTGCGCTCGACGAGCCCCGGCACCGGCCGGCCATCGTCGATATACAAAGCACCGCCATTGCGCAGAACCAGATTGAAGTTGTGGTTAGCACCGAACGTGTGGCTCCACGGCAGCCAGTCCAGAACGATCGGCCGGGCACGATCCACGAAACGCCAGCACTGCGCAATCATCTGCTGATTCGCGCACAGCATGCCATGTGTATTGACGACGACTTTCGGTTGCCCCGTCGAGCCCGAGGTAAGAAGCAGACGTGCGGCCGTTTGCGGCGTCACTGCGAGAAAGGCCTGCTCTACCGCATCGGTAACCATGCCCGCCTCGAGCTCCCGGAGCGCCATCGCGCCGGGACGGACATTCGACGTATAAACGACACGTGCGACGCTGCCATAGCCTTCGATAGCCCAGCCAAAGAGATCGCCGTCTTCCGCGTAGATCATCGCCGGCGCCAGTTGATCGAGCATCGCGTGCAGCTTCGAATGGTCTTTCGCGACCCGCGCATACGCTGACGAAACAATCGAAATCGGGCTGCCCACATGCATTGCCGCCAGCGAAAGCAGCGCCAGATTTACGCTGTTGTCCGACAGCGCTACGATCGTTGCGCCGTCCGGCAATCCCAGGTCGATCAAACCCTGTGCAATGCGCCTCACGCTATTCAGCGCGCTCGCGTAGGTCACTTCGCGCCACCCGCCGCCGCTTTCACGCTCTGCGATGAAGACGGCGTCCGGTGTCATATGCGCCCACTCGATCAGCCATTCTCCGACACAACGATGATACGGTTGCAACAGCTCGGCCGATCGCAGGACGAAGCTGCCATCGTCGCGATCCTCGCGCACGATGCGAGGGACCGCCAGTGCGCCGGCACGCACGAGCGGCGAAGAATGACGCATGCCCGTCAACATGCGTACCCCGGTACGCGCATGCTGCGCTGGAAGTCGGTGAATGTATCGCTCATGTCTCTCTCCCTCCTTTGCTTTCTCCGGACCGGCCGTCTACACCAGTTCGCAAAACACCGCGCCCAATCCGCCGATCTCCACCGCGATGCTCGCGCGCGGCGCTACCGCGACCATCGGCCCGAGCGCACCAGACAACACCACGTCGCCGGCCCGCAATACCTGGCCGTGCGTAGCAAGCTCCTTGGCGAGCCACCACGCCGCATAGAGCGGATTGCCCAGAGATCCCGCACCTGCGCCTTCGGAAACCCGCACGTCGTTCACCGTGCAGCGCATCGGACACGCAACGAGATCGAGTTCGCCAATCCGACGCGGCGTGTCGCCCAGCACATAGACACCGCAAGATGCGTTGTCCGCAATGGTGTCAACGAACGTAATCTTCCAGTCGTGGATTACGCTGTCCACGATCTCGATAGCGGGCAGCGCGAACTCGATCGTGCGTAGAAAACGCCCCCAACTGATGACATCGTCGTTCAGGTCGTGCCCCATGACGAAAGCAACTTCCGCTTCTGCTTTGGGCTGAACGAGACGCGCGGCCGGCACGGCTGCGCCACTCAGATATTCCATGTCGTCGAACAGTACGCCAAAGTCCGGCTGATCGACACCCAGCTGTTGCTGGACTGATTTTGACGTCAGACCAATCTTCTTGCCGACGATACGGCGACCCGCTTCTACCGCCGCGCGTGTGTTGATCTCCGCGACAGCATATGCAGCCTCGACTCCCGCAATATCGAACTGTTCGGAAATACGCGGAATCGTACGGCGGGCGGCACGCGCCTCCCGCAGCGCGACCGCAGCCTGTTCGATGCGCTGTTCATTCATTACACCTCCCCTTCGTTGCGCGCGGGGGACGCAACACGCCCGCGCCAGTTGTCGACTTGATGAACGAGGCTTGCGTCGTCACGATTCCGGGCGCCGATGCCCTTGACGTACTCTTGAGCCAGTCGGTCGACGATGACGGCAAGCGGCTCGACCGCCTGTACCGCGCCGACGCCATGGCCTGCTGACCAGACGTCCTTCCACGCTTTGGGTGCCGTGCTGATGTCGCCGGAGAAGTCAATCTTCTTCTCACCACTTGGCTGCGAAACACGGAGACCGGCACGCTCGATCGTCGGTTTGAGCCAGTTCGCCAGCACACCGGAGACCGACTTGGATGCCACCAGATCCTCCATGCCGCTCCCGACGAGCATTTCTCTATATGCTGGCTGTGCCAGAGATTCCTCGGCGGCGATGAAGCGCGTGCCGAGCACCGCGAAGTCCGCGCCGATCTGCTTTGCCGCCAACACGTGTGCGCCGGTCGACACCGCACCTGCGAGCCCCAGCGGGCCGCTCCAGAATGTTCGGACTTCATCGACGAATGCGAACGGGTGATATACGCCTGTATGACCTCCTGCACCCGCGCATACGAGAATGAGGCCATCAACGCCTGCCTCCACGGCCTTGCGCGCCATCGCCGGCGTGGCGACATCGGCCATAACGAAGCCACCGTAGCCGTGCACGTGATCCAGCACACGGCGTGGGCTGCCGAGTGCCGTTGTCACGATCTTCGGTTGGTAGCGCAACACAAGCGCCAGCTCGGCGTCGAAACGGTCGTAGCTGCTGTGGACGATCATGTTCAAAGCCCACGGTGCAGCAGCGCCTTGCGCGACACCGTCGGCGATGCCTCCAAGCGCTTCATCGAGCGCTGCCAGATTGCGCGCGTTCGGGGCAGCGAACGTGCCGACAACGCCTGCACGCGACGCTGCAACGACCAGTTCGGGACTCGAGACCAGAAACATCGGCGCGACCATCACGGGCAATCGCGTCGAAGCGAACAATGCGCGAAGCTGCGAGGACATGATTCTTTCTTCCATGTTGTACGTTTCAGCTGAAGACATTCAGGGCACTTTCCTGCGTGCGGCGGGGCCGCGGATTTCCCAGCCACCATCACTTTGCAGGATCGCCGCGGTTGTGGCCGGTGAATCGGTACGCGAGGCGAGCAGCACGTAGTGACCGGTGTGGTCCTCCGGCTGCGCGATAAACCCAAGCGGCATCGCATCGGCCACGGCGTCCGCGAAACCGGGGATATCCGACAGCCGGTCGTTCTCACGCCCGAGCGCCTGAGGCCCCTTCAGCGGCGTCACCGTGCCACCAGGGGCGACGCCGTTCACGCGTACGTCAGGTGCCAGCTCCCACGCAAGCTGCTTGATCAAGCCGACACACGCATGTTTCGACGCGACATAGACCGGACCGCCGCCGCCCGCATAGAAGCTCGCGTTCGAAAGCGTGAAGATCATGCTGCCGCGTGTGTCGCGCAGCGCGGGAGCTGCGCTCTGCGCAGCCAGCATGTAACCGAGGACGTTGACCGCGAACACTTCCTCGAAGGTAGCCTTGAGCGTCACGCCATCGAACTTGCGCAGCGACGCAAAGTGATCCCACACACCCGCGTTGGCGACCAGCGTATCGAGCTTGCCGAACGCGCGCACCGTAGCATCGACGGCTTGCGCATTTGCTTCGGGAGAGCGCACGTCACCCACTGTGATCGCGATGCGATCACCGAATTCGTCATGCATCATGTCAGCGTGCGCCGCGCTGCGAATCAGCACGCCGATGCCGGCCGCGCCCTCCGCAAGAAAGCGGCGCACGACCGCCAGACCGATTCCAGAACTGGCGCCCGTTATGAGCGCCACATCGTCGTTGAGCCAGCCCATATCAGAAGAACGTGTTGAGGTTTTTTGACATCAGCAGCGACTGCGTGATGACGATCGTTCGTTGTGCGATTCGCAGTTCGCCTTCGACTTCGCGCAGCGTGTCTTCGCGGCGGCCAAACAACAGATCGTTGTCGGCTTCACCGCGGCTACGGTAATTTGCGAACACCGACTGTACGATGTATTCGCCGGCGCTCTGCGCGTGGCTCGCCTCCACGTTGCTGATGACGTGGACATGGCGCGTCGGCGGATCTTCTGCCCAGGCGGACGGTTGCATGAAGCGCGCAACACGACGCTCGAGATCGAGATGGGTGTCGTCGAAATATGCGCCCCGGCCGCGCGCATATGCGCCCAACTTGTCCGCACGGCGCCGATTTTCAATCGACGGCATCCAGTAATGGATATCCGGCGTCATCAGCGCCAACCATTCCTCCCAGCGCTCGCAATCAAGCAGACGTGCTTCATGAAACAGAAACTGCTCGATCCGATGCGTCGTTTCGCGATCTGCTGCTGGACCGGCCGGTAACGCAAAATCGGCTATTGCATGCGCATTCATGCTTCCACCCCGCTCGCATCGTGGCAGAAGGCACTTTCCGGCAATTTCGCGATATCGCGGCGCGGGACCTCATCCCAAGAACGTGCGCCCATGAAGTCTGCCCAACGCTGATAGAACGCGCGATGATTCGCTTCATTGACCTGATTTCGGTAGACGTTCCCGGGCAGATCCGTATCGTTCAACTGCGTTCCGAAGCCGAGCCCCATATACAGATCCTGCTGACGCGTCACGAAACCGGCGTTGGTACGCGTCGAGAATTCGAAATTCTCTCCGTCGTCCATTTCAAACACACCGGAAGGCGAGAACGTCATCATCGTACCCTTGAGCCAGCGATCCTTGATGTCCTGCGGCGCGCTGCGGTTGACGATGGTCCACGTATGCAATTCGATCTTGCCCGGTCCACGGGGATGCCAAACGCGGAACGTGTTCTGCCCCGGGAGGAACGACAAATTCGGAAATACACTCACGGACGAAATCGAACCAATCATCTTCGAGCGGAACTCGCCCAGGCGTTCGACCACTTTGGGCTGAATTCCGTAGAGGTACTTCCGTATCGCCTTGTCGCCGAGCGTCGCAGCATTGCCAACGGTGTCCAGATTGAATTCCCAACCATGGCCGTTGAAATTAACGTGATACGAATCCGGATCGCGACAGACGTCCGCAACCGGCCCCCCCAGCATCGCGCGAGCCGCGGAATCGTGGGTCCAGAGTGCATGATAGATATCGCCGATGAAGTTCTCGACCGGTACCTTCCAGTTGCAGTTGATCACGGATTTCACGCAGCCGCCGATAAATTCCGTGCCATCGCCATCCATATCGAGCATCACGTCGAGGTAGAAGCGAAAATCGCCCAGCCATTCGTCGAGCGATGGCGCACCGGCATCCATATTTCCAAACACCAGCCCCTTGTACAAAGCAACCTGTGCGACCGGATGCAGGCCATGCTCGGGCGTCTTCATGCCGCTGGCGTCGAAAAGTTCTTTCCCTGCCATCCCGCGCAATCCACCGTCGATCCCGAAGCTCCAACCGTGATAGTTGCAAACGAAGCCACGAGCGTTGCCCGCGTCGGTAAAAGCCAGTTTGTTCCCGCGATGCGGGCAGGTGTTCAAAAATGCTTTGATCGAATTGTCCTTTTGCCGGACCACGATGACGTTGTCCTCGGCCATATAGGTCGTGAGGTAGTCTCCCGCTTTGGCCAACTGCGATTCATGCCCGAGAAACAGCCAACTGCGCGCGAAGATCTTCTCGAGTTCCTGCTCGTAGATCGCCCTATCCCAGTAGACGCGCCGCGAAAGACTGCCCTTCTCGAGGTTGATGAGCCGATCAAGATACGGCAGCGGTTCGCTCGCGACGTCGCGCTTGAGCCGCGGGCAGGCACCTGTGCAATCGTGAGACATATGCATCCCCTTCAAACCGCCGAAACCGCGTCTTCGGACTCAGCGTCGAGATCGGCGAAAACTTCATCGCCCTCTTCGATTACCCGATAAGTGCGCAGATCGACGGTGCACGGAAACGCCATGGCCTGGCCCGTGGGTATGTGGAACTGGCCGTCGTGCACGGGGCACGCGATCAAGTCACCGTAGACGATCTCGCCCGCCGTCAACGATGCAGTCGCGTGCGTGCAGGTATCGCTGGTCGCGTAGAAGCGACCTTCGATGTTGTAGACCGCCAGCGGACATGCGCCGTGTTCGACCTTGCGCATTTCGCCGGGCGCGAGATCCTCGCGCTTGAGCAGAAAGATCTTGTTCATTGCTTACTCCGTTATTGCAGATGCAACTGGACGAAACCGAGTCCCGTCACCCACTCGGGCACGGGTGCGTAGTCGATGACCTCACCGCGTGCGCCGGCGAGCGCGCCCATCGCGCACGCCCAGTTTCGTATTTCCATGCCGCCGTTGCCGCCGTTCTCGAGGATGTACGCGTCGCTCAGACGCGCGAGTGCGTCGGCATCGCCACGCGTTGCATAATCGAGGATCTCGCGATCGAACGTCTCGTTGACGCGCCCCATTTCCGCCGTGCCGACCCAGTGACTGAGGCCTCCGCTGCCGATCACCGCCACGCGTTCGTCGGCCGGCCATGCCTCGACAGCCGCCCGGATTGCGTAACCCACCGAGACCGCACGCGAAAGCCGGATATAAGGATCGACGCCGGCCGCGAGGTACACCGGAATCGTGCCCACCCGCATTCCGGCGTCCCGCAGTGGCTGCACGATCAGCAGGTTCGGGATGCCGACGGAGTGGTCGACAGTCAACGCGCGCGCAACCGCCCAGTCAAATCCGTTTTCCAGACCGTGTTCCGCAATGTGCTGTGCGAGCGGAGCGCTGTCGGGAATCACCCCTCGCTTGAGCCCCGGCAACGCGTCGAGCGGACCGTCTACGTCGCCCGTGCCAATCAGAAAACTCGGCAGGCACTGCGTGCCGAACAGCATGTAATGATCAGCACCGACGATAACGACGCTCGTGGGGCGCAGAACGGCCAGCCTCTCGGCGCAGGTATCGAATGCATTCCACATCCGCTCGCGGATCGGCTGCGCAGGCGCCTCAGGTGTGACGAACATCACGGGATCATGTGGCACAAGAAAGCCACCCACCATTTTTGCCATCTCGGCTTGCTCCTTTATTGTTTGAGCGCAGCGACGTGGATGGCCTCGTTATCGCTGACCGGACGCAACCGCGCCATGTAGGCGCGCATGTCACGCTCGGGCGACAATTCCTGCCAGAATCCCATTGTCAGCATCGGATTGACGCCTGTGTTTTGCAGCGCGAGGACATCGAAATCGAGCACCATGCGGCGTTCCTCGTCATCGAGCACGTAGCGGCGCAGAAAGCCCTCTGCATCCTCACGAAAGCGCTGCTTCGCGGCACGATCGACGTTCAACTGGTGAAGGACACGTTCAAGTAGGTTGCGGCTCATGGCGCTTACTCGCAGAAGGCGGTCACGAGACGCAGGAAGTCGGCGCGCCGCTCGGTCTGGACCCAGTGGCCGCATTGACCGAACAGATGCAGGTCGGCGCGCGGAATTGCACGTGCCAGCAGCTGCCCGCATTGCGGTGGCACGACGCGATCCTCACGACCATGCAGCACAAGTGCCGGCGCCTGAATTTTCGCGACCACATGCTCGGGGAAGCCCTTCACGACGGTCGGACCTTCTGCAACGGGCTGGGGAATCAGTTTGCGCAGAGCGTCCTGCGCGCCGGGCCGCGCGCTCGCGTCGAAGCGCGACTTGACCATTTCCGGCGTGATGATCGACTGGTCGAACGGGAAGAGCCGCATGGTGCGCTCCATGTTCTCAAGCGACGGCTCGTATTCCCATGCCGAACGCAGCCCCGGCGTCTGTTCAAACTCGCCCGCAGGCGTGCCGAGCAGGACGATGCGCTCGACGCGCGATGGGTCGAACACCGCGAGACCCAGAGAGAGAGCGCCGCCAAACGAGTTGCCGACGAACGACGCCTTCTCGATGCCCAGTGCATCCATGATGCCGACGAGATGGCGTACCCACAGCTTGATGTCGTACTTGCTGTTTTCCTTGAACTCCGTAAAGCCGAAGCCCGCGATGTCCGGCGCGATCACGCGGAACCTTTCCGCGAGATCAGGCATCACTCCCTTCCAGTTGGTCCAACCTGAGACGCCCGGCCCTGAGCCGTGCAGCAGAAACAAGGGCTTGCCCCGCCCTTCGTCGAAATAATTCGTGCGGTGCTCCCCTGCGATCAGTTCCTTGCCGACTCCGTCAAGCTTCGTCATCACGCTTCTCCATACGCATACGTATGCGTATGGTAGGTGGCACACGTGGCTCAGTCAACGAGATGCTTCTCGGGGTTAACGCGGCATGACCTGATGCCTTAACTGCAACGCGACACGCAAGACGCGTTAGCGATGCCTGTAAAATGATCGTTTTCCGGAGTGGCCATGGCATCAAGAACAGGCAATAAGAGCGGTCGGGGACAATTTGGACCGGACGACTGGATTCGTGCAGCGCAGCGGGTTTTGGAAAGCCGATGCATTGACGCCGTGCGCGTGGAAGTGTTGGCCAAGGAAATGGGCGTCACAAAAGGCAGCTTCTACTGGCACTTCAAGGACAGGGACGACCTGCTACAGCGCATGCTTACGGCATGGCGGGATGTGGCCACCGAGCAGATCATCTTTCGGTTCGAGAGCCGAGGACTGTCGGCGCGTGAGCTGATACACGACCTCATCTCGTTGCCGTTCAGGGGCGAATCGGCAAAGCAAGCCGCAGCGACAGAGCTGGCAATTCGTGCCTGGTCCCGCCGCGACGAATCTGCTCGAAACATATTGAACGAAGTCGACGCAAAGCGGCTGAGCTACATTGCCGAATGCTTCCGGGCACTCGGCTTCAGCGCGGTCGAAGCAAAATCGCGAGCATTTGTACTATACAGCTACGAATTGTCAGAATCATTGCTTTCTCAGCAAGGGTCTGCCAAGCAGAAGGACGACCGACGTACGTTCATCGAGAAGTTATTGACGACACCACTTAACAGTGAGAAGGAATAAATCATCGAGAAGACGTGGCGAACCTGACAGTGCTCGACCACGCCGACAAGGTTGTGATCTGCGCCCCCTTCGGCAGGGAAGCCAGCTTAGAAACTGCAACCAAATCAACAACGGGGCTGTTTACTCCAATGAATGCTGTACCTTCTCGTTGTTTCTTCGACGAAAAGGTATCGCTAAACCGATACCTGACGACGAACTTTGGGCACCGATCGAGCCGTTTCTGCCCACTCCCAACCAAGGCGAAGCCGCTACCCAAGGCACAAGCCGCTCACGTAACGTCCGACGATGTCGACTCACCTGTCGTCGAGGCCATCGCACGAATCCCACCGGCCGCAAGCACCCACAACAACGCTTCCGACTGGACGATGCTCCGAATTGAGCAAGGCTTCGATCTGACCACCGTCAGCTAGGATGAACGGGTGATGACCGCTGGTGCCCGAGCGACAGCCTAGGAATCCATCAGGACCCACAAATCTACCGGGCAAGACAAGGTGCGATGCACTGAAGCAGGTCGGCTGTCATCTGATATCTCCGCGCGCCGGCTCACGTGACACGCCAATGAGTCATGCTGCCAACCCGTTCATCGAATTGGCAACCGGATTCATTTTGCGGCGTCGCAACGTCCAATGCACACGCATCGATTCGCTTCCAGTTGGAAATGACATCGTTGGACGAATCAACGCCATGCAGCGATGCTATGTCACGCGGCACCCTATCGCTCAAAAAATTCGCGAATCGCAGCGACCGCGCGCCATACACCTTTGTCGTCGACATCCATATGTGTGACGAGCCGCAGCCGATAGTGACTGGCAACTAGAATCCCGCGATGCCTGAGATAATTTACCAACTCGTCGAGGCGGCCACGTGCGCCCTCACTCAATTCGAGAAATACGACATTGGTTTCCGTCGCATCAACCTGAATCTCGGCGACGGCGGAAAGTCCGGTTGCGAGTAACTTCGCTCGCCGATGATCCTCAGCGAGCCGTTCGATGTTGTGATCGAGCGCGTAGAGGGCCGCTGCCGCGAGCACACCAGCCTGACGCATCGCCCCTCCCGCGATTTTGCGAATGCGCCTAGCCCGGCCGATAAACTCGGCGCTACCGCATAGCATGCTCCCCGCCGGCGCGCCCAGCCCTTTGCTGAAACATACGGAAACCGAATCGAAACGTCCGGCGATCCTATATGCTTCGATGGCCGGCGAGACCCCAGTCGCCGTCGTCTGCGCAATTGCGGCATTGAAAAGGCGCGCGCCGTCGAGATGAGTGGCGAGACCATATGCCGCGGCAAGACTTACTGCCGCGTTCACATAGTCCCGTGGCATTACCCGACCACCCAGAGTGTTCTCCAACGTCAGCAGCCGGGTCGTGGCGAAGTGCTCGTTGGCGGGCTTGATCTCCCCGGCGATCTTCTCAAGCGGGAGCGTCCCGTCCGGCGCATGTTCGATCGGCTGGGGCTGCACGCCGCCGAATACGGCGGCGCCTCCTCCCTCCCACCGATAGCAGTGGGCGTTGTGTCCGACGATGTACTCGTCGCCCCGTCCGCAGTGTGCAAGAATCGCGCACAGGTTGCTTTGCGTGCCTGTCGGCACAAACATCGCCTCCTCGAAACCCAGCATGGCGGCGACACGCTCCTGAAGCACGTTGACCGTCGGATCCTCGCGGTAGGTATCGTCGCCAACAGGAGCACGCATCATAGCGTCGTACATGTCGGGCGTAGGCCGCGTTACGGTATCACTGCGTAAATCGACAATCTCGCTCATACGGTTCCCAGCCTTCCATCAAGCTCAACATTGACCACGGACAGCCAGTAACCAATGCCGAACGGGAGAGCCTCGTCATTAAAATCGTAATGAGGCGTATGAACATTGCCGCCGCCGTCACCGCCATGCCGGCCGTTGCCGAGCAAAATATAAGCACCTGGCCGCATGCGCAGCATCGATGCAAAGTCCTCTCCAGCGGTAACGCGCGGCAGATCACCGTTCACTGATTTCGCACCCACGAGGTCGACCGCAGCGGCGATCACGTTGTCGGTAGCATCCGGATCGTTGATAAGGGGTTCGGATAGCCACCAGCATTTTGTAGCCGCTTTGGCGCCCTCGGACTGCGCAAAGGACTCGGCAAGCTCAGCGATACGTGTCTCGAGCAACCGCTGAACGCCGCGCGTAAATGCACGCATCGTTCCACCGATCCGCAATTCCGGGGGAATCACGTTCAACGCGTTCGGATCCCCCGCCGTAATGTTTCCGACACTAATTATTGCCAGCTCCAGCGGAGGCACGTTACGGGCAACAAGGGTCTGCAGACCGAACAGGAAATGAGCGGCTACGATTCCCAGATCGACAGACGTATGCGGACTTGCACCGCCGTGCCCGCCCGAGCCAGTGAAGCGCACCTCGAAGCGGCCCGATGCCGCCATCATTTCGTGTTTGCGGATGCCGAACGTACCTACCGGTAGACCCGGGTAGGTGTGCATTCCGAAAATACGATCACATGGGAAGCGCTCAAACAGGCCACTCTCGATCATCGCAAGGGCACCGCCGCGCCCTTCTTCCGCCGGTTGAAAAATCAGATTGACCGTGCCTGCAAAGTCGGGATTGGCCGCCAGTACTTGGGCGGCGCCGAGCAGCATGGCGGAATGTCCGTCGTGTCCGCAAGCGTGCATCACACCATGCCTCGTGGACGCGTGAGCAAACGTATTTGCTTCGCACACGGCCAATGCATCCATGTCGGCTCGCAATCCGATGGAGCGCGTGCCGGCTCGCCGACCACGAATGGTTCCGACCACGCCGGTTCCCGCGATTCCCTCCGTAACTTCGACGCCCCATTTCCTCAGCTTCCCTGCGATTAGCGCCGCCGTGCGCGTCTCCTCGAAACCGAGTTCTGGATGAGCATGAATATCATGACGAATGGCGATAATTTCATCGATGCTCTGTCTGGCAATAGCAAGTGGGCCGCTCATCGCTTCACCTCGATGTCGCGGACGGTAACGGTCAACGTATCGTTTCCGTATTTTCTTGAGCCCGGCTTCGTTATTGCCGGATACTGCACGGTAGCCATCAAATTTCCTCACAGAATGAAATCTACGCGCAAACCACCTCTCCTCAGCAATCGAACGCGGTCGCAAAGGAATTGCCGCCAATGGCAATACGTTAGAAAAGATGTTTCATGCCGACCCGAGCCAGAAACTGGTTACTGGTCGACGACGACGCCGTCAGGAAGATCGACGCGACGGCTCCCGCTCCCGTCGCTCGCTGGCCAGCGAGTTCGATATAGACATCCGTTCGTTTCGACAGGAAGTAGTCGACGGCACAATTGACCGTGTACCAGTGCGATTGTTCGAACCGGTCGGCCGATAACTGGGCGTCCAGCTGGATGAACGGCGACATCTGATAGGTCGTGCCGAAACGCAGGATTTGGTCGGTCGAAGTCACCGAGCCGAGTTTCAGACGCGTATTCGAATAGACCAGCGAGGGAGTCCACGCGCCAAGCTGGTAGTACGCTCCAACGGCAGCGATACGCTGATTGTCAAGTGTCAGTGTCGAACCGCTCTTCACCTTGACACCTAGGACGGTAGGTGCCCCCAGACTGCCTGCCCGCATCGGTGCGCCGTTGATATCCGTCAGAACTGCGACCACAGAGAACTGGCCATTCGTATATGTCAGATTGGCGCTGTACGCTCGACCGGCATTAGTCGTCAACGCGGCGGCATTCTGACCGAATGCATACATCGCGCCGTATGTGAACCCCTTGAGATTCGCGCTCTGGAATTGCACTGAGTTATTCAGGCGCTCTCCGGCCACACGATCGATATCGGAGTTCTCGACGCTGTATATCCCGCAGTTGAAGCACGACATATAACGATCCAGAAGGATCGTGAAGTCATATTGCCGCCCTAGTGTCACTTGGCCAACATCGTCGCGGCGAAGGCCCAGATAAGCCTGCTTGCCGAACAGAAGCCCACCCTGTCCGAGAGCGCCGGTACCAACAGAATAACCGTTTTCTAGTTTGAATAGTGCGGATAGACCACCTCCGAGGTAATCAACACCCGCAAAACCGACGGCGTTGTTTTTGCTGATTCCGTCTTGGAGCATCACGTTTGAATGTCCACCCATGTTGTTGACATAGGTCAGACCGCCGTCGAGACTTCCGTAAATCGTCATGGAAGACTGGGCAAACGAGCATGCACAAATAGCTTGCATTAAAATTCCAAACAAAATCTTATTCCTCACATCTCCTCCATATCTTTACTTTGAATACATAATTGCAATTATTTACCGCATTACTAATTATGCAAATCAGATTGTTAGTTCATTTATTCCATTAACGCTCTTAAAGATCCGTTGTCAGACAGTGCGTGCAACAGTACCTGTGCCGACGCGTTTTGGTAGCAGGCAAACCCCGAAAAATCCGATCACTGCGCTGAGCGTGACGTAGTAGATCGGTGCCAGATTGCTTCCCGTCGCGTTCACCAGCCACGTATTGATGAAGGGCGCGGCACCTCCAAAGATCATGACGGAAACGTTGTAGACGAGTGCCGTGCCAGTCGCCCTGACTTCTACCGGAAAAATCTCGGCCAAGACAATCGGCGCGGGCCCCCAAATAAAACCCATGAAAATCGCTACTCCGATTTGCAGTTCCAGCAAGGTTTGAAAAGATGGAGCGGCAACGAATCGATGGAACAGGAACCAAGCGGTTAGGCCGTAGCCCACCACCCCTATCTGAAGTACTGCCACGCGCCCGACCCTGTCGGACAGATGTCCGGTCAGTGGACAGAGAACCACCACGATTGCCGTGCTGATAAACGTACTGTAGCTAGCGTTAGCCGCGGAAATGCCGAGCTGTTGTTTCGCAAAGATTGGCACGAAAAAATTGAAGACGAACGCAGAAACTGTACCCACCACGCAAAATCCGATACCGGAGAGGACGGAACGCTTGTGATTCGCAATCAGGTGTTTCAGCGACATGTGGCGGACCGGTCTACCGTCGCGGGCAGTGGCGCGGACGTGTGCGAGGAACTCAGGCGACTCGTCGACCGTCGAGCGGATCAGCCACCCCACTGGCCCGACCAGCATGCCGAACAGGAACGGCAAACGCCAGCCCCACGCTTCGAACTGCGCGCCATCCAGATGCGCGGACAGCAACCAGGCAACCGCAGCACCGCACGAAGTTGCCAGCGCCTGCGCACACATCTGGAAACTGCCGAAGAAGCCGCGGCGGTTCGCCGGCGCAAACTCCACCAGCATCGTCGTGGCGACGCTAAACTCGGCGCCCGCGGAGATCCCCTGAATTATCCGCGCCACCATAATCAGAATCGGCGCACCTATGCCAATAGCGGCATAAGTCGGCATCAGTCCAATCATGCCGGTTCCCAGCGCCATCAGACTGATGGTGAGCGACAGTGCCTTGCGCCTGCCAACACGATCTCCATACACGCCCAGCACGACACCGCCCAATGGTCTGACTAGGAAACCCACTCCAAACGTGGCAAGCATCAGCGATAAAGAAGCGAGCGTGTTGGCCGTGGGAAAGTACAGACGTGCGATGGTCGTGGCAAACACGCCGTAAATCACGAAATCGAACCATTCGAATGCGTTCCCAATTACCGATGCCAGGATCACTCGCTTTATCATCGCCGGACGTGGCGTCGACAGCATTTGCATTACCATTTCCTCCGATTTATTGTCGAGCCGGTAGCGATCTGTGGCCTGCCATGTGATCCGCCGCTCCGGCGGCTAAGTCTCAGGTTCAATTTTCTGAACACGGGCTTGAAAAAAATCATAAGTAGACGAAACAGTAGCGTACAGTCTCAATCGGGTTGACGTGACAACCTATAGTTTTCCCTCATAACCTTTTTGGCGTCCCATGAAGCTTCATCAGTTACAGGCACTGGTCGCAGTCGCCGATACCGGAAGTATCCGCGGCGCAGCGCGCCTGACCCGGTTGTCGCAGACCGCTGTCAGCAAGGCCTTGAGAGAGTTGGAAAGCCAGCAGCAATTGACCCTTCTGCAACGCACGGCGAGTGGTGTCGAGTTCACCGAGGCAGGTCACAAAATCCTGCGACACGCGCGGTTGATTCTCGGGCAGTTCGAACAGGTCGACGCCGAACTTGCGGAATTGCGCGGTGACGTTTCCGGGCGTCTGGTGGTCAGTGTCGCTCCATGGATCATCCCGACCTTCTTGGCGGAATTGGTATTACGCTTCAGAGAGCGCACGCCCGGTGTACAGTTGGAGATTTTCGAAAGTCTGACGGCCGTCGCATTACCCAGGCTGCGCGACGGCATCATCGACGTTATGGTCGGGCCGCTTTCCGCAACTATGTCGGTTCAGGAGTTCGAGTGCGAGCCGTTGCTTGACTACCATTCGTGCGTCATTGCACGACATGGCCATCCCTGTGCGGACAGGACGTCGATTCACCAACTTCTCGATCAGAACTGGGTGGTCAATTACACGCCAGCCACCTATTCGTCGATGATGCGCAATCTTTTCTGGCGCCACGGCGCGACGATCGAGTCCGAACACATTCATTGCGCCCACTCGAGCTCATTGATGTTTGAACTGGTAGAGCATGGCAACATGCTCGGTTACTGCCCACAACCCTATCTCGTCATCGAACCGATCGGCAGCAGTCTTCAGGCATTGCCGTTGGCGGAACGCTTCGATGCGAATCACCTCAACATCATCACTCGACGCAACGCGATACGTAAGTCAGCTTCGAAGTGCTTCGTGGATTGCCTGCGCGATGTCATAAGACAGCGTTCTCGCTCAGCGGCCGAGAAAGACAGAAAGCTGTTCGATCTGTTGACTTTGTCGTTCTGAATCCACCGTTCAGGTGCTCGTTGACGCGAGTCTTGCGACTGTCGCCACCCGCGCGCCGCCAGCGGGTGGCTGGGCGAAATCACTTCGTCGAACTCGCTCATAGGCGGGCTGTCAATGTGAAACCTTCGCCTGCGCCGATCTCGTCGAATACCAACGGTGCGGAATTGAGTTCGGACGACCGACCGCCGAGCCGGACCCGCTGCTCCCATGTCCCCCTCGGATTGAGCTGTAACAGCCACGCATGCAAGCCACGCTGCTCGTCCGCTCGCCGTCCTTGAAACACGAGATCGGCCCCGACAGAGGTGGCTCTGCTCGTTCGGACAGTATTCTGAGATTTTTAAGGCAGTATGACTTTCCGTGAGGCGGGGGCTGGCCTGGCGTGGGGAAGCAAACGCGGGTTAGCATCGCTGCCAGAGCCGCACGGTGTGGACAGGACCACACCCGGCGATTTCCACCACGGAGGCCAGCATGAAGGACGATAGCACGGTGTACGTTGGGTTGGATGTGCATAAAGAATCGATTACGGTCGCGTATGCAATCGACGCAGGCGAAGTCGAATCGCTTGGCAAGATCGGCACAACCCAAACGGAGATCGATCGGCTGTGCAAGCGGCTGCAATCAAAGGCGTCGCACGTGCGTGTGGTTTATGAGGCTGGTCCGTGCGGCTACGGGCTATATCGGCAGCTGGTGCAGCGCGGGTTCGAAAGTATGGTCTGTGCGCCATCGCTGATTCCCAAGAAGCCCGGCGAGCGAGTCAAGACGGACCGACGCGACGCCGCGAAGCTCGTGCGCTCTCTTCGCGCGGGCGACCTGTCGGCCGTGTACGTGCCAGATGTCGAAGACGAAGCCTTTCGGGATCTGGCTCGAGCATGGGCAGCAGTCAAAGAGGATTTGCGGCAAGCCCGGCAGCGCCTGAAGTCGTTTCTACTTGCACACGGCGTAGGTTATACGGGCCGCGCGAACTGGAGTGAATCGCACCGGCGCTGGCTTTGCGAGTATTCGTTCGCTAACGCATGGCAACAACTTGCATTTGAAGAGCATAAACGCACGATCGAGGATCGGCTCGTGCAGTGTGGACGACTGGAGACGGCGTTGCGCGATGCAGTCGTCAGCTGGCGCTTTTACCCAGTGGTGCTGGCTCTGCAGGCGATGCGCGGAGTGCAGTTTGTTACGGCGGTCGGCATGGTTTCAGAATTGGGAGACCTGTCGCGCTTCACGCATCCACGTCAACTCATGGCGTGGCTTGGTGTGACACCCTCGGAGCATTCGTCGGGCAGTAAGCGGCGTCAGGGCAGCATCACCAAGACTGGCAACAGTTATGCCCGCAAGCTGCTGGTGGAAGCTGCCTGGAGCTACCGGCACATGGCACGCGTCGCGCCGGAGATTCAGCGGCGTCACGAAGGGCTCCCCAAAGAGATTATCGAACGGGCGTGGGATGCACAGTTGCGGCTGTGTCGGAGATATCGCAAGCTCGTGGCCCGCGGCAAGAATGCCAACATCGCGGTTGTTGCCGTTGCTCGCGAATTGGCCGGTTTCATCTGGGACATCGCCCGACTCGCGATGGCGCTTGCATTACCGCATGGCGTGCAGTCCGCATGACGTGATATGGATAAGCGATGAACTGATCGTGCAGGAAGTTTCCTGAAGGCGGCGTAGCCCGGTATTCGAGCAATCCGCGTTTCCACTTCGCAACGGGCAGTCCCCGACTTGCGTTTTAAGAAAGCGGCAGGCTCATGAGACGGAACTCTGTAATGCGGTAACCAACCCGCGTATGTCAGTGTGATCCACCGTCGAGCATTACTGCTACGTCGCCCTCAGGAAATTCGGAAACCTATTGAAAGAGCTTGAAAACCGAGCGTACTTGACACGGAAAGTCATATCAGTGGAACGTCCGAGGCAATCATGCTGCCGATTTGATCGCAGGCAGCGTCGCGAAGTATGCCTCGTCCGGCGTCTGATCCTTCAGGCTCGAATGGGGCCGATTCCGGTTGTACAGATCGATGTATTCGCCGATGGAGCGCCGGGCGTGGCCGCCGCGGCGCTCACCGTACAACAAGACGAGATCGTCGAGCTTGACGTCGAAATCGCTGGAACGTCTGTCTGCGATGTAGCTCTCGGAGAGGTTGTATTTGACCTTGTCGTAGCCCAGCTCTCCCGGAGATTGCTCCTCAAGAATCATCCGTTCGTATTTCATCCGATCGCCTCATGAGTTTGAAACGTTGTGCTCCTGGATTGCGGCGTCAACGTACGCTTCATGATGGAGGCCGATCCGGCGGGAGCCAGTCCTCCCAGCGGAGGAGCGGCAGCTACATATGATCCCTAGCGTTGCCGAGTCGTTTTGCTCGCGAGCAATATTTTGAGCGCTGAAGTCCTACGATGCGATGGTAAGCGCTCGACACGTACCGTCTGTTCATGAGGGCACGGCACCGGCAATCTGATTCCCATCAGATGTAATGGGAATCAGATTGATGAAGCCAGTGGTGCATGGAAGACGACCCGGATCGAGGAACTACACGAAGGAGTTTCGGGAAGCGGTTGCTGCCGAAGCGAACGATCCGAACCGCTCGATTGCCGAGGTAGCGCGTGCGCACGGCTTGAACGCCAATATGGTCGCGCAGTGGCGAAGAAGCTTACTCGATACGCAACCTGCATCGTCGGTACCAAACATCGCGCTGCTACCGGTTGATGTGGTCGATCTGCCTGCGAAGGACATCCCACATCGCGCTCTGCCGCAAACGCCGGACGTGTCGGCGAGCCCGGCGATGCCGCCAGGCTGTGAAATCGAGATCGAGGTCGGCAAACGACGTATCCGTATCCGCGGTGTGTCGCAGGAGTTCGCCGAACAGTATTTGCGAGACTGTCTGAAGTGATCCCGCCGAACACGCGAATCTGGATCGCGGCGGGCGTCACGGACATGCGTTCCGGCTTCAACTCGTTGGCCGCGAAGGTACAAACCGTGCTGGAGAAGGATCCCTACAGCGGGCACGTGTTCGTGTTCCGGGGTAAGCGCGGCGACTTGCTGAAGTGCTTGTGGTGGTGCGACGGTGGCCTGTGCCTGCTCTCGAAGCGCCTCGAGAAAGGACGTTTCGCGTGGCCGCGCGCCGATGCCGGTGTTGTTGCGCTGACGACCGCTCAGCTCGCGCTCTTGCTCGAAGGTTTCGATTGGCGGCAGCCGATCGATGCGGTACGCCCGCGAAGCGCATTGTAAACGTTCATTACGCGTGGAGAGCTTGTCGGTGGCGTCGTGTAAGCTCACCGCATGTCCGCTGCTCCCACCGATCTCCCCGACGACATTGAAGCGCTGAAGGCGATGGTCGCCAGCGCGATGACCGGTCAAGCGCTTCCGAGGAGCCCGCGGCGGTCTGGTTCACCTACACGCCGGATCGACGTGGTGAACATCCCCAGCAGCATCTCGCGCACTTCGCTGGCGTGCTGCAGGCCGACGCGTTCGCTGGTTACGCCGAGCTGTATCTCGACAGTCGCGTCCAGGAAGCTGCATGTATGGCCCACGCTCGCCGGAAAATCCACGACCTGCATGCGGTGCGTCCCAATGCCGTAACCGAAGAGGCACTGCACAGGATCGGCGCGCTCTACAAGACCGAAGAGCAGATCCGCGGCAAACCGCCCGATGAACGACGCAGAGTACGTCAGGCACAAGCGGTGCCGTTGCTCGACGACATGAAGCTCTGGTTCGAAGCGACGCTCGCCACGCTCTCTGCGAAATCCGACACGACCAAGGCACTTCGGTATGCGATGAATCGCTGGTCGGCACTGGTCTATTACTGCAGCGACGGGCAGGTGGAGATCGACAACCTGATCGCCGAGCGGGCGCTGCGTGGCGTCGCGATCGGGAGGCGCAACTACTTGTTCGCCGGCGCCGACTCCGGTGGCGAACGTCCCGCCGCGATGTATAGCCTGATCGGCACGGCACGCCTGAATGGCCTCGATCCCGAGGCGTATCTCGCCTACGTGCTCGAGCGCATTGCTGACCATCCGATCAACAGCATCGACGAACTGCTGCCGTGGAACGTGGCTCTGTCGCTGCCGTCTACTGCTCATGTCGCGCCCATCCGATAGTATCGCGACTCCCCGTCGTCGACGACCTACGCTACGGTGCTGATTGAGTGCTTACATGCGATGTGCGTTTGCGTGGCATCATGATGCAGATTGAGCGAACAAGCGGCAAAGGATTGAACCCACTCTGACGCAACGAGGCTCAGAGGTGAGATTTCACGGGAGGGCCGCGCAGTGCATTCGCATTGATATGCAGTGCCTGCAATGCGCAGGAGTTCGTGTGCGGTCGACTGAGCCGGCCGCCACACAAAGGCAAGGTTTGTCTGGCATCCTCCTTTGGCAAAAGCGAGTCAATTGTCCACTCGTGAATCGAAGTCGCGGTGACAAAATCTTACGGATGGGGGCCTCACAGAATACCGTTCAAGGAAATGTCACGCCGCGAGCGGCGTGACCGGATAGCCCCCATCAAGCGGTTGATTTATCCCTGCGCTTTCGCATGCACGAGACTGAGAATCTCGAACAGAATCTGGGCACCCGCGTGTGCGGTGTTAGTTGTCGCGTCATATTGCGGCGCGACCTCGACAACGTCACCACCGACGATGTTGATTCCCGCGAGACCGCGCAGAATCGACTGCGCTTCCCGCACCGTCATCCCACCGACTTCCGGCGTGCCGGTCCCCGGTGCGAACGCGGGATCCAGACTGTCGATGTCGTACGTGACGTAAACCGGCAGGTCACCCACAACTTCGCGGGCCTTGGCAATGACGCCGTCAACCCCGAGCCGATCGATGTCCTCGGCGTGGATGACCGTCATGCCCGACGCGTACGAGAACTCCCAGTGGTATTCGGCGGAACCGCGAATGCCGATCTGCACCGTGCGCTCCGGATCGACCAGCCCTTCCAGTACTGTGTGCCTAAACGGGCCACCGTGGTGGAACTTGCATCCGTCGAACGGACCGCCAGTGTCGCAGTGCGCATCCACGTGCACCAGCCCCACCGGTCCATTTCTGGCGATGGCACGCAGGATCGGCAGCGTAACAGAGTGATCGCCGCCAATGGACACCGGAATCACGCCAGCAGCGATGATGCTGGCAATCGTACGCTCGATATCATCGTGACATGTCGCCAGGTCGAAGCGCGAACGGAAAGGAACATCGCCCACGTCCTCCACACGCATGCTCTTGGTCGGCAGCGACTTCAGCACATGGTTATACGGTCCGATGCGCTCAATGATGCGAAGCGCGCGCGGGCCAAACTTTGCGCCGTTGCGATTGCTGACGCCCAGGTCCATCGGCACGCCGAGCAATGCAACGTCGAGCTCAGTCAGGTCCGGTGTGTCCCAGTCCATCTGGCGATATGGCGTATCCAGGAACGTCGGGATGCCTGCCCACGGAGCATCGCGGGTACCGTGCTCGTCGATGACAGTGGCTGCTACTGCTCGAAAATGCTCGTCATAGATGACGCTCTCGTTGTCTCCACCAAACTTCTCGCGAAGTACCTGCAGCTTCTCTTTATCAAATGCCATGTGTCTTCCTGAACGCTATTGATCTCAATACAAAATGAAACTGGCCCGACACGCGTGAGCGGGCCGAGCCCTCGACTTGCATTACACGGAATGCAGCGACCGCGCCTCCACCTCGCCCGAACGCACACTTTCCTTGTTGGGCAAAAAAACGGCGGCCAGGAACGTTGCACCGGTGATGACCAGGAACATGAGGCCCAGCGGCAGCCATTGCGCGCCGAACGATTTGGCAACCCACAGGCCAATCAGCGGCGTCGTACCACCGAAGACCGCACCGCAGAGCTGGAAGCTCAGGGAAATGCCCGTGTAGCGCATCTCGACCGGAAACACCCGCGGCAGATAGGCCGACAGCACGGCGTAGTATCCGCCGATGAATGCTGTCGCAATCAGAATTGCGATAGAGATGTTGCCGACGTTGCCAGTGCTGACGAGTTGCATCATCGGCAACGCCCACAGCGTCGCGGCGCCCGTGATGAACATCAGAAACTTGCGCTCGCCGATCCGATGAGCAATGTAGGAGCCAATCGGAAAGCTCACGAGCTCGACCACGCCCGTCCAGGCAATGATGTCCAGAATGTCCGGTTTGGAGACTTTCAGATAGGTCGTCGTGAACGTAATCATTAGCGTCGTGACGAAATAGAAGCCAGAGATACCAAGCATGCAGAACGCGATACCCAGGAACAGTGCTTTCTTGTGATTGCGAAACACCAAGCGCACCGGGGCAACATCGCTGATCTTGCCTTCGGCCTTGCGACGCTCAAGCTCAGGGCTCTCATTGACGTTGCGACGAATGATGAATGCAACGATCACCAGAGCGCCGCTGATCAGGAACGGAATGCGCCAACCCCACGATTGGTAATCCGATTGCGGCAATCCCGACACTACTCGGAAGATCAGCGTCGCCAGAATCAGGCCAACCGGGCTTCCATACTGAGGTGCAGAAGCGATGATCGTGCGCCACTTCTCCGGCGCATGCTCGCTGGCGATCAGTACCGCCCCGCCCCACTCACCGCCGACGGCGATGCCCTGTACCAGGCGCAGAAGCACCAGAATGGCGGCGGCACTAATACCAATGGAGTGATAGCTCGGGATCAGCCCAATGAGCGTCGTCGCGGTACCCATCAGCACCAGGGTGATGATTAGACTTCGCTTTCGCCCGATTTTGTCACCCAGGTGACCGAAGATCAGCGCGCCGAACGGCCGTGCGACAAACCCGACAGCGAAGGTTCCTAGTGACGCAAGCGTCCCCATCAATGGATCGCCGGTTGCAAAAAACACATCGCCAAATACAAGGGTGGCGGCGGTGCCGTAACAGTAAAAGTCGTACCACTCGATCATTGTTCCGAAGAATGCAGCAAGTGCCGCTCGGAAGGGTTGATGCTCTGTCTTGTTCATTAACGCCCCTGATTTCTAACCAGTCAGATCAGTTGGTCTGCAACTGGTCTCCTGGGTGCCAGCACTATTGAAAAGTTCACAAGCGTAAGCAACGTGACCATTTCTAGCGTTGACGATAGCAGTGGATGGCTATAACTTATATAGCCACCAAAATACCAGTTTTAAGTCCACTTCCCCATGAAAGAGGTGCTGCTCTCTGACTTGCTGTCGAGTGTGCTTTCGCGCGAATCTGTCCACTCACTACAGCGTCAAATCTACGAAATCGTGCGTCGTGCCGTGCTCGATCACACGCTCGTTCCTGGCCAAAAGATCCCGTCGTCTCGTCAGCTCGCTTTGGAATTAGGCATCTCGCGAATCACCGTTTCGCTCGCCTACGATCGGCTTGTCACTGAGTCGTATCTGACGGCAACAAGTGGTAGCGGTACGTTTGTCGCCCAGACGGGCGCGATGCCCCGAGCGGCTCCCGATCAGGCTGCTCCTGCGAGGCCATGGACCTCGCTATCTCGGCGTGGCGAGAAGTTGGCCAAAGGTCCTGGCGGCATTCCGTACCACGCCGGCGCATTCGTGCCGGGAGTCGCTGACGCAACGATGTTTCCCTTTCATATCTGGAAGCGGCTGCTGACGCGGCATATTGCACGCGCCAATTTGCCGCTATCCGGGTACGCGATGGAGGGGGCTGGCTATCTGCCGTTGCGCGAGGCCATTGCCAACTATCTGGGCATTTCACGATCGGTCGTCTGCGAACCCGGTCAGGTCATCATTACGTCGGGAACGCACCAATCGATTGACCTGTGCGCACGCCTACTGGCAGACGTTGGAGATCGCGCGCTGGTCGAGAACCCTTGCCACTGGGCGTTTCCGTCGGTGCTCACGGCAGCCGGATTGCATGTGGATCCGCTCGTCCTTGACGAGCAAGGCGCCAGCCTGCGCGCCAGCAAGCTATCCAAACGCACCCGACTGGCCGCGGTGAGTCCGTCGCATCAATATCCGACGGGGGTCGTCATGCCTTTGAGCCGGCGCCTGGAACTGCTCGAGCGCGCTCGCAAGTTGGGACTCTGGATTCTGGAGGACGATTACGACAGCGAGTTTCGCTATGACGGTGCGCCGTTGCCTTCCCTGCAGGGGCTCGATACGGATGGCCACGTCATCTACCTGGGAACGTTCAGCAAGGCCACTTTCCCGGGCATGCGCATGAGCTACATGGTCGTGCCGCAGCATCTCGCGCCTAGCTTCTCTGCTGCTTGCGTCGAGATATACCGACCAGGGCAACTTCACACCCAAGCGGCACTTGCAGATCTCATTTCCGAAGGCCATCTGTCGCAACACATTCGCCGCATGCGGGTGGAATATGCGGCACGGCAACGGCTGATGCGCGACGCCATCGAGCAAGAAATTGGCGATACACTGACGCTTTCCAGTGCTAAATCGGGTCTGCACGTATTTGGACGCCTCGGCAAAGAAGTCCAAATTCAGCGTTTGCGAGATGAAGCCACTCGTCTGGGGCTGATTCTCGGCAAACCGCGGCTCGTCTCTGACGCCTCCTCATCTTACCGAAACGCCATCGTGCTCGGTTTCGGCGGCGTGTCGATGGAAGCGATTGGCCCCGGCGTGAAAAAGCTTGCTCAGGCCATCGAAATTGCTTCAAAGCCGCCGCACCGCTAGGTGGGCGGCTTCACCGTGGATCAGCGGCGTGCCAGTACCCGGGCCGCCGCATCGAGCAGAATGTCAGCATCGGCCGGCGTAAAAGCCAGCGGCGGGCGAATCTTCAATACGTTACCATGCAGGCCGGTCGCGCTGATCAGCACTCGCTCCTCGCGCATAGCGTTGACGAACCAGGTCGTTTCTTCGCGCGCCGATGCCTTCGTGGTGCGATCCTTCACCAGCTCGACGCCAATGAACAGGCCATCACCGCGTACATCACCAATGATGTCGTACTGTTGCGCGAGCTCACGGAATCCGGCGCGCAAGCACTCGCCCGCCCTCTCAGCGTTCTCTAGCAACCCCTCGGTTTGAAGTACATCGAGCGTGGCCATCGCGGCCGCACACGACACCGGATTGCCGCCAAAGGTGTTGAAGTATCGGGCTTCCTCGCCAAACACCTTGATCACTTCAGGCTTGGCGACCATTGCAGCGATCGGGTGACCATTGCCCATTGGCTTACCCATCGTGACGATATCTGGCACCACCGAGTGACGCTGGAAACCCCACATGGCAGAGCCCGTGCGACCGAAGCCTGCTTGCACCTCGTCCGCGATGAATACACCGCCGGCCTTGCGAATGACCTCGACCGCTTTCGACAGCATGCCAATGGGGTGGCTGAACACGCCGTCGCTGGAGAAGATCGTGTCCACCAGCAACGCAGCCGGCTTGATGCCGTGACGCTTCAGATCGTCCACTCCTGCCTGAACGCGCTCAGCCAGCGTTGTCGCCAAGTCGTCATTCGGCTCTCGGTAGGCATCGGGCGCCAAGACGGTACGGACGTCGATGCCTAACGGTACGGCGGCGCCAAGTGATGGAGAGACTGCCGAAACAGATGCCGTAACGCCGTGATATGCCAGCTTGGTGACGATGATCCCTGAGCCGCCAGTGTGACGGCGAGCAACGCGCAACGCAAGATCATTTGCCTCACTGCCTGTACAAGTGAACATCACCTGCGACAGCTCGGCCGGAAAGGTTGCCAACAGACGATCTGCATAGTTGAGAATGCCGTCGTGCAGATAGCGGGTATGTGTGTTCAGCGTCGCGGCCTGCTCTGCGATGGCGGCAACCACGCGGGGGTGGGCATGCCCGACCGATGCGACGTTGTTGTACGCGTCCAGATACTCGTTACCGGCCTTGTCGTAGAGGCGTACTCCCTTTCCGCGGACGAACTGCACAGGGCGCTCGTAGAACAGGCGGTACGACGGGCCGAGCACTTTGCAGCGACGCTCGATCATCTTCTTCTCATTGGCGTCCAGGCCCTCGATCTTGCTCGGGTCGAACGCATTGAGCATCGCTTTATCCATAGACATTCTTCCACTCCTCAAGCGTTGCAATGGCACGACGGATCGTGCCGACAGTCTCATTTCTCGAAATCGTCGACATACGCAGCAGTCCATCCCACGACAGAGGGTTGTTGCGCAGGATGTATTCGCGGTTTTCCGGATGCAGCGTTGCACGCCACCCGGTGATCGCTACGGTCGTCAGCAATCGCGTCGCGATCAGGTCCGGCAGCAGGCAGATCTCCTCGTCGGTCAGCGGGTTGGTCGCGTGGTATCCGGCAACGAACTCGGATGCAGTGACCAGCGGATTGCCGGTCGGGGCCAGTTGATAAGCCGCCGCGACGCCCACGTCGAATACCAATGGGCCAATAACGATGTCGCCGAAGTCCAGGATGCCGGTGACCTTGTTGTGGCACGTCGAGTCAACCATGACGTTGTAGGCATTCAAGTCATTGTGAATCACCTGCCGCCGCAGGCTTGCTAGCTGCGGCCTGACCTCGTGCTCGAAGCGATCCATCAGACGCCTCGCGAGCTCACGGTGCGTTTCGTCTTCGATGAACGACAGCAGTCCACGGAGTTGATCGGCCCGCTGTGTGTCCCACAGGAACGTCTTATAAGGCTGCACAATGTCGAAACCCGTCAACGCCATGTCGAACTGAGCCAAGGCGCGGCCGAGCGCAAAGCGTTGGGCGGAACTGCGATCCACCTTGTAGAGCGGCACGCCCGGCAGGAACGTCATGAGCCGGACGGCATGAGTTGCACCGGTTGAATCCTTATGCCAATAGATCGGTTGTCCGTCCTTGGTACGAACGATGTGCGGCACCGGTAGCGCGTTTGTGGCTGCCATCAGGCGCTCCTGCACTTTCGTCTGAAACATCGTGACTTCACGCGCTTCTGCCGGATGGGTCACCTTGAGCAGATAGTCGACGCCGTCGCCAGTTTTCAGTTGGAAATTCTGGTCCCGCTCGCCCGTCAATGGCGTAATCTCACCGGCAACGCCGAATACGTCGAAGGCAAGCGCCTGGACCTGTTCAAGGCTCCATTTTTCAACTCGCGTATTGAGTACTTCATCTGCCAGGAATGCGAGGTTCTCGTTATTCATTGCTGTTTTTCCTCGAGACCACACCAACCTGCGATGAAAAGCGCGAGCGTCTTCGTTACCTGTTTGAGAGACGCCAGATCGACGGATTCATCATAGCCGTGCGGCATGCGGCAACGAGGTCCGTAGACGATGGCCGGTGTGTCGGCATACAGTCCGAAGAACCGTGCATCGGTCGCGGCGGACGTCGCATGTTCGAGCAACGGTTCATGAAATACCGACTCATGCGCGTGGCGCAACACCGCCTCAACCTCTTCGGCGTTTTCCAGTGCATAACCGTCTGCCATGAAGCCGTGATAGATGACGCGCGGCGGGTGATCCCGTAGGAATTCATCCGCTGCCGCGGCCTCCGCGATGAAGGCTTCGATCTCGGCGCGCTTGTCGGCCAAGCCTTGTCCAGGGTAGACGGCCACGCGCATGTCAAAATTGCACCAGGCCGGCACACTGGACGGCCAATCGCCACCGGCGATCTTGCCCAAGTTGAAGCGGATGGGGTGCGGATGGTTGCAAAAGTGCTTGTGGTGCACCTTGCAGTCATTCCAGTGCGTTTCCAGCGTCTTCAGGCATCCGATCAGATACATCGCTTTCTCAATCGCGTTGGCGCCGCCACCGGAGAAAGCCGCCGAAGCGTGCTGTGGATCGCCCTCGACCTGCACCTGGAACCAGATCGGACCGACCTGAGCCCGCAAAAGTTTGGGGTCAAGCGGCTCTGGAATAAAGGCGGCGTCCGCACGATATCCTCGGGCAAGGCAAGCCAATGCGCCGTTACCGGTACACTCTTCCTCCACTACGGATTGCAGGTACACATCCGCTGCCGGTTGCAAGCCGATGCGGCTCAAGGCATCCATGGCAGCGACACAGGCCAGCAACCCAGCCTTCATGTCTCCGGCGCCACGTCCGTACATCCAGCCATTCACGATCTCGGCACCGTACGGGTCTTTTGTCCAGCGGTTCTCCGGCCCCACCGGCACGACGTCGATGTGACCATTCATGATCAGCGAACGCCCCGTGCCCGCGCGGCTCCGATGCGCGCCGACCACATTGATCGCCTCGTCATAGGACACGGCAACCGGCGAGAAGCCCGGCAGCTCGCGAATCTCGTCGACATCGATCGTCCAGGAGTCCACGTCATAGCCACGCTGTCGATAAACGTCCGCCATAAAGGCCTGGGCCCGACACTCTTCACCACGCTGGGACGGGATCTTCACCAGGTTCGCCAGCAACTCCACCTGGGCATCAAAACCGGCATCGACGGCGGCACAAAGGTCTTCCTTCACCTTTTCGGTCAGTTGGGACTCGTTGTCGGTCATGCCGCACCTCCTGCGGCCGTTACGAATACCACACCGGTGACAACGCCAATCACGATGTCCTCTCTATCCAGCACCGGCACTTGCTCGACGTGCGCCTCCAGGTAGGCGCCGACGTGACGCTGGCCGATCTGTTGGTCACATACGTCGCGAAAACGGTCCAGTTCTCCCTTGACGGTGATACCGCGAGCGTCCTTCGCGGACCATGCATGTTCGAGCGGAATGTCACCGCAGAACACAGCCGAGCGTATCATCGCCGGGACGAAGCGGGCGGCCTTCCCGCTAGCCCAGATCGCAACCTCAAACGGAGCTTCGGTCTTGACACCGGCATCGACCAGCGACTGAACGACCTCAAGGCCTGCCATCACCCCGCAGCAGCCATCGAACTTGCCACCTGAAGGCTGAGTATCGATATGGCTGCACGTAATGATTGGCGGTAGGCTGTCGTTCCGGCCAGCCGCCCCCCCGGAGATGTCGCCCATCTGGTCGAGCCTGTCGATCGTGCCGGTATCGCGCATCCAGCCCATCACCAGCGTGCGCCCCTCCTTGTCCAGACCAGACAACGCAAGTCGGCGCGCTTCCTCATTTCCCGCTTCGTCAATTTGCCCGAGGCACATCAGGTGCTCCCGAAAACGGTCTCCAATGGCTTTCAACTGCATGTCCGCTCCGCGTATCTGTACACTCAAAGAGGATCTAATATTATTTTTTTTCCGAATGATCCTGTATAGCCACTTTGATGTTTTTCTTATGGACGGTCATGAACGACAAGGGAATCGTGGAAGCTGCTTGCTTTTTAATGCAGGCAAGTCAGCGGAATTTATGAGTTACCAGCATTAGTTCAGCAGTAGGATATAGCCGAGCGGCTTCATCAGCGGATGATTGCTGTACCAGACGATCCACTCCAGCCCGGTCACTTCGACGTAGTCCCCCGTTGGCAGATTCCACCGGTCGTCGCAACAAAAAATTTTTGAACAGATTTCAGGTAGTCGTCCAGAGCTTCAGCAGTTGTCTTCCAGACGTGCGTATTCTGGGCGCGTCAGCATGCCCTCAGTCAGTATTGGCTTGCCGGACGACGTGCAGAGCGACGCAACGTCCGCGTCGCGCATGCATTGAGCTTATCTATAACGACGACTCGCGGATCGATCGATTTCACCAAATCGCGCCTGACTTCGTCAGCGGAGAACTCCGGCGAATACACCCGAACGGTCTTCCATGCGCGCCCGCTGGCGAGATGACGCAGATGGGCGAAGCCCAATGCGCCGTTCCCGATCAAGGCAAAACCGTCCGATTCGGGCTGCGCAAGGTGTTCGACCGCCAGTGCCGTCGCACCAGCGGTACGTTCAACGGTCAGCAAACCCGAGTCACACCGCATCAGAGGATGCCCAGTCTTTATCGACATGAGCGGTCCACGCGGTAACGATTGGGCCGGAACGGGTCGGCACAGAGGGGGGAGATTCGCGCCAAATGCTTACTCATCAGCCAAGGTACGTAATGAAATCGCCTTCGTTATCAGGAAAAAGCGTCAGCCCCTGCGGCGGCGGCATGGCGCGACCGTTTGCCCGAGAACGAAACATCCGCGCGAGCGCGCCACGCGTATCCAGCGTCTGCAGTACGGCGCAAAACCGCGCCTCATCTACCACGAACGGCAAATTGTTCAATTCAGCACCCAGCGGCTGATTTCGGGACACTCCTCTCCACTCATTATCATAGATTTTCTGTCTACTATAGACATTTTGTTTTATAGAGGCGATACTTAGCCAAGTTGCCCCCATCGGATAAGTCATCTACCTCAGCTCGAGGCGCGAGGTACGCCTGTAGACCGGTATCGGGATACGGCCCCGTTCTCCTTCATCATCGGACCTGGTATGAAAATGAAGCATCTAGTTTGTGCCATCGCTCTTTCCGTGGGAGCGGTTGGACATGTATTCGCAGGCAATAGTGCAATGCTCAGAATTGGCATCGACGCCGCTTACCCTCCGTTCGAAAGCAAAACGGCTGCCGGGCAGCTACAGGGTTTTGATATCGACACCGGCAATGCAGTCAGCGTGAAAATGCAGGTCAAATGCGTCTGGGTGGAAAATGTCTTTGACGGTCTGCTACCGGCTCTGCAAGCCCGGAAGTTTGATCTGGTCAATTCGGCCATGAACATCACCGGCAAGCGGGAGCAAATTGTCGACTTCACTCCCGCAATCTATGTCGTTCCGATGGTCCTCATCGCACGCAAGAACTCTGGACTCCTTCCCACCCATTACGCACTGAGGGGTAAGCGCATTGGCATACTTCAAGGGGCGGTTCAAGATGACGTCGTCCAGCGCAACTGGAAGTCGTACGGCGTCGAGATCGTCGAGTATTCGGACCAAAATCAGGTCTATGCCGACCTAGCCGCAGGCCGCCTTGATGGTTCCGTTCAGGAGTATGACAGCACGGGACGGTTTCCTCGATAAGCCACAGGGGCGCGACTTTGCGATTGTCGGCGCACCGCTCCCGGATCCGGTGACCGTCGGAAAGGGCGTTGGCTGGGCATTCAGAAAGCAAGACGCAGCTTTACGAAACCGCGTTTCCAACGCCTTGGCGCAACTGAAGGCAGATAGGACACTGAGCAAGCTTTCAATTCAATACTTCAACCGCGACCGCATCACCAAGTGAGCGTCACGACGAAGTCTACGCAAGCATCGATTTACCCTGCATGCGGCCGGAGTGTGGCCGCTCAACCCTCACCGAAGGTACAGACATGAAGATCAAGGAATTTGTCGTCGAGCGCTGGATGGATCAATACGAGGACCATGCCACGTATAACCTCGCAGAGACTTGCGTCGAATCTCTGACAGTCGATGAACTGCTCACGATAACTGGCCGTCAAGCATCCGTGCTCGACGAGTTGCGGCCGATGAAACTGACATACGGTGCGATCGAAGGCACGCAACGGCTGCGCGAAGCCATTGCCGCCACTTACTCGCGTCAGTCGCCATCGAACGTGATCGTAACTCACGGCGCGATCGGCGGTAACGCCCTCATCTACGAAACACTGGTCGAACCGAATGATACCGTGATTTCCGTGCTGCCGACCTACCAGCAGCACTATTCGATTCCGGAAAGCTACGGAGCAAACGTGAAGATTCTGAAGCTTCGCGAGGAAAACGCATTCCTGCCAGATCTCAAGGAACTCGAGTCGCTCGTCGATGACAAGACGCGTCTCATCGCGATCAACAACCCGAATAATCCGACCGGCTCGCTGATGGACGAAGCGTTCCTCGGCAAGATCATCGAAATCGCACGCCGCTGCGGTGCGTACTTGCTATGCGACGAAGTCTATCGAGGAACCGATCAGGTCGGCAGCGGCTATAGCCCGTCGATCGCCGATCTTTACGAGCGAGGCATCAGTACGGCGAGCATGTCGAAGACTTACTCACTCGCTGGACTGCGCTTGGGCTGGATCGCCGGTCCAGAGGAGCTAATTCACGCGGTCGCCGTTCATCGCGATTACAACACGATCAGCGTCGGCATGATCGACGACTACTTCGCGACGCTTGCGCTCGAGCATCGAGACGCTATCCTGAAGCGCAATCTCGACATCGTACGTACCAACCTCGCCATTGTAGAAGCGTGGGTCAAACGTGAGCCGCTGGTTTCGTGGATCAAGCCGAAGTCCGGAACGACTGCACTGCTCAAATTCGCAGTCGACATGCCATCCCGTGAATTTTGTACCGAGCTGCTCGACGCAACGGGTGTAATGTTTACGCCAGGCAGTGCGTTCGATATGGAGGGTTATGTGCGGATCGGCTACGCCAATAATCAGACTGTCTTGGAGCAAGGGCTCGCGCGCGTGTCCGACTTCCTGCGCAAGAAAGTTAACTAATTGCCTCTTCGATCGCCAGAACCGACACCACCGTCGCGTGAACCGATCTCCCACGCTGCGGAGCGACGCGAGAATAGCGCCGCTCCGCAGTGGGGCTACTCCGCACGCGTCATGCATCTCCACTCATTTTCTTCAAATGCTTGTAAGCGGTCGCCCACCCCATACCATGCGCATGTATCAGGTTGATGCATTCACCGATCGACTCTTCACAGGAAACCCCGTCGCCGTCCTCGTGGTCGATGACTGGCTTCCGAACGAGATCATGCGGTCGATCGCCGCAGAGAACAATCTAGCTGAAACTGCTTTTGTCAAGGCACGGCTCGATGGGGCGTGGGACTTGCGCTGGTTTGCTCCGGCGCACGAAGTCGACTTTTGTGGACATGCCACTCTTGCAACAGCACACGTATTATTGACCACAATGAAAGAGAGCGCTCCAGTCATCTTTCATACCCGTGTCGGTGAGTT
Source organism: Burkholderia sp. Bp9012 (assembly GCF_003853825.1). NCBI lineage: Bacteria > Pseudomonadati > Pseudomonadota > Betaproteobacteria > Burkholderiales > Burkholderiaceae > Burkholderia > Burkholderia sp. Bp9012. Next base: position 1,624 of record NZ_QTQA01000045.1, on the reverse strand, counting down.
GAAGGTATCAAAAAGTCCGGTAGGATACCGGCTAGACATTCCACGATTCTCACCGGAAATGTTGACTGCGCTTCCAGAGGAAATTGCCGACATTTTCGACGTCCCTCCCGTTCGAATTTTTCGGAATTTCGAGAATTTTTTCGTGGACCTCGGCAGCGCTGATGCTGTTCGCACATTTGTTCCAAATTTACTCGCAATTTCCCGGCTTGGCCCGGTCGGGCTTGTCATTACGGGACGGGAGGCCGAGAATGCAAAGGCTCATTTCGTGTCCCGTTATTTCGCGCCCGGCGCCGGTTTTCCCGAAGATCCTGTGACGGGGTCTATCCACGCAACGCTCGTTCCGTATTGGTCAGCGCAGTTGGGGATCGATAGGCTTTGAGGTTCCCTCGGTATTTCGCCTTCCAACGGTCCCGAGTTATGCCGCGGCGTCCTTGGTCTGCTGAGCTTTGATCCAGTCCCGAAGGAACCGCTCCGGAGAAACAAAGCCGAGCGACGAATGACGACGACTGCGGTTGTAAAACACTTCGATGTATTCGAACAGATCGACCTTCGCGTCCTGATGCGTCCGGTAGCGCGTGGCATGAACCCGTTCGTTCTTCAAGCTGTTAAAGAAGCTTTCCGTCGGGGCGTTGTCCCAACAATTTCCCTTGCGGCTCATCGAGCAGCGCATGCCGTAGGCGGCCAGTTTGCGTTGGAACTCGTGACTCGCGTATTGACTGCCCCGATCCGATTGGCACAGTGCGCCCAGCGCGGGTCGGCGGCGGAACCAAGCCATCGTCAGCGCGTCCGTTACGAGATCCGCCGTCATGCGCGGCTTGATCGACCAGCCAACCACCTCCCGGTTAAACAGGTCGAGCACCACGGCCAGGTACAGCCAACCCTCGTCGGTCCAGATGTACGTGATGTCCGAGCTGAACACCTGACTCGGCTCGGCGGGCGTGAACTCCCGATTCAACAGATTCGGCGCAACCGGCAGCTTGTGCTTCGAATCGGTCGTTGCTCGGTAACGGCGCTTGTGCCGGGCCCGGATGCCGTTCTCACGCATCAGCCGTTCCACGCGCGCCTTGCTGACTGGAAAGCCTCGATCACGGATTTCCTTGGTCATGCGTGGCGAGCCGTATGCGCCCTTGGCCTCGGCGTGCACCTTCCGGATCAGCGTCAGCAATTGCGTGTCCGTCAATCGCGTTCGCCCCGGTCTACCGCCACGCTTCCACGCGCGATAACCGTTCACGCTGACCGACAGCACGTGGCACAACGACGACAGCGGATATTGCCCGACCTGCCGGTCGATCCAGGCATACCTCACAGCAGGTCCTTCGCGAAGTATGCTGCCGCTTTTTTTGCGATCTCAAGCTCCATCTGCAGGCGCTTGTTCTCCGCTCGCAGACGCGACAGTTCCATCTGCTCCGGCGTGACCTGCTTCGCTCCGGCGCCGTTGAGCTTGCCCGACGCTTCACCCTTCACCCAGTTGCGAAGCGTCTGCTCAGAAATGCCCAGCTCGCGGGCCACGACGGCCACTCCCTGGCCATCCTTGACCCGCCGTACGGCTGGAGCAGCCCCCTGAAACGCCGGACACAGTCACCCACTTACAATAACGGGTAGACATAAGACTGTGTTGTTGACT